>JAGGYQ010000041.1 GCA_021162425.1 Candidatus Aenigmatarchaeota archaeon
GGTACACACCGCTGGTAAGTCCGAATAAGGACATACAAGGTTGAAAGAGACCACATACATCAGGGCGAGGCACATGTCGTGTTCTTGTGTTGATTTGTTTATTTATTTGGTGAATAATTAGACACGCCCTTTTTCGCTTTTCTCGCCTTTACGACAACCACAGAAGATAAAGATGGTTTCTTAGCAAAAATGGAATCGGTGAAATTCCACACTTTTTCTATCCATGATGGAAAACTACCATCCCCTAATATAGGACTTCCTTTTACAGATTCTATTTTGAAACCAGTAAGTTGCAAAAGCTCTTTGAGTGATCTTTCGGTAAAAGCATGTATATGACCTACACCTTCCTTTATGAAAGGATTGCCAGTGTATGCTTTCAGAGAAGATTCAACCCATATGGGCATTAAACCAACCAAAAGAAAAAATCTATTGTACCATGCAGCTATATTGGGAACGCTCACTATCAGATATCCTTCCGGTTTGAGAATGTTGTAAATCTTCATGAGAAGCGCTTCGGAATCATATATATGTTCTACTATATCACCACAGAAGACCGCATCAAACGTGTTAGGCTTGAATGGAAATTTTTTGTCTATATTCACAACTTTTGCCTTTATTCCCTTTTTCCTTGCTTTTTCAACAGATGATCTGCTTATATCCACACCGTAAACCTCTGCCTTTGTTATGTCTTTTATCAGAGAAGATATGAAACCATCACCACACCCGATATCGAGTATTTTCCCATTTCTATGTTTTTCGAAAAAATTGAGCACTATCTCTATTTTTCTTTTCTGCGACTGATAATAGCCCAACGATTTCTTATCAAATATATGCGTGTAGAAAATCTTGTTGTATTCGCTCGGCTCCATGTAAGAAATTCAAAATTATGTTTTAAATGTTTGTTTTTATTCAGCTGGATATAATCAGGCTCAAATTATTAAAGAATACCCATTAATTTAAATTTATGGATTTGAGAAGAATTTTGGAATCGTTGAGCCCTGTTGAAAGAAAAGTGCTACCTTTTCTTAAAGATGGGATAGAATTGAGGGAGATAATAAAGTCATCCAAGTTAAAATATGCTGAAGTAATGCGTGCCCTGCAATGGCTCGAAAACAAGGGTGCAATTAAAATCGAATCCAGACAAATGGACATCATAAAACTTGGCGAAAATGGTGAGGCTTACCTGAAGATTGGTCTGCCGGAAAAGAGGTTCTTGCTCTCGCTTAAAGGCAGGATGAGCATTGATGAGCTTAAAAAATCTGCGAAATTAGACGATGATGAGCTAAAGGTATGTATAGGTCTTATGAAATCAAAACATGCCATAAACTTGTATGGAACAGAGATAGAGCCAACAAACGAAAGAAACATCATACTCAAACATGGCTTTCCTGAAGAGAAATTCCTCAGAAAACTACCAAAACCATTAGACGAGCTAACCGACAAGGAAAAAGGGTTCGTAAAAAAACTGATAAAAAGAAAGGATATAATAAAAAAAGATGTTGTAAAACTGAAACATGTGAAACTCACGGATATCGGAAGGGAATTGATAAGCAAGTCGAAAGGGTTGAGGCTCGACTTCATTGAAAGATTAACACCCACCATACTCAAAAACAAGTCATGGCGCGGAAAAATATTCAGAAAGTATGATATAAAAGTGTCTGTCCCGAGGCTGAACGCAGGAAAAAGACAACCATATAGCGAGTTCCTCGAAGATGTCAGGGGAAAATTACTTTCACTCGGATTCAAAGAGATGGAAGGCCCAATCATCGAATTAGAATTCTTCAACTTCGATGCCCTGTATCAACCACAAAACCATCCAGCAAGGGATTGGACATCGACGTATAGAATAAAAGAGCCTAAATATGGCAGACTTCTGGATAAAAATCTCGTTGAAGCTGTGAAAAACGCGCATGAAAGGGGTGTTGCAGGTTCGAGTGGTTGGCAATATAAATGGAGTGAAAAGATCGCATCGAGACTCATACCCAGAGCGCATGATACAGCAATATCACCACGTTATTTGGCGAAAGAAATCGAAATCCCAGGTAAGTACTTCTCTCTTGTCCGCTGTTATAGACCTGACGTGATAGATGCGACACATGGTGTTGAATTCAATCAGTTAGGTGGCTTTGTCATAGATGAAAACCTTTCTTTTAGGCATCTATTAGGGTTGCTTAAAGAATTCGTTTACGAAATAACAGGAATAAAGGAGATAAGATTCGTCCCTGATTACTTCCCATTCACTGAACCAAGCGTACAGATATCTGCAAAACATCCTGAATTCGGCTGGATGGAGCTGGCAGGAGCAGGTGTGTTTAGGCCAGAGCTAACAATTCCCTTAGGTGTAAAACAACCTGTAATAGCATGGGGTTTCGGTATAGATCGTCTCGCTATGTTAAAGCTTGGAATAACAGATATACGTGATCTTTTTTCACGTGATATTGAATTTTTAAGAAATGCGAGGAAGGTGTTGTAAATGCCGACAATAGAAATATCATTGCATGACCTGAATAACCTAGTAGGGAAACACTTCACAGAGAAAGAATTGGAAAAAGCCTTGGAATATGTTAAAGGTGAAATTGAAGATAGAGATGGAGATAGATTGAAAATAGAGATAGCCGATACTAACAGGCCTGATCTATGGTCAATAGAGGGAATAGCGAGAGAGTTGAGAAGTAGATTCGGAAAAGAAAAAGGCATTCCAAAATACGAAATCAAAAAACCTAGTATGAAGGTTATAGTTGATAAAAATTTGGAAGGTATTAGACCGAAGACCGTCTGCGCTGTTGTAAGAGGACTGAATATAACAGAAGAAGTTTTATTCCAAATGATACAGCTTCAGGAAAAGGTCTGCGAAACATTCGGTAGGAAGAGAAAAGAAGTTGCTTTAGGCGTTTATGATTATCATAAGATAAAACCACCAATCTACTATAAAGCGTATAAACCAAGAGATATAAAATTTGTTCCACTTGAGTTTTCTGAGGAAATGCACCTCGACGAAATACTCCAAAGACATCCGAAAGGCAAGGAATATGCACATCTTCTCAAAGGAAAGAAAATGTATCCCATATTCATGGATTCTTCTGGTCAGGTTTTGTCTATGCCCCCAATAATAAACTCGGATTACACGGGTAAAGTAACCACTGAAACAAAAGATGTGTTCATTGAATGTTCGGGTTTCGATCTCAAATATTTGATACCAGCTCTGAACATCATGGTTTCTGCTTTGGCTGATCGCGGAGGTAAAATAGAGTCTGTCGAGGTTGTTTATCCAGATGGTAAAATCGTAACGCCTGATCTAACGCCAAAAAAAATAGAAATTGATGTGAATTATCTAAAATCACTGACAGGACTTGATTTATCACTTGCAAAAATAAAAGATCTTCTCGAGAAATCACGATATGACGTGATCGTAAAAAAAGAGAAGATAGCGGTTTGTCACCCAGCCTACAGGCAAGACGTAATGCATCAGGTCGATGTGATAGAAGATCTGATAATAACATATGGTTATAACAACATCGAGCCAATCATTCCGAAGATTTCATCCAAGGGTGAATTGACGGAAATAAACAACTTCGTGAAGAAAGTGACTGAAATAATGATCGGTCTGGGCGGGCAGGAAATAATGTCATACACATTGACAAATAAAGATGACCTTTTAATCAAAATGAATCTTAATGAAAATGAAATGAAGGTAATTGAGGTTGACTCTCCTGTCTCAAAAAACTGGTCAGTGTTCAGGACGTGGATCATTCCAAATCTTATAGAATTTCTAGGAAAAAATACACATAGAGAATATCCACAGCAAATTTTTGAGATAGGAGAGGTTGTTGTTTACGATGAAAAAGCTGAAACCAAAGCAAGAAATCCTGTTAGATTGGCATGGGCTTTAGCCGATAAAGATGCAAACTTCACAAAAGCGAAACAAGCCCTCAATTTCATCATGAGGAATCTTGGATTGAATTATGAAATAGAGTCAATTGAACATAACTCATTCATAAATGGAAGAGTTGGAAGAATTTCTGTGAATGGAAAGAAAGTAGCGTATATGGGTGAAATTCATCCGCAGGTTCTTGAGAATTTTGGGATAGAAATGCCTGTGTGCGCGTTTGAATTGAATTTATCGGATTTGTTAGAGCTTCTTAAAAAGTAAATTATTTTGTAAGCCAGCCAAAAAGTCTCAGACCAATTGGTATTTTCGGTTTATATTCCTCACCTATAAGTTTTGCTGCTATTGCCATGATATGCTGGGCAGCAAGAGAACTCGGTTTGTATGTGACAACAGGCTCTTTTAAAGCGATTGCTCTCCTGACTTCTTTGTCCTCTGGTATATGTCCGATCACAGGGACACCAAGCATATTCTCTATATGACCAATAGGTATTTCCTGTGATTCCCCTTTAACCCTATTGACAACCACGCCAAGATTTTTTGTTTCATGCCGTAGCGCCAGCAAACCCAGTTTAAGGGCATCTGTTATAGCAGGCATTTCTGGGTTTGTCACTGTTATCATTTCATCGGCAGCTGCTATTGATGTCTGTGCTTCCTTGCCGAGACCAGCCGCGGTATCAATTATTATGAAATCCGTATCTCCCAGTAACTCATAAAAAACATCAACATAACTATGGACGCCTACAGATTTCATTTTCCTGAACGAGATATCAGCAGGAATTATTTTAAAACCGGCCTTATGGTCGTATACAACCTCGTGTATGTTTGCCTTTCCCTCGAAAACATCATGCAAAGTCTTCGGATATAGATGAACACCTAAATGTAAACCGAGGTTGGATGTTGTCAGGTTCGCATCAACTGCTATTACAGATTTACCAAAATGTGCCAGAGCTGCGGACAGATTTGCAACAAATGTCGTTTTGCCGACTCCTCCCTTACCAGACGCAACTGAAATTATCCTTGTCATGTAAATCACATATTTACTTTTTGGTGATGCAAACTTTTATTCATTTCTGTACGGACCTGGGGGGATTCGAACCCCCGACCCCTCGCTTAGGAGGCGAGTGCTCTATCCTGCTGAGCTACAGGTCCATATCTCAAATAGTAAAGGTATGTCCTAACCGTTGTGTTTTCATCTATTTATAAGTTGAGCAGATTTTTAAAGAAATTAATTATGATATCGAAAATTGATACTCGTCTGCTCGCTACGACACCTGCTGTCGGTATGGTTACTTTTTTATGGGATTTATTAACTTTACTCTGTATGTGGACGTCAATTCTTTCTGGCTCGGTGATATTCACAAAGCGTGTTATATCGATTTTTTTGTTGCCTAATTTTATTCTTGCCTTCAACTTATATTCTCCTGTCCCTGCGTTGCCTACAACCCGGTTTCCAAGACTTACTATCCTTGCTGAATTACCAGATATGTTCACTGTTAGTTTATTCGCGTCCCACTTTTTGACCCATCCCCCTTTGCCTAACCCATAAGAGAAAAGTGACCCGTTTTTATAGATATAAGAATATATGGTGATGTTTATCGGTTTATCCATGTTGTTGCTGACCAAGACCGTGATGTTAAATTCTTCGTTTGGGTATAAGTTTTTTGGATAATCTACAAAGTCTGCTGTTATGCCTGCTTCTCGGGTCGCGCGAAATTCGTTCTGGCATGAGCAGGGCACATACACTTTATTGGTCTTACACAAAGTCTTCGAAATGCCTTCCACTCTGATTTTCCTTCTGTCAATCTTTCCCAGACCTGATACCACAATGTAATAATCTCCATCACTCTTCTTGTGGTCACAGTTTGGATTTATTAACAGTGGCAATGTGAGTGTATTATTCGAGAACTTGCTGTAGAAATTTGCATAGGTAACACGACTTATTTTCTCTTCGTTATCGTCCTCCAACCATGCCTTGACCGAGCTTTTTGTTGTGTCCCCTTTGTATATGCTGACTTTGACTTTTATTATGTCACCAAACTTTGCCTTTTCATCCAAGCCGAGATACAGCTTCATTATGTGTATTGAAGACTCCTGTTCTGGCTTGAGTCCTTTGAGGATTACTATCTTTTCTGCGTAATTATTCATCCCGTATGTGTCATTGCAGAGGGCATGCACCTTTGCCTTTATTATGAACGCGTCAACACCGTGAATATTTCGAGGTGTCCATTCCCTTGATATATTCTCAAAACATGTTATGTTCACAGTTGTATTATGCGGGTTTTTAATGATGTCACCAAACAAATTCTCTATCCAGTATTCTACTTTAGCCTCTTTTTTGTTTCCGTCGCAAACAGAATCGTTCAGTATGATAAAATATTTCAACGTTCCCGTGAATATGTCGTTTGTTTCAAGTCTTATCACAATATCGCATGCTTTCTTATTCGTATCATTGCGTGTGTTTTCGAATCCGGGTGTCGGTCTCGCAAGCGTGAAATTCCCGTAGCAATCAGGTATTCTCGACCATGACTCATCTTCTGCAGATGTATTATATGAAAAAATAAAAGAGCTATTACTACCCGTTATGTTTATTGTGTCAGCATCGTTGTTCAGCCCATTTCCTATGAGTTTGTCATCAATGTAGAAATACGTGACGTTCTCGTTGGTTACAGTTGTTATGTTAACGTTGTGACCTAATATCAAAAAATGCGTTGCATTTGTTACGCATGACTTGTTCTCGCATATTATGCGATCAGGATTTGATGTTGAATTATCGCGAATTTTCCACAAGGATAGGTTGAGCTCAGCAGCTTCTGGGTTGCATATTTCTATCCACTCATCGCCCGAAACCATGACTTCGTTTATTGTCCATGCATACGATTGATAGACAAGAAGTAACCAAACCAACGCTGCGACCGTGACAGCCGTTTTCATAAATAAGAATTTGCAAACAATTTAAAAAACCTAGTTTAAACATCAAGATACTTCTTCTCTACATTCTTGGCAGAGCCATCTTCCATCAACATTGACCAACTCATCCGAATATTGGTCGCAATTCTCGCATAAACCAGATATTGTTTGGTCTGGACGTGCAACAGCATCTACTTTTGCCTTGAGTTTCTCGGAAAGAATCTGTATCATTTCAGGTGAGACTATTAGAATTTCCTTTGTTGAAATTATGCCCACAAGCTTGCCATTTTTATCGATGACGGGAAATCTTTTCAGCCCTGTTTTTACCATTTTCTTCGCAACTTTTAATATGTTTTCATTGGGGGAAACCGTTATGAAAGGTCTTGCCCTTTCCTTCCAGTATGCAAGCGCTTTGATGTCTTTCGGGTTCCTGTTAGTTGCAACGAGTGTTACTATATCGTTTGTTGTTATGGTTCCAAGTGGTTTATCTTTGTCAACTATCACCACACAACCTATTCTGTTGTTTGTCAATATCTTGGCTATTGTCCTCATGTCTGTGTCAGGTTTAACTGTTACGACATGTGTCTTCATTACATCTCTAACCTTGGTCATGCTTATCTCCTGTTGTTTATATATTACCAAAGGTTTTTAAATATTCCCGTGAATCTTTGCCTGTGCTGCTGCAAGCCTCGCTATCGGGACTCTGAAGGGTGAACAGGAAACATAGTCAAGTCCTATCTCGCAACAGAATTCAACAGACTTCGGCTCTCCCCCATGTTCACCACATATACCTATTTCTATATTTGGGTTCGCTTTTCTCGCCTTTTCTATGCATATTCTCATAAGTTCGCCGACACCATCTCTGTCCAATATTTGGAATGGGTCATCTTTCAGTATTCCACGTTCTATATACAGCGGTATGAATTTGCCTGCATCATCTCTCGAAAATCCGAATGTTGTCTGTGTTAGGTCGTTCGTTCCGAAAGAGAAAAAGTCCAAACTTTTCGCCAATTTATCTGCTAAAACAGCTGCCCTTGGAAGTTCTATCATTGTTCCGATTTTATATTCCACATTCACGCCTGATTCTTCTATTATACCTTTCGCAACCTTTTCTATCACATTTTTCAGAAATTCCACTTCCTCGACCATGCTAACTATAGGTATTTCTATTTCGGGCTTGGCATTCCCTCCGTTCTTGTTGACTTCTATGGCAGCCTCTATTATTGCGCGTACCTGCATTTCTGTTATTTCTGGATAAACAACGCCTAGCCTACATCCTCTGAAGCCAAGCATGGGGTTGAATTCCTTGAGAGATTCGACAACGCTTTTAAGTTTTTCAAATGTTATCCCCATTTCTCTAGCGAGCTCTTTTATTTCTTCGTCTTCCTTTGGCAGAAATTCATGCAGAGGTGGATCAAGTAAGCGTATGGTAACAGGCAATCCGTCCATTGCCTTGAATATACGAATAAAATCTTCTTTCTGCATGGGCAATAACTTTTCTAGTGCTTTACGCCGCCCATCTTCATCATCGGCTAGTATCATTTCTCTGACCGCTTTTATACGGTCTCCCTCGAAGAACATATGCTCCGTCCTCGCCAGACCTATGCCTTCTGCCCCAAATTCCCTTGCCCTTTGTGCATCTTTGGGCGTGTCTGCATTTGTCCTGACACCTATGTCACGAAAACCATCGACCCATTTCATAAATATTTCGAAGTCACCCTTTATTTTTGGGTCAACGACGGGCAATCTGCCCAGAAATACCTCGCCTGTCCCACCGTCAATTGTTATCCAGTCGCCTTCTTTCACTACTGTCCCATTTACCGTAAACTTTTTTTCTTTTTCATCTATGCTTATTGACTCACAACCAACAACGCATGGTTTGCCCATGCTTCTTCCAACTATTGCTGCATGACTTGTCATGCCTCCTCTTGCTGTGAGTATACCCTCGGCTGCTGCCATGCCTTTTATATCTTCGGGTGATGTTTCTTCTCTAATCAAAACTACTTTCTCACCCTTTTCTTCCAGTTCGAACGCTTCATCTGGGTCGAAGACTGCGCGCCCAACCGCAGCTCCCGGCGAAGCTGGTAAACCTTTGGTTACTGCTTTTGTTTGTTCTTTTGCCTTCGGGTCAATTTGTTTGTGGAGGAGCTGATCGAGTTGTTCTGGCTTTACACGCATTATGGCTTCTTTTTTATTGATCAAACCTTCGTTTACCATATCTACTGCAATCTTTATCGCTGCTTGCGCTGTTCTCTTACCTGTCCTTGTTTGGAGCATGTAGAGTTTGCCTTTTTCTATTGTGAACTCAAAATCCTGCATATCTCTGTAGTGTTTTTCCAGAATATTTCTTATCCTGAGCAACTCCTCGTATACTTGAGGTATATCTTTTTTCATTTCTTCTATGTGCTTTGGCGTTCGTAAGCCAGCGACAACATCCTCGCCCTGCGCATTGAGAAGGTATTCTCCATACATCTTGTTTTCACCTGTTGATGGGTTTCTTGTGAACCCGACGCCAGTCCCTGAATCCCAGCCCAGATTTCCGAACACCATCGCCTGAACATTAACCGCTGTGCCCGCATCATCTGGTATTTTGTTAAGTCGCCTGTAGACTATGGCTCTTTCGTTGTTCCAAGAATTAAAGACAGCGTCTATTGCCATGTAAAGTTGTTCCCTCGGGTCATCAGGAAATTCTCGCCCAGTCTCTTCTTTTATGAGCTTTTTATAATCATCAACTATTTGTTTGAGCTCTTCTACTGCCAAATCCGTATCTGCCCTTCCTTTTTTATAAGAACTGAGTATTTTTTCGAATTTCTTGTGTTCGACCCCCATGACAACGTTGCCGAACATCTGAACGAATCTGCGGTAGGAATCCCACGCAAAACGCTCGTCGTTTGTCTGTTTTATTAACCCGCTGAGTGTCTTCTCGTTCAGGCCAAGATTAAGGACAGTATCCATCATACCCGGCATTGAGACATACGAGCCAGAGCGGACAGAAACAAGTAATGGGTTATCAGGCTCGCCGAATTTTTTGCCCGTTTTCTCCTCGAGCCTTTTAAGGTTCGCCTCTACTTCTTCTTTCAAACCTTCTGGATATTTTTTGTTTTTTATGACATCTATGCATACCTTTGTTGATATGGTAAAACCTGGTGGGACAGGCAGACCTATTTTTGTCATCTCGCTGAGTTGTGCGCCTTTGTTCCCAAGTATATATTTATCTGTTATTTCTCCAAAAAAATACACATTTACCATCCACATCACCCCTTAAACATCATAACTAATAGATTCTGTTAATTTATTTTTAAGCTTTCTGGTCTCGTCAAAAAACGTGTGAATAATTTCTCTTAAATTTATTAATAGAGAGAGACAAAACTTATATATGGGCATGAAGGGCATTTCTCCAGTAATCGCAGCTGTTATTCTAATCGCCATAAGTATTGCGGTTGGTGTGATGTTATCGTCGTGGGTCACACATTGGGTTAGCACAAGAACATCGCAAGCCAGTAGCGCATGCGTGACAAGCACAAATTACAATATAGACTCAGCTAAGTTTAAAACGAGCAACAAGAATTTATCAATAACCATCACAAACCTTGGCAACACAAAACTTTACGGATTCAGTGTTCAAGTATTGAACGAGACGGATGTCATGTCTTTTAATTCCAGCGACCCAAATTTTTATATAAGCCCGAATATAACAGAAAGTAAACCTCTCGCAGAACAAGAAACTGCTATAATAATCATCCATATGGAAGGAAGAAACTACACATTAGGTTACACGGCGCAGGAAATAAGAGTCCTTAATAAGGCATGCCCAACATTTTCGGCTGAAACAACAAATATAATTAAGGAGTGATAAAATATGAATATGAGGAAAGGTATCTCGCCTCTGATTGCGGTTATAATGTTAATAGCTTTCACAATGATTGTTGCCGGTATATTAGCAGGATGGGCAACGACGTTCGTTACAACACAAAGAGAAGAGTTACAATTCTGTTCAAAAGCACAATTGCTTATACAAAGAGCGTATTATGAGCCAGAGACAAGCACCAATGGAACATTAACGCTTCACGTGTTAAACACGGGCAGCGTGGCGTTAAAAGGGTTTTCTGTAAGAACGATTTACAAAAAGAACGCGTCGGTAATCCATATAAACTCAACAATTCAGCCGCAAGACATCAAAACTATTACAGTCGATATAACAGACCCAAATAATTTAGACCAAGTGATCATTCAGTCAGTCGAGTGCAGAGGCGCTCAAGACATGATAACAAGATATGATATTCAAGGTATTGGTTTCTGAAATTTTGTCTGGAATAAGTATGAGGAAGTACAAGATTATAGATGACCTTAAGTCAGACGTCATGTTCGAGGCGTTTGGCAAGAACTTGAAAGAGCTGTTCGAAAATGCAGCTGAAGCGCTGTTCAGTATTATATGCGATGTAAGCAGCATAAGTCACAATAGAGTTGTTCAGGTTGAGGTTAGAGGCAACGACTTAAAAGACCTCATGTTCAACTGGTTGCAGGAACTTATAGCTACAGTCGATATTGAGGAAATGTTCCTCTCCAAATTTGAAATAGATGAAATAGATGAGCATCACCTGAAAGCCAAATGTTATGGGGAGCCCATAAAACCAGAAAAAGGTGATATTGTAGTTAAAGCTGTCACATATCACAAATTTGGTGTAGAAAAAACGAAAGATGGTTATAAAGTATCTGTCACACTCGATATCTAACCTTTAAGAACACCTACTGGGACAAGCCTGACAACCTTTAACGATATTCCGAGTCCGTGAACACTTTCTATGACATCTTCAACGTTTTTGTATGCGTCTGGTGCTTCCTCCGCCAAGCTTCTCGGATGCGGTGCCTTTGAAACTATGCCTTTGGTTAGAAGGTCTTGTTGTATTTTTGTTCCTCTGAATTTTTTGAGTGCTTGATGCCTTGACATTTCCCTACCAGCGCCGTGAACAGTTGAACCAAATGTTTTTTCAAGTGACTTTTCTGTTCCTTTCAATATGTATGATGCCGTTCCCATGCTTCCAGCGATGAGGACCGGGTCTCCTGGGAAAGCCCTTGTTGCACCTTTCCTGTGAACAAATACCTTCCTCCTCTCTCCGTTTACAGTGTGTTCCTCGAGTTTTACGACGTTGTGCGCAAGACCATATATCGTATGCATATCCATAGACTCCCAGTCCTTCCCAAAAACTTTCTCAAAGCTCTCGCGAATCCATTGCGTCATAACAAGGCGGTTTGTAAACGAATAGTTAACCGCGCACTTCATTGCAGAGAAATAATCCTGCCCTTCCTTTGAATTCGCAGGTGCACATGCAAGCTGCGGATCTGGAAGTTTTATTCCGTATTTTCTTACTGCACCCTCTTGTATTTTAAGATAATCTGTCGCAACCTGATGACCAAATCCCCTCGAACCGCAGTGAAGCATTATAAGAACTTGGTCTTTCCCGAACACCCCCCATTTTTTGGCTGTTTCTTCATCGAATATATCCGACACTCTCTGTATCTCAAGAAAATGATTGCCAGCCCCCAATGTCCCGAGCTGTTTCAATCCTCTTTTCTTGGCAATATCAGACACCTTGCTTGGGTCTGCCCCCTGAATGCAACCATTCTCTTCCATGCTCTCTCTGTCTTTCACAACACCGTAACCATTTTCTATTGCCCAATTCACACCGCGAACAAGAACCTCATTTAGCTGCTCGTGAGTGAGTCTCAGTCTACCCTGCGCGCCTACACCAACAGGTATGTTTTTGTAAAGCGTATCTATAAGCTCTCTTATTTTTGGTTTTATTTCATCAAACGTAAGGCTTGTGCGTATCGAATTTATACCACAGTTAATATCGAACCCGCAAAGCCCGGAGGATATTATGCCTTTTTCCATGTCAAACGCACTAACCGCTCCCATGGGCAACCCATACCCCCAGTGCATATCAGGTAAACCAATAACAGGCTCTATAACACCCGGTAAACAAGCGACATTCGTCAGCTGTTTGACAGCGTTATCATCCAAGTCGTTTATTATGTTCACATTTCCTATTACTTTGGCTGAGACATTCATCCCATCTCTAACGTTCTTGTTGAGCAACCATTCATATTCATTTATTTTTTTCAGTTTTTCTTTCATCATCTCACCCGATAATCTATTTAAGGTTTCTCTTTTTATATAAAGATTTGCAGAATATAAAATTAGAGGGTTGGCATCATGGAAAAGAAAAATTACAGAAGAGGTTGGCATCACACAAAGAGGAGAGGTAAGGAAACCGTTGTCACATGCAGTTTTTGTGGAAGAATAGTTCCCAAATACAAGGCGTTCCCTGTGTATAGAAGCTTTGCCATAACAGACCCCTTGATAAGGAAAGAACACGGGAAAAGACGAATGTCATTGCTTTCGACAAAAATGTATGCCTGCCCCGCATGCGCCAGACACAGAAGAATTGTGAAGAAGAAAAGGTCGTAGTCCACGGGGTAGTTTTTATGCTAAGGGGAATGTTGAGAGAGAAACTGAAGAGGTTATTTGGCAAAAATAAGGTTTCTTATTCCAAAATACATATAAAGGAGCCGAGATATATTATTACGTTTCCCTCATTCAAGAAGATTTCTGAATTAGACGTCAAATATCCGCTGCTTGAACCGTTTGTTTACGCGCACATCAAATGGGACCCGTCTAAAAAAAGTCTCGTCTATAACGTAATAGAACCAGAACTGAATGAGCATGAGAAAGAGATACTCGAGACTATCAAGAAAGACCTGCTTGAAATAATAGACGTCGAACTGTCTTCAATAAGAAAAGGGGGCAAAACATTTGAATACATACAGGAGAGCATACAGAGAATTATCAAGGATGAGGAGTTGGATGTTCTGCCAGAGACATATGTGAAAATAGTATATTATATATACAGAGATTTTGTTGGTTTCAATGAAATAGAGGGCTTGCTTCATGACCCATACATAGAAGATATCGGCTGCCCCGGTCTGAATATACCTGTGTTCGTTGTTCACAGAAAATTCGGCTCGATTGAAACAAATATTGTTTTCAAAGACGCGGGATATTTGAATAATTTTGTTATAAAGCTGGCTGAGCGCTGCGGCAGGTATATCTCATATGCAAAACCTCTGCTTGATGGTTCGCTCCCAGACGGTTCAAGGGTACAGGCTACGCTTGCCAAGGATGTAACGACAAAGGGGCCAACATTCACGATAAGAAAGTTCAGGGTCGAACCACTATCACCCATAGACCTTATAAATATGAAAACGGCTTCGGCTGAGATGATGGCATATATATGGCTCATGATAGAATCAAAAATGTCTGCGCTTATATGCGGTGGTGTTTCAACAGGTAAAACCACTTTCCTAAACGTTATGAGCATGTTCATACCACCCGAAGACAAAGTGGTTTCAATTGAAGACACAAGAGAGTTAAATCTTCCACATGAAAATTGGATACCTGCTGTTTCAAGGATTGGTTTTGGCGTACCAGATGCCAGCGGAAAAAGATACGGTGAGGTAACGTTGTTTGAGTTGCTGAAAGAATCTTTCAGACAGAACCCAGATTACGTGATAGTGGGTGAAGTTAGAGGGAAAGAAGCGTATGTTATGTTTCAGGGAATGGCAAGCGGTCACTCATCTCTTGGGACAATACATGCAGGTTCGGTGGAAGATGTTATAAAGCGGTTGGAAACACCACCCATTGAACTCTCGGCAAGCCTCATCGAAACTCTTGACTTCATAGTCATCATGGTCCATGCAAAAGAAAAGGGGAAGTCAGCAAGAAGGGTGAAGGGAATAGAGGAAATAGAATCAATAGACCCGAAGACAGGGAGTGCACACACATTAAGGGTCTTTGACTGGATACCATCGTCGGACCAATTCTCTGAACATCTTGAGGAATCCTACCTACTGAGAAGAATTGCCTTCACAAAAGGTGTGCCGTACGAAAAAATAGTCGAGGAGCTCAAAAATCGTGTGAATGTCCTTAAATGGATGCAAAAATTTGGTGTCAATGATTTCAGAGAAGTGAAAGGGATTGTGGACCTCTACTACAAAGACCCGTCAATAATAATGGAATGGGTTAAAAAGGATGTCCCACCGTTCAAGACAAAGGCTAGAAAAGCGAAGAAGTTAATGGAATCGCCAACAGGTCTTAAAATTCTCAACACATAATTTTCTCATAATCTTTTATAAATTGAATCCCTTATTATTACAGGTGTTCATATGCCTACGCTGAACGAAATTGTAAAAGAGGTTTCAAAACACTCGGGCGTCGCTGAGGATGAGATAAGAAAAAAAATTGAAGAAAAACAAGTGGAGCTTTCCGGCCTAGTTTCAGCAGAAGGTGCCGCATATATAGTGGCAAGAGAACTTGGCGTAAACCTCCTTAAAGAAACGAAAAGGCAGCTCAAGATAAAAAACATCGTATCTGGCATGCGCTCTGTGGATGTCATCGGACGGGTTGCCAACATATCAGAGAAAAGAGATTTTGAAAAACGTGGTCGTTCTGGTTCTGTTGTCAACCTTACGATAGGCGATGACACAGGAACTATACGCCTCTCTCTGTGGAACGACGAGATAGGCATAGCCGATGATTTAAAAGAAGGCGATATCGTTCGCGTCACTGGTGGCTACACAAAAGTTGACAGCAGGGGCAACCCTGAATTAAGACTTGGGAGGATGGGTCGGTTGGAAAAGATAGAAAATATTCACATAAGCCTACCAGATATCAAAGATATA
The DNA here is from genome assembly GCA_021162425.1 of Candidatus Aenigmatarchaeota archaeon. Classification (GTDB taxonomy): domain Archaea; phylum Aenigmatarchaeota; class Aenigmatarchaeia; order QMZP01; family QMZT01; genus JAGGYQ01. Next base: position 15,536 of record JAGGYQ010000041.1, read on the forward strand.
AAGACTACATTCGAGACCATCAAGCGGAAAAATATCGCAGATTTCAAAGAGGGAGAGCGAAACGAGGTCAGGGCATGCATTGTTAATATATTCAAGAAAAACCTGTTTTTTGAGATATGTCCGCAGTGCGAGCTACGTCTCGAAAAAAAAGACAACTCGCTGATATGCAAAGAGCATGGAAACGTTCAGCCAAAATATGCGGTTGTAATCTCGTGTGTAATAGATGACGGGACAGGAAATATACGTGCTGTGCTCTTCAGGGACGTTGCTGAAAAATTGCTTGGTCTCTCAAGTAAGGAATTAAAAGATTTAGTAGAGAAGGATGGTGTAGAAAACCTATTCGATAAGATAGATTTACTTGGAAAAGAATTTATATTCAGGGGACGTGTTAAAAGAAATCATTTTACTGACAGATTGGAATTTGTTGTCAACGATATCGAAGAAATAGACATGAACAATGAGATTGAAAACCTGTTTTCCCTTGTAGAAAAAATAAAAAAACTGGTGTGAAATATACAGTAGAGGTGATAGGATGGGTGACGATTTAGCAGGTTTGCCTGGTGTGGGTGAAAAAACACTTGAAAAATTGAAAGAGGCTGGTTATGATAACCTCATGGCAATAGCAGCTTCGTCATCGAGCGAGCTTGCTGATGCAACAGGATTGGGCAGCGAAACAGCAAGCAAAATAATTGCTGCCGCCCGACAAAAACTTAAAATGGGGTTCGAGACAGGAGACATCGTCTTGAAGAAAAGAGCACAAATAGGAAGGATAACAACATGCTCCAAAACATTAGATGGGTTACTTGGTGGTGGGATAGAAACACAGTCCATAACAGAGGTTCACGGTGCATTCGGCTCGGGTAAATCGCAAATCGCACATCAGTTAGCTGTAAATGTTCAGCTTCCGAAGGAAAAAGGTGGGTTGGGAGCAAAGGCTGTGTTCATAGATACTGAACAAACATTCCGACCAGAGAGGATAAAGCAAATGGCAGAGGCACTTGGTCTCAACCCGCAAAAAACACTTGAAAATATTTTTGTTGCAAGGGCATATAATTCAGACCATCAGATTTTACTCGCCGAAAAGGCTGAAGATATAATCCGAAAAGAAAATGTGAAACTACTCATAATAGATTCTTTGACATCATCATTCAGATCAGATTATACAGGAAGAGGAACGTTAGCAGACCGTCAGCAAAAACTAAACAAACATTTACATCATCTGCAAAGACTTGCTGATGTATACAATCTTGCAGTATATGTAACAAACCAAGTTATGGCAAGACCAGACGTGTTGTTTGGCGACCCAACTGCCCCTATCGGAGGGCATATACTTGGTCATCAGGCGACTTTTAGAATATATTTGAGGAAATCAAAAGAAACAAAAAGAATCGCAAAGCTCATAGACTCCCCAAATCTGCCTGAAGGTGAAGTTGTTTTCAGGGTCTTGCCTGAAGGAATAAGAGACTAAAAAGTGAGAGTTCCCCGGAGTTTTAAAAACCTCATCACCTGCAACTTCGTTACATTTGGATTTTTCAGCCGCACAAACTTTATATTCAAACCGACATCTTCAAACCCGTCTGGAGTTATGATTTCGACAAACGGTGACATGTATATATCGATAGTCCGACTCACCGTCCACTTATGTAAACCTGTTATTTTCGATATCTTGGATATTGTCAAGAGTTCGCCATCTTCTCCGAATTTTTTCAGTAAATCGAATATCAGCAACGCATTCTTTATCGTTTTTTTGTAAAATCCCCTTTTTGCCATAATATAATATTGACCCGGTCAAAATTTATATTTGAAATAAAAATTAAATTATGTCCTTTTCTGAAACTATGATGAAGTCGCCAACAGACTTGACAGCTGAAAACGGAATGAGTGTCCTTCCTTTCTCATCTTCCTGCAGATTGAGCTCAGTAGCGTGTTTTGTTGGCTGCACAAGGACAAGGTTGATAAGTTCTCCAGACTCAACTATATAATCAATATCACCAACTACGCCGAACTTTTTACCGGTTTCTTCCGAGACAATAACCTTGCCAACCAAATCTCTGCTCCTTACCCTTTCTTCCATGAAAATCCCTCCTCTGGTTGATATTCTATATTTGAGTTAACTATTTAAAAATTTATGCGTTCACAAACAACGTCTTTGTCTTTTCGGATAAGCGATATTTATAGCTCTTACCTTTACCACGTCTTGTAACATAACCATCCTTTATTAAGCGTTTTAAAATATTGTTTACAGATCTCACAGCATTGCCCGGATTTTTATAATTCTCCATTCCAATTCTTTTTACAATCTCGTTTGGGGTAAGGTCTTCCTCTTTTGCGAGTATTTCTATTATATTTCGTTGTTTGGATGGCAGCTCATCCAGCGAACTCAAAGATAATTTTTGGTTGCGCTCGATGCTTGCAGTATCCTCTACTTCTCTGATAAAGTTGCTGTCTATCGTGCTTATTCCTCTCTCAGCAGCTTTTTGCATGAGATGGTTGCATATTCTTATAACATCTCTGGGAAACCCGCCTGTTTTCTCATATATACAATCTATAACTTCAGATGTGAACGGTTTGATATCCTCACCACCAGCCCACTCAATTCTTCTCTTCACAAGCTCTCTCGTCTCTGTCTTAGTAAGGTTTGTAAGTTCAAGTTTCGTATTCACGCGCCTTATGAATGTCTCGAGATTTTTTCTAAGATATGTTTCGAGTGATGGAAGTCCTGCGATAACAACTGACAGGTTATCTATTTGGTCTGATAATGTGCGTAGCCATTCTAACGTCTCCATGCTTGCCTCATGTCCTTCATCCACCAGCATCACTATCCTCTCATTTTTGAGTTTCTTATTCACCCATTCGCTAAGGTTGTATAGATTTAAACTCTTTTTCCGTGAAAATAATCTTTCAATAAATGAAGATGTGATGAAATTCGTGAAAATCTTGACCCAGTCTTCTGGATTGCCCGGTGGTTTTGGAATATAGACAGTTCTCAGTTCAGATAGATTGTCTGAGATGTATTTCATCATTGTGGTTTTACCAGAGCCAGTCGGCCCTACCAGTAATGATATCTTGCCTCCTGATTTTATATTGTAAACAAGTCTATTTATTTCATTCATATGACCAACAAATAACTCCGGGAGTATCCTGAAAGTGAATGGATTCTCCCTTACTCCAAACATCTTCATATATTCTTCACTTATATTTTTTTCCATATTCATAATTTCATATTAATGAAGTGAAGCTATTTAAATTTTTCGTGAATTGATGAAAATTTATATATACAAAATGAAAATTAATCCTATGAGATGTTTCCTTGCCATAGACGTTAATAATGGCATTGCAAAACAGATAGCGGAATTGCAAAACAGAATGAAAAAGTTAGATGTAGATGTGAAATTTGTAAAAAAAGAAAACCTACACTTCACCATGGTCTTTTTTGGAGAATTGAATGAAAATGAAGTTAACATGACCAAGGCAAAAATAGGCAATGCTCTTGTAGATATTCACGAATTCAGGATGAAGATAGGCGGTATTGGTTATTTTGGCGGAAAAAATTATATAAAGGTTATATGGTTAGGTGTGAAGGAAGGTGAAGACCAATTCCTGGAAATGGTAAGAAGAATAAAAAATTATGTGAATTTCGGTGAATTTAATACACATTCACCGCATATAACATTATGCCGAGTGAAATCCGCCAGAAATAAAGATTCACTTTTCAGATTCATCAACGAAAATAAAGATGTGTATATAGGTGAAATTACCGTGAAAAATGTGAAACTAAAATCAAGCACATTAACACCAAAAGGCCCAATATACAAGGATATTTCAATATTCAACCTCAAGCACAGGTGAACATGTGAATGAACATGCTCTCCTAAGGGCTTCAATTGTTGGTTTTGTGATATCTCTGATATTATTATACCTTATCTCATCTAATCTAAATGAACCGCATGTGAATATAGGTGATATAAACAGCGAATTTGTTGGGAAGTGTGTGAACATAACAGGTGAAATTGTTAATGTTAAAAGAAAGGACGGTCACATATTTCTTGATGTAAAAGACAGGACAGGTAAAATAAAAGTCATATTATGGAACGATATCATCCATTATCTTGAAATGAAAAACGTGAAAATGAATGAAATAAGAACAGGTACTAAAATCAACATTGTGGGGCATGTCCAAGTATTTAGAGGTGAAGCAGAGATAATACCAATACCGAAATACATACAACTACTTACTTAAAATATTTGTGAGCAGTTTTCACAAGCAAGGAGACTAACTTCACACCTTCCTTCACATCACTCATGTCAATTATTTCTACAGGCGTGTGCACATAACGTGAAGGTATAAGCACCGCGGCTGATGGTATGCCTTCCCTTATCATAGGCAAAATAGAAGAGTCTGTGGCGCCGTTGTCCATTATATCATACTGAATGTTGATTTTGTTTTTCTTCGCGACACCTTCTATCCATTTTCTTACATTTTTCTGCACAATGGCAACAGCGTCTTTAATCAGAAGGGCTGGGCCTTTACCCAAAACTGGCAAAGACTCACCGGGCTTTAAATATGGGTCATCGCCTGCGATTGTAACATCAAGCGAAATTGCAATATCAGGATTTATCCCGAACGCAGCTCCTCTTATGCCAACAAGCCCTATCTCTTCCTTTACTGAACCGACAGCATAAAGTGTGCCTTTAAAATTCTTCAGTTTTTTCACAATTTCTATCATCATCAAGCATCCCACTCTATCATCAAACCCATTACCACATACACGTGAGCCAAAAAGCTTTGTTATGTGCGGGCTGAACGATACAAAATCACCAACTGATATCCCAAGCGAGGCAACGTCCTTGTCTTTCTTAGCAGCAACATCTATAAACATCTCATCGATTTTGGGTATCTTCTCCATCTCTTCCTTTTTCTGCACATGTATCGGTTTAAATCCAATAACACCAGAGACTATTTTTTTGGAACCATGGATTTTCACTATCTGACCTGGAAGAATTTTTTTGTCAACACCACCGACAGGACTGAATTTTATAAACCCTTTCTCGTCTATATGTTTCACCATAAGCCCTATCTCGTCCATGTGCGCATTTATCATTATCTTTGGTCGGCCACTTCCTTTCTTGAATATCACATTTCCTATTTTATCCACCCTTGTCTCGTCGACATACGGCTTAATTTGCTTGATCAGAAAATCTCTCAAATTCTCTTCGCAACCAGACACCGAAGATGTTTCGATGAGTTTTTTCAATAATTCCTCCATACTATCCCCACTATTATTAATTCGTGAAACTCACATAAATTGTTTCACCGCATCTATAAGTCATCTTTACACAGCACGTATTCATTCTTCTTCATGTCGGTGTCCATCTTCATGCCCACAAGGAACTTCACACCCTTTCTCTTCGCCAATGAGTGAAGCCTGTAATCGATTTTGCCGTCGAAAATCACAACGTATGGGTTCTCAATTGTTTTTAAAGTATTCATAAGCTCCTTGACAGGAACTTTGCCCAAGAGATTCAGCGATGAATCGAATATGCATGCTGCCCTCGTGCCGATCAAGTCTTCTAGTGTCTTTTTGAACATATCACGCTGCTCTTTTGTAATTTCCACCCTGTGTTTTTTCGATGATAATGGCTTTGTGGTTTTCTCTAAATCTGTATCCGCATTAACTGCCTCCTCGTGTATATGATTATAGTTGTTTGGTTCTTCGAGCCTAAACTGCGACGCCGAAATTTTATCTCTCAAAGCCTTGTATATCTCTTTTTTGCTTAACTCCTCGACCTCTTTCCCCTGAGGCGCAAAAACCACGTAGTCTATATCCGCGGTTTCCAGTAACTTCTTTAGATTCAAACTACCCCCTCTGTCGCCATCGAGAAATGCTGTTGTTATTTTTTCTTTTGTCAATTGAACCACGGGGTCAGGAATATTTGACCCCTCTATAGCTATAACGTTCTTTATACCATGTTTGACAAGATTTATGACATCAGCCCTTCCCTCGACAACTATTATCTCATCTGAATCTAGAAGCGCAGGACCGCATGTCAATCCTTGATATTTTGTAATTTCGAATGTTTTCACTTCTTCTTTTATATCATCTGCTATTTTTGTGACATCTGGCATTCCTCTTTCCATGAGGTCTTTCAATATTGATTTCGCTCTGTCTATAACAAATTTTCTTTTCATCGCCCGTATATCTTCGACTGACTTGACTGTTATTTTTGCTATACATGGTCCGACACGCTCGACTGTTTCCAAGCTTGCTGCTATTAGTGCTGTTTCAGCGGAATCCAAAGAAGATGGTATTATTATTTCGCCATAAGATTTGCCCTTTTCAGAATGTATGTTCACTTCAATTCTGCCTATTCTACCTGTCCGTTGCAGCTCTCTCAAATCGAGATCGGGACCTAGCAGTCCTTCTGTCTGACCAAATATCGCACCTATAACGTCAGGTTTTTCTATTACTCCCCTTGCATTTATTTGAGCCTTTATTACGTATTTTATTGAAGTAGGAGCTAACTTCGACATGAGCATCAACCTCCTTTAAATTTGACATGTCTTCTATCTTATTTTTTCCAAGTCGCATCATCTTCCCTCTTAATTTTGAGTTCACTCGCTTTTTATATTTCTGAAGTAAAAATTTAAGCTTTGAATTCAAATGTCTGCCCTTACTGTCAAAATCCGTGAGTATTACTATTTCCTCTTTTCGTTCTTTCAGCATGCCTGCGATTTCGTATAAAGATCTGCCATCAATAACAATAATATTTTTCAGCCCCAAACTTTTTAAAGCTTCTTCATCTTTCTTGCCTTCAACCACTATTAATTTATCGGTGAGTTGATGTATTAACCTTTGCAACTCTTCTTCTGATACATGGCTACTCATAATTCCCATTGATTAATTATATGCCTGGAATAAAAATTAATTATGAACAGGCTCGACCAAGTTTTAGAGAGAGTTGCCAAAAAAATAACACCGTCGAAAAGCGAGCAGAATCGCCTTTTCTCACTTATTTCGAAAGTAGAAAAAATAGCAGATAATATCATAAAACCATTCGGTTTTGAAAAAACGATATCAGGTTCTACTATAAGAGACACATGGCTCTCCGATAAAAAAGAATTCGACCTTTTCATACTATTTCCTGAATCATGCAGCCGAAGGGTGCTTGAGCAGAAAGGGCTCGAACTAGGCAAGAAGATAATGAAAAGACTCGGCGGCTCATATGAAATAGCATACGCCGAGCATCCTTATATTCGTGGCAAGTTCGGTGAATTCTCTATAGACATCGTTCCATGTTACAGAGTAAAGTCAGCATCCTGCATCAAGTCTGCTGTTGATCGAACGCCCTTCCACAACGAATACATAAAAAATAATCTCAAGCCAGCAATGTCCACGGACGTCAGGCTTTTGAAACAGTTCTGCAAATCACTTGATATATACGGTTCTGACCTCAGGACACGCGGTTTCTCTGGGTATTTGTGCGAACTCCTGATTATATATTATGGTTCATTCAAGAATCTCGTGAGGCGGGCTAGTAAATGGAAGCCTGTTGTGTTTATAGATATAGAAAGGCATTGCACCGTGAGAGATCCGCAAGTTTATTTCAAAGACCAGCCACTTGTAGTTATTGACCCCACTGACCCGAAAAGAAATGTTGCTGCCTCACTCTCACCGGATAATTTTGTGAAATTTGTGAAGGCATGTGAACTTTTTGTGAAAAATCCAGATGAAAGTTTTTTCGAGAAGCGTGAACAACCGATAAAACTCAGTGAACTCGAAGGCCATCTCAAAGAGCATGGGACCAACCTTATTTTGATAAAATTTCACCGACCAAAAGGCATAGTTGACGATATACTCTGGCCGCAGATGAGAAAGACTGCAAGAAGAATTAAAAAGTTGCTTGAATCTCATGAATTCGAAGTTTTAGACAGCTATGTATGGGCCGATGAGAAGTTTGGATACATCATAGTTGAGATGAAAAAATGGGAACTGCCAGAAAAAAGAAGGTTAGTTGGTCCTCCCATAGGTTCAGATACACATGTCCGAGAATTCCTCAAGCGATGGAGAGACTCGAAAACATATGTTGAGAATGGAAGGTGGGTCGCGGAAGTTGAAAGAAGATACCGAAACGCTGAATCCCTTCTCGATGAGTTCTTCAAAAAAACCGAGAAAGAATTGATAGGTGAGGGTGTAAGATCGCATATCGCAAAAGGTGTTTCGAAAGGCTTCAAGATTTTGGATATAAAGGGGGTCGAAAAGCTTATAAAAACAAACCGTGGGTTTTCCATTTTCATTCGAAAATGTTTAAAGAGAGATATTATCCAAAACAACTCTTGAAACCACACTAAACATTTAAATACTTTACATTAAAATTAAAGAATTATATCCGCATCACTACTTCGGTAGGAGGATGGTATGAGCGAAGAATTTTTGAGGGAAATAAGGGTCGCGAAGGAAAAGGCAAAAAAAAGGAATTTTGTCCAGACATGGGATTTGGCAATCGGATTGAAAAACATAGACTTGAGAAAACCAGAGAACAGATTGAACACCGAATTCTCACTTCCAGAGGGCAGGGGCAAGGATGTCAAGGTCATATTCATAGTGGATACGCTTCTGCCTGAAGTGAAAAAAATGAATATCCCCAATCTCACAAAAAGTGATATTGAAAAACTCGGTAAGGACAAAAAAAAGCTCAAGAACCTCGCAAAAGAGTATGATTGGTGGTTCTGCGAAGCGCCTTTGATGCCTCTTGTGGGCAAACATCTTGGTGTTGTTCTCGGACCCAGAGGAAAAATGCCCAGACCTGTCCCACCAAAAGGAAGCATTAAGCCTTTTTTGGAACTTGCAAAAAAACTTGTGAGAATAAGGTTAAAAGACAGCCCTGTCATTCATGTGCCTGTTGGAACAGAGAATATGAAAGATGAACAAATAATGAAAAACGTCATTGCTGTCATCAACTTCGTCAGAGAAAAACTCCCAAAAGGTAGACAGAATTTAAAAAACGCGCACATCAAACTGACAATGGGTCCTGCCGTAAAGCTCAAACTCGATGTCATAAGGTGAGTTAATGGTATCTGAAAGAAAAAAACAACAAGTAAAAATGCTTGCAGAAGAAATGAAGAAATTTTCAGTTATAGGTATTGTAGATATGTTCAAACTACCCGCAAGACAATTACAGGATATAAGAGATAAGATGAAAGGCAAAGCCGTAATAAAGATGGCTAAAAAAAGCGTCATCAGGCTTGCGCTGGAAAAATCTGGTCTTCACGAAATTAAAAAAATTGAGGAATTGATTCAGAACCAACCCGCACTTTTGATGAGCAACAGCAACCCGTTCGATTTGGCAAGAATAATAGAGTCATCAAAATCATCAGCGCCTGCAAAAGAAGGTGACACAGCACCGAAAGATATTGTCGTAAAAGCAGGTCCCACATCACTCAAACCAGGCCCTGTTATAGGCGAATTGCAACGAGTAAAACTTCCCGTGAGTGTCGAGGGAGATAAACTCGTTGTAAAAAACGATACTTTGCTCGTTAAAAAAGGTGAGCAAATAAGCAAGAATATCGCAGATGTGTTAGCAAAACTCGGTGTGGAACCCATGGAAATATCCCTGAACGTTCTTGGCATCTGGGACAATGGAATTATTTACCCGAAAGATATTCTGTTCGTTCCGTTGGAGAAATACAAAAATGATATCGCGGATGCGTATAGAAACGCATTCAACCTTGCATATAATACGGGTTATGTCACCAAAGACACGTTGCCTCTACTAATCGTAAAAGCGTATAGAGAGGCATATTCGATTGCCCTTGAAGCAGGAATTATCACAAAAGAAACTATAAGTATATTAATATCTAAAGCGCACAATCATATGCTGGCGTTGAAGTCTGCCATACCACAAAATAAAGCTGAAAATGATATTGATGATAAAAAGGAGGGATGAAAATGGAACTAATATATGCAGCCCTGCTCCTGCATTCACTTGGAAAAGAAATTGATGAAGCAGGTATGAAAAAGGTATTGGAGGCAGCAGGTGCCAAAATTGATGAAGCACAAGTGAAAGCAGTGGTATCAAACCTTAAGAATGTCAACATAGAAGACGCTATTAAACAGGCTGCTGCTGTTCAAACAGCTCCAGCACAGCCGCAGGAGCCAGGGGAGAAAAAAGAGGAGAAGAAGGAAGAATAAAAAAAGGAAGAGGCAAAGACTGAAGAAGCTGTTGCAGGCCTCGGTGCACTCTTCGGTTAATTTTTTATTCTCGGTGCGCCGGGCCCTGTCTGTTTTTATGTGTAAATTTAAGTAGTAACCAAAGAATTATTTAATTATGAAGTCGGACAAAGACATTAAAAAAATATTCAGGTCAAAATTCTGGAAAGAGCCTGATAAATATTATCCAGTATCTGTACTTGAACAGGAGGGGTTCACCAGAGGTATTTGCAAAAAATGCGGGAAACCGTTCTGGTCGGCTGACCCTGACAGAAAAGTCTGTGGTGAACCAGCATGCAGTGGCGAAGGCTTCGCCTTTATAGGAAACACGCCGGCAAAACACAAACTTGGATACATAGACGTGTGGAAAAAATTTTCTCGCATGTTCAAAAAATTAGGCTACACCCCTGTCAAAAGGTACCCGGTTGTCGCAAGATGGAACCCAACAATGGAGTATACAAACGCGTCAATCGCAGCTTTCCAGCCGTATGTGATTTCAGGTGAGGTTGAGCCTCCAGCTAACCCGCTTATCATACCACAATTCTGTTTACGCTTTAACGATATAGATAATGTCGGTATCACCCAATCACACAACACCGGGTTTGTCATGATAGGGCAGCATATGTTCGTCAAGCCTGAGAAATGGGACCAAGCGAATGTTTTCAACCATATATATAAATGGTTAAGGTTTGGGCTCGGTGTGAATAAATCGGACATAATATTCCATGAAGATGCATGGGCAGGTGGAGGGAACTTTGGTTCGTGTATGGAATTCTTCTCAAGAGGTTGCGAAATTGGAAATCAAGTCTATATGCTTTACGAGCAGACACAAACAGGTTACAAGCCACTCAACATACGTGTTTTGGACATGGGCATGGGACAAGAGAGAAATGCTTGGTTTTCACAAGGATGTGAAACGATTTACGATGCATCATTCCCAGAGGTAATAAAAAAACTTTTGAGAGCAACTGGTCTAAGGATTGACCGTAACCTTATAAAAAAATATATCCCATATGGTGGTCTGCTCAATCTCGATGAAGTGAAGAACATCGAGAAAGCATGGGAAAGCGTCGCAAAAAAACTCGGTGTTGACGCGAAAACCCTTAAAAATTCTATATTACCATTATCTGGTTTATATTCGATTGCAGAACACATGAGGAGCGTCTTGGTTGCCCTGGCAGATGGTAGTCTACCGAGCAATGTTGGCGGTGGCTATAATTTAAGGGTTCTGATAAGGCGGTCTTTATCTTTTATTGACAAATACCGCTGGGCTATATACCTGCCAGATGTCTGCCGATGGCATGCCCGTTACCTCAAACCCATGTATCCAGAGCTCAATGAAAACATAGACAATGTATCAAAAATACTTGATGTCGAAAAGCGTAAATACGAGAATACAAAGGCGAAATCGGTCAAAATCGTAAAGAATATTATAAGCAAAGACAATATTACAGAGGCTACGCTGCTTAAAATATACGACAGCCAAGGAATCCCGCCTGACATTATAAAAGAAGAGGCAAAAAAACTTGGCAAAGACGTTAAAATACCAGACAACTTTTATTCAATGGTTTCAAAACTACACGAAAAGCAGACGCAGACAAAATTGCCAGCTCCGCAAGCATTGAAACTTAAACTAAACGGACTACCTGACACGAAAATATTATACTATGGAGATTACAGATTAACAGAGTTTTCTGCCAATGTCTTAAGAGTTGTTGGCGAGTATGTGATACTGGATAGGACAGCATTTTATCCAACATCGGGGGGACAACTTCATGATACAGGTTATATAAATGATGAAAGGGTTGTCGATGTATTCAAACAGGGAGGGATAATAGTTCACAAACTTTCAACAAAAAATCACTCTATTAAGGAAGGCTCACATATTACTGGTCGGATAGATAAGGAGAGAAGATATATACTATCACAACATCATACGGCAACGCATATTGTGAACGCCGCAGCCAGAAGGATACTGGGCAATCACGTTAACCAGGCAGGCGCAAAGAAGGCAATTGACAAAGCGCACCTTGATATAACCCATTACCTGCCCTTAAATCCAGAGGAGGTGCATAAAATAGAGAAAGAAGCAAATAAAATAGTCAAACGTGGCATAAAAATAGAGAAACTCCTTCTCCCGAGAAATGTAGCGGAAAGAAAGTTCGGTATGAGGATATACCAAGGAGGCGCAGTCCCAGGAAAAATAATAAGAATTGTCAACATCCCTGGTGTGGACGTCGAGGCATGTGGTGGAACACATCTAAACAACACAAAAGAGGTTGGTAAAATAAAAATTCTAAAAACAACAAAAATACAGGACGGTGTGATAAGGCTGGAATTCACGGCAGGCGCATCCGCAGAAGAGGTAAGCGACAGAGAAAGGAATTTGGTTGAGTCAATAATCCGGTGCATAAATAAACTCAACCTTGACTTGATGATAGACAAAGATTTAGTGAGGAAGAATCCCTCTGAACAGATTCGCGATATTGCCCGTCTTCTATCAGTCCAAGTCGACCATGTTAAAATTTCAGTGGAGAAATTTGTGAACAGTATAATCGAAGACCACAGAACTGTTAACAATTTCAGAAAAAAAATGGGTTTGCATATAATTGACCTAAAAAATGAAGAATTCTTCAGGAAGAAGAGATTCAGTGACTTGGCCGACATCGTCTCGCATATATTCACCGCGTGGAAAGAAGAGAAGAAATTGCTTGAGAAAACGAAGGATGCATACGCAAAATTCGAAGTTAAAAGGATAATAAAGAAACTCGGGCACACAGAAAGGTTTACTGAAATACTCGACCTGGACAGAAAAACCATGATAAAAATTGCTGAACATATAATTAATGAACAACCAAACGCCACAATAATTTTGGTGAACAGAGAAGGTGATGTTGTTGGTATGAGTAAAAAAGAGGATATATCAAAAGTTGTGTCCGACTTCTGCAGGACATATGGCGGCTCAGGCGGAGGCAAAGGATATTTGGCTCAGGGAAAAATAGATTTCTCTAAACTAAAAAGGAAAAAAGGGATTTAGGCACCAGGGCAATACACCGAAACTGTGTATGATCTCCCACCCACTATGAAATTGTAACTACATGTCTTCGGGCACTCGTCTCCGCTACAGCATGTCCCTATCACAACTTTACCATATCCACCAGATGTTATATTGGTCAAAGGGTTATCCTGAAGGTCTGTCCATGTCCCTTGGATTGATGAACCTGAGCTGTTCATAATTATAATATCGCTCTTCGCCCCACCTACAAGTATGCTCGATGTCCCGATGTTATGGACGATGGCCATTGCCTTCTCGCCCTGTATGCATTGTTGTGTGGGTATTTCAATGGCTTTTGCTGTCAGGGTTGTCATATAATTGCTCATATACGTCCAAGCAGATGCCGCTAACCCTACTGTTATCAAAAGTAATATTATTATTGATATTATCGGTGTTATACCTTTTTTAGCACTCATATTTAACCCTCCTTATCAATATCCAGGCTGAGATTGCATTTGTGATTGTATTCTACTTGTAGTTGGCGTATACAATCTTTTCAGTCTTTTTTCTATTATCCCGAGCGTCGTGAGCACTGCCTGATTGGTTTCGAAATTCTTTTTGTTTTGCTCTAACAACTCGCTCAACTTATCAACCAACGGCTGCATCACCTCTTTTGAGATTGAAGAAACCTCTTCCTCCTCTGCAGACATCTTGAGCAATTTCATGAATTCTCTAATCTCGAGTATTAGATCGTCTATTTTTTTGGGGAGTTTCGATATTTCTGCTATGAGGTCGTTGTTGGCTTTTATGGTTGAATCTATTATCTTCTGGTTCGATTTTATCAATTCTATAACCTGCTCTATGAGCCTGCTGATTTCAGAGGAGTAGCTCCCTGATTCTATCCTCTCAAGTCTTTTTTCGAGCCGCCTAAGAGGAGAAGTTGGTATTATTTCATATTCCTCATCCTGGTCGATAATCTCTGAAACCATAATATTTATTTGTCTTATCCCTAATATAAATCTTTTTTATACATCTGTTGGCTGTCGGAAATAAATTTTATATGCGTTTATACCTAATAATTACATCATGGGCTCGTAGCTCAGCCTGGTGTTCGTTTCGCAAAGAAGCGTCGGGCATTTAGAGCGTCGGTCTTATAT
>JAGGYQ010000003.1 GCA_021162425.1 Candidatus Aenigmatarchaeota archaeon
ACCTATATTCGCTCATTTGAAATATAACAACTACATAAACTTTAAGGGAGATGTTGAACTTTTAGCGGAAAGGGATTATTTCGATCTTGATAAAGATAAAAAAGAAAATAACAAACAAGGGACAATAATAACTAAATTAGAATATTATCTTTCGCCTGGGTCTTTATTAAAATTTGAGAAATCTGAAATAAAAAAAGGCTACATGTCTTGTGATGGAAAAATTCATCTTACAGGATAATTTCCAGTCAAACACGCACAGCAATGATTTTCCATTTTTGCGTCGCCTAAAACTTTTGCCAAGGTGTCCAAGCCATTATAATATATTTTTATCTTCCCTGGCTGGATCTCTAACTCCTTTACTATTGTTTGTGCTATTTTTTCACCGATAATTTCCTCATTTTCATCCATGCCGCCAGCTATCAATTCTTCACGCGTTGGAAAATCGATGCCATAAAAACACGGATACTTTATCGGTGGAACACCTATAATGAAGTACACTTCTTTTACACCGCATTCAAAAAGCCTTTTGGTGGCCGCTTTTATAACATTTGACCTGACAATAGAATCATCTGCAACCGCAATCTTTTTGCCTTTTACAAGTTTTGGGGCTGGCACAAGTTTATGGTATGACTTTTCAAACCTTGTGTATTCAGATTTTTGCCCTTTCTTGTTTTCAGGGGAAATGAATGTCCGACCGAGCGCTCTATTGACTGCAAATATCTCTATTAATTCCTTGCCTGCTTCTTTTGCAAAACCTTTGCCGTAATCTGATCCAGAATTTGGAATGTAAGCCACGAAATCAACAGATTTTGCTATTTCTGGATATTTTCTTGCGAGCTCTCTTCCCAATTCCATTCTTATTTCGTTGTTCATTCTGTTTCCAATGAAAGATAAATGATGAGCAAAATAACACATTTCAAAAAAACATAGTTTTTTATTATCATCTTTTATACGTTTTCGTCTGAAACCATTTTCCCCTATTATTATAACTTCGCCAGGTTTTACTTCTTCAATTGTATCCAGCATGCCTATTCCATTTAATGCTATATCTTCAGATGCTGCATAGTATGTTTCACCTTTTTTGCCTACGAAAAGCGGATGAAATCCATATTCATCCCTTAAGATTGCAATTTCTCCTTTTCTGTTCAAAGCCACAAGGTTGTACGAACCTTTACATTCCTCGAAACATCTTTCAGCGCCTTTATATAAATCGCCGTTTTCTTCCTCAAACATCTTTAAAATAAACCAAGAATCTATGTCTGGACTCGCTTTATATTTTTTTGAAAGCTCCTCAACGTTTATAAGATTCCCATTATGTGCAATTGCTACTTCCGTGATTGATAATGGCTGAGCAAGACCAGATACATGTGTGGTCGAATATCTGGTATGAAATATGCCACTTTCAGATTTTAATTCATCTGGAACATGTTTGTTAAAAACCTCATTGATTGTACCTTCACCCTTGAATGTTTTTATCACACCATCTTCCACAACCGAAATGCCAGCTGCTTCCCGACCTCTGTGTTGCAACGAACTTCCTACTAAATATAATTCTTTTATCAACGAATTAGAATTGAAAACAGCAGCTATACCACAATTATGCCCAATTTCATCTATCATATGAATTTTTGAGAAAAAGTATTAAATGATTTTATTGTTCAACCATAAAAGTTAAAAAACACGAAAACCATTAAACTTTATGGGAAAATACGAGGGATGGAAGCGACCGGATTGGGATACATATTGGATGAAGATAGTTGAGGATATTGGTTTGAGGTCTACATGCACAAGACATCATTTCGGCTGTGTGATAGTTAAGAATAATGTTATTGTTTCTACTGGCTATAATGGTCCGCCGAGCGGTCTTCCGCACTGCGATGAAATCGGCTGCATACGCGAGAAGCTTAACATCCCTTCTGGAACAAGAATGGAAGTTTGTGATGCCGTCCACGCCGAACAGAACGCTATAATCCGTGGTGACCCCTCCAAACTTAAAGGCGCTACGCTTTACGTGAATGCAAAACCATGTAAAATGTGCGCGCGAATGATAATAAATGCGGGCATAAAGCGTGTCGTTTACATAGACGATTATCCCGATAAAGAAGGTATTGAGCTTTTGAAAAAGGCAGGCATAGATACGTTTGTCTTCGACCGTAAAAGGCTTGACGAGCTTAAGGACAGACTTGATAAATTTAAATGATTTGAGTGATTATTTTAAATGCGAGTTGAAAATTCATCGAGGCATACGATAATTGTAGAGCAGACCGAGGTTGCGAATTCTGTTTGGATGCAAACAAAGGGATTGATGTTCAAAAGACACATTCCAATTAATTCAGGGCTTCTCATGGTTTTTCGTGAGGAAAAACATCATGGAATATGGACGATGGGCATGCGTTTTCCAATAGATATAGCATTTATCTCTTCTGATTGGCGTGTGGTTGACATAGTAGAAAATGCGAGACCGATTGGTATAAATCCAAAAACATGGAAAATATACACACCTGAAAAACCATGCAAATATGTGCTCGAAATGAACGCCGGTATTCTGAAAAAATCAGGGACAAAGAAAGGTGATGTCATATCTTTTAAACCGCTGTTTGTCGGTTTAAAAGATATGACATCACCTTTCTTTGTCCCTGATTTTTTCA
>JAGGYQ010000073.1 GCA_021162425.1 Candidatus Aenigmatarchaeota archaeon
AAAAACTTATACTTGAAAAGAACTATGGAATAATATACGAAAATTACGATGATTTATATGATAAGCTCAAGGACTTATTAAAAGGAAACATAAAAAATAGAATTGAAAAAGAGGAAATAAAAAGCTATTCAGATTTCAAAGAGGTGCTTTTCAGAGCCATAGAAACTCTTAGATGAAAGGAGGGAAGTAATGAGAACAGATGTTTTAGTGGTCGGCTCAGGTTTAGCAGGTGCGACATCAGCAAGGATATTAGCAGAAAGAGGAAAAAAAGTCTTAGTGGTTGAAAAATTGAAACATATAGCAGGGCATTGCCACGATCAAAAGAACGAGCACAACATTACTATCCATACCTATGGTCCTCATATTTTTCATACAAACAACAAGAAAGTGTGGGATTTTGTAAGCAGATTCAGCAGATTCCATCCGTACCAACACAAGGTGCTGAGCTATGTGGAAGGAAGATTGGTGCCTTTTCCGATTAACAGAGACACGATCGTTGAGATCTTCGGAAAAAAAGTTGCCACGTATGAAGTGGAAGAGTTCTTGAGAAAGGAAGTTGAAAAGTCACGCTACAATGACCCGCCAAAAAACTTCAGAGATGTGATAGTTTCACAGGTTGGGGAAAAACTTTATGAACTATTTTTCAAAAACTACACCATAAAACAGTGGAAAAGAGATCCAGAAGAACTCTCACCAAAAGTTGCAAAAAGAATACCTGTGAGATTCACAAGAGACGATAGGTATTTTTCTGACAAATACCAAGGAATACCAAAAGAAGGATACACAAAAATGGTCGAAAGAATTTTGGATCATCCAAATATATCAATTCTTTTAGGGGTAGACTATTTCGACATAAAAGATGAAATTAAAGCTAAGATAACTGTTTACACAGGCGAGTTAGATAGATTCTTTGAATATATGTACGGGAAGCTAGAGTATAGATCTTTGGAATTACGATTTGAAACTTACCACACCGAATATTACCAACCCGTTGCTGTGGTGAATTATCCAAATGACTATGACTGGACTAGAATAACCGAGTTCAAACATTTTTTGAATGAAAAATCTCCTGTGACCACCATTTGTTTTGAATATCCGAAAGCAGAAGGAGAGCCATATTACATTGTGATGACAGAGGATAATCTGAAAAAAAGAGAGCTTTATATGAGAGAGGTTGCCAAACTTGAAAAGACAGGTGAGTTTGTCTTTATTGGCAGATTAGCGGAGTACAAGTATTACAACATGGATCAAGTAATTGGAAGCGCTATAGAAAAGATACAAAAGGTGGTATGAATGGGAATTGCAAAGAATTATTTTTACAATGTCCTGTTACAAATATCCAATATTCTGATTCCTCTCATAACTACCCCCTATGTAACACGTGTTCTAGATCCTTCTGGATTTGGTATTGTTTCGTTTGCAAATTCTATTGTTCAGTATTTCATTCTCTTTGGAACACTCGGATTGAATCTTTATGGGAGTAGGTTGATAGCATACGTTCGCAACGACAAAGAGAAGTTAGAAAAAACCTTTTGGGAACTCTTTTGGCTGAGATCTTTGACTATCTTCCTTGCTATTTTGAGTTACATTATCTTTCTCTATCTTTCTAATCCCTCTTTCATAGAAGTTTATCTGATACAAATTTTGAATCTACTTGCAGTAGCCTTTGATATTTCATTCTTATTCATAGGAATGGAAAAGTTCAAGATAGTTTCTTTGCGAGGAGTAACCGCTCGTCTGATAACTGCTGGTTTGATATTCATTCTAGTAAAGGGTAAAGACGATTTTGCAATTTATGCTTTAATAAATGCCATTGGAAATTTGGTCAGTCAAGTGATAGTATGGAAATATCTGTTTCAGTATATACCAACGGTGAAAAGAGTTCCTTTCAGAAAGAGTGTAAAACATCTACCTGGTTCGGTGAAGCTTTTTATTCCAATGATAGCTATCCAGATCTATACCGTTCTTGATCGAACAATGCTAGGAATTTTATCTAGTGAGGATCAAGTTGGAATTTATACACCAGGGGTAACACTAGTTAAAATGGCAACTTCTCTTGTTACATCACTAGGTACAGTCATGTTATCTCGAATTTCTAACCTCGTTGCTAACAAAGAGGAAAGAATGTTAAGGTTCTATTCAGAAAAAGCTTTTGACTTTGCAACATATGCCAGTCTCTTTATAGTTTTGAATCTATATATCCTTATGCCAAGTTTCGTCCCCATATTTTTTGGTAAGGAATTCCAGTCTGTTCTCCACGTAATAAAAGTAATATGTCCCATTGTTTTGTTTATATCCTGGAGCAATTTTTTTGGGATTCAACTTATGCTTCCCATGCAACTAGAGAAGGCTTTCACTTTATCTGTTTCAATAGGAGCAATCGTTAATTTCTTTTTGAATCTCTTTCTTATTCCAAAGCATGGAGCAATAGGTGCCTCAATTGCAACTGTAGTGGCCGAGTTCAGTGTAACATTATCCCAAATGATACTGATAAGGACAATTATAAATCTCTTTGAGTTTTTTAAAAAAGCTTGGAAACATTTTTTGAGTGCATTTGGAACGTTTGTAATATCTTTAATCGTTAGTAGATTGATAACTTTCGAGGGAAATAACTTATTCTCTCTCGTTCTTAATGGACTTTTGGTAGCTGTTTCTTATTTTCTAATGGAAAAAATGCTTAAAAGTGGAATTAACGACATCGTTTTCAGCAAAATGGTATCCTTTCTCAGAAGATTTTTTCGTGTAAAATCACAAAGCTTATTCTTTTAGAGAGAAAAAACCAGAAAAATTCAATCCAATTAATGTATACCACGCTAAAAAAATTAAATAGAATTGCTAGAATCTTTCACACCCAAGAATTCGTGAGAATGGTGTTAGATATAAAGCATTGAAATGCTCCCCGGAAATTGGACAGGTTATAAAATTCAATAAATGAAGGGGGACATAGAAGGATGGGAAGGAAAAGGAAATACACGGCTCAATTCAAGGCAAAAGTAGCATTCGAAGAGGCCAAGGGAGACAAAACAATATCACAAATAGCATCGGAGTATGGCATCCATCCTCAACAAGTCAGAGCTTGGAAGAAAGAATTTCTCAAGAACATACATGTGGTGTTTGAGAAGGAAGATCAAGCAAAAGAGCTAAAGAAGGCACTGGAAAAAGCATACAAGAAGATAGGACAATTGGAGGTAGAGAAGGATTTTTTATCAGGAATATTGAGAAAATACTAAGC
>JAGGYQ010000033.1 GCA_021162425.1 Candidatus Aenigmatarchaeota archaeon
CTTTATATGAGAATGTAATATTTTGTATGAAAAAATATAAAAACTTTATCCAGAAAGCTCTATTAGTATACGCCTCTTTTTTTCAGGGAACTTTCTTATATAAAAACACGTGGCATCGCTTATCACTTCGTATTTTTCGATATTGGACGCCTTAAGCAGCTCGAGAATCTCGCTTTTGGTGTACGATGACATGAAAGAGTGCTTAAGCTCATCGAATATCCTGCTGTTTTTTGAAAAATATGACAAAATCTTTATGGCTGGCCAGAGAATTTCGTATACATCTCTCCTCAAATCACCTACAACCACCACACCTTTTCTCTCTCTTATGACACGGTTGATTTCATTGAAGACAGCGACAGGGTCGTCCCAGTGATGTATGTCCATATGGCTTATCACAAGGTCAAATGTGTTGTCCTTGAACGGGAGCTTTTCAGGTTTTCCTATCTCCCACTTTATCCTGTCCTCAACCATGTCTTCCTCCGCAAACATTTTGGACACATTTATCATCTTTCTGGTATCCTGAAAAGATATTATTTCAACATCCTCGCTCTGCTTTGCAAGGTTTATTGCAGAGAGTGAATACGCGCTTCCCAGGTCCAAAACCTTACCTGAG
Organism: Candidatus Aenigmatarchaeota archaeon; assembly: GCA_021162425.1. Lineage (GTDB taxonomy): Archaea > Aenigmatarchaeota > Aenigmatarchaeia > QMZP01 > QMZT01 > JAGGYQ01. The sequence continues at coordinate 614 of JAGGYQ010000033.1, forward strand.
CTAATGCCTAAATCAATTGCCTGAAAAACAGGTATTTCAAAAAGATAATTGAAATGTGTTTTCACCACCCTTCCGAGGACCTCTGCGTTTTCGACCTTCAAAACTATATCAATGAGTCTGTCCTTGACCCTGTTCAGGATTATGTCCTGAACTTTATTCGAGCCCCAGTTTCTTTTTTGCGTCATCTTTTATCATCTCTGGAGACCACGGCGGGTCGAAGACCAGCTCAACTTCAACTTCCGCCTCGCTGAATGCGGATTTAAGTGCACGTTCCACCTCGTAAACAAACATGCTATGCATAGGGCAGCTCGGGTTGGTCAAAGTCATCTTTATGTGTATCTTTTTATCTTTGATATCGATTCCGTATATAAAACCGAGGTCCACGATATTCAGACCTATTTCAGGGTCTATAACATTCTTCAGCACTTCAAGGACTTTTTCCTTTGTTATTTTGGTCAATTTTTCACCAGGCTGTTTCTTTATTTATGAAAAGTTTTTTTATATTAATAAACAAAAGGAACATCTTAATAAACTTCCTTCCATATTAATAATAAACAGATATTGATGTTGGACGAAAAAAAGATTCTGGGTTTTATAACTTCTGAATATTCGTGGGAACAAATAATATACGAAATAATAGCTTGGGAAGGACTTGACCCATGGGACCTCGATATAAACAAACTTGCAGACGGTTTTATAAAATATATGAAAGCCATAGAAAATCTTGATTTCCGTCTGCCTGCAAAGTTCATTATGGTGGCCGCCGTGCTTCTCAAAATGAAGTCTGAGTATCTCCGAAGTTTCAAAGACCAGATAACAAGAGAGGAAGAAGAGCAATTACAGGAGGAACTGAATGAAATAGAAGAGGAGATGGCAAGCGAAGATTTCAGAATAAGCCCGCTCGAAATCCCGCCTAGAAGAGAGCCTGTCAGACCTGTCTCGGTCACAGAACTGGTTTATGCCCTGAAAAAAGCGCTGAAGTCACACGAGAGAAAAATCAAAAGAAGAGAAAAATTGAAGAAAGCGATTGTTGTTAAAGGAGACAACCTGAACGAAAGGATAAAATACCTTTACGCAAAGATAAACACACTCCTTGAAAGGATAAGAAAAAAGGAAGTCGAATTCTCAAAACTCGTGGACAGGTGGGAAAGAGAAGAAGTGGTGAATAACTTTGTTCCGCTCATCCATCTTGAGCACCAGCAAAAGGTCGCGTGCAGGCAGGAGGAACTATTCAATGAGATATGGATAAGCAGACGTGGTAAAAAATGAAGGGCTTGCCAATCACTCTCACGCTTCTCGTTCTGATACTCCTTTCTTCTTATGTGCATGCATCAGAAGTGGAAAAAAATGTTTTGAAAAATCCTGCAGGCGTTGATGAGATACTCGTCAAGGTTGTGTTTCACGGGCTGATAATAACTGACGGTCATCCAAGCAAGATAACAGCCAATATAAGCATACCACAGACTGATGAAAGGCAGACCGTTGAATTAAGCATTAAAAAGATAAAGGACAGGCTCGGGACAGAGATAGGCGTTATAGAAGAGGAAAACCCTGAAAACAAATTTTATTACAAAATAGAAGGTGTAGTCCGTGTGAAGGCAAGTCATCTGAAAAGCATACCAAAATCGTACACTATACCCAAAAGCGTTGAGAAATATCTTGAACCGACAGAAAATATACAGAGCAATGACCCGCAAATAAGGGATTTGGCACGCAAAATAACAAAGAACTCGAACGATGATTTTGAAAAGGTCGTAAAACTCGCTGAATGGGTTCACGACAACCTTCACTACGACCTCAACTATTCCAACATTGTGCTTGATGCCCTGTCGGTCTTGGAAAAAAAGAGGGGAGTGTGTGCAGAGTATACAACATTGTTTGTTGCGCTCGCCCGCTCCATCGGCATACCCACAAAGTTTGTTTCTGGATATTCTTATGGTGAACGGGGATGGGAGAGGCACGCATATGCAGAGGTCTATCTCGGTAAATGGATTCCAGTAGACCCGCTATGGTTGGAAATAGGTTATTTAGATGCTACGCACATAAAGTTTGGCGAGCATATCGATAACAAAATAAGAAACAATGTTGAGGTTTCTGGCTATGATGTGAATTCAATAGACTGGGTCGAAGACCATGTTGAGTTTGAAATAGCCAGCTACAAAAATGTGAAAAAAGAAAGCAACTACACACTATTCGTATCAAGCGATAGTTTTAGAAAAGGGGATGACGGCGTTGTTATGCTCGATGTATATCCTGATGAATATATAGTTGGAACTGTTTTGCTTGAGCCATGCTCGGGTGATTACCAAATAGTGAAGGTATACGACAAGAAGAAAAAAGTTATTCTGAGGCCAGGGAAGAACGAAACGGTGTACTGGAAAATAAAGATAAACGACGACCTCCCCAAAAACTACATATTCACATGTCCACTCACGCTTAATTCCCGTTCACTTTCATTAAAAACAATAAACATAACCGTAAATACACGATATGCGCAAAGAGGGAAAGGCAAACTCAAGGCTGTTTTATCTTCAAACACGCTTGAACTCGGGGAAGATGAAAAAGTTTACATAAATCTTGACAATATCACAGAGAACATAAAACTTGGCATCATGACAGACGGCGAAAAAAAGGAATGGAATATAACCACAAAAAATTTTCAGACCATATTCTCATTTAGACCGCAGAGAACAGGCAAAAACAAAGTTATTGTTTACACATCATCAGGCGAAGTCGTGGAGTTAACCTATAATGTGAAGTCTGCGCTGGCAGTATTTATAGAGAATTTTACAGTTCCCAGATACCTTAAAGTTGGCGAGACGAAAAATTTGTCTGCTTGTATCGTTAACAATGGAGTTGGTGAAAAGAACGTGCGGGTGAATATGAATGTGGACGGTAACAATCATTTAGCAAGCCTGATGCTTAAAAACAAATATTATGTTTCATTGCCTGTTTCTTTTAACGCATCTGGATTGAAAAAAATTACACTCGAAGTTTTGGGTTTAGGCACGAACCTCTCGGAGACAAGAATTGTTAACGTCTACGAAGAGCCGAGAATATATTATGAGGCTGAATACAATGGGAAAGGCATACTAAAACTTGACGTAAGGAAATCAAAGGTAAAAAACGTAACCATACGGATAGATAAAATCGAGAAAAACATTGACGAGATTTTTGGGAAGAAAGAGATAGAGTTTGCGCTGAAACCCGGAAAATACATTATGAACATCACATGCTCAGATGTTGCTGGGAAACATTACGAAATTTCAGAAAAAATAGAATTCAGGGAAAAAACCATTTTTGATATAATAGCCGATTCAATAAATCTGTTTCTAGAAAAGATTTTCAGTTTGTTTCAATGGGAGTGATGGACCGGGCGGGATTTGAACCCGCGGCCTCCACCATGCCAAGGTGGCGATCTGTAGCGACTGAAGCAGAAATTTAGTATGACATAGATGAAACCTATGTCGTCTTGCTTTTCTGCTTCGTCCGAAAATCACCGCTGATCTACCGGCCCATCATATGTAAAATATGAAAATAGTTTAAAAAAATAGTTACCATTCGCAAAATAATTTTAATTACCTTGTTAAAATTTTATATTGAGTTGACGGGGTGATGCAATTATGGTGAAGACTTACTTTAACTATATAAATGGCGCATGGGTCAAATCATCTTCTCGGGAGAAAGTTGATGTTATAAATCCCGCAAACAGAAAGGTTCTAGCGAAAGTTCAATTCAGCTCAAGAGACGATGTCGGCAAAGCAGTAGAGGCGGCTGAAAAAGCGTTTGACAAATGGAGAAAGATACCCGCTCCAAAGCGTGGAGAAATTATTTTCAAGGCGGCAGCCATCATGGAAAAAAAGAAAGAGCAGCTTGCCCGTCTGCTTACAATGGACAACGGGAAGAATCTGGAAGAGGCGAGAGGAGAAATACAGGAAGGAATAGACATAACAAAATATGTAGCAGGTGAGGGAAGACGTCTTTTCGGCGAGACAACGCCATCCGAACTTCGTGATAAATTCTGTATGACAATTCGTGAACCAATAGGTGTTGTCGGTTTGATAACACCGTGGAATTTCCCTTTTTCGATTCCGTGCTGGAAGATATCTCCCGCTTTGGTAGCAGGTAATACGATAGTTTTCAAACCAGCCACAGATGCCCCGTTGTTAGGTTTGGAGATAGCAAAGATATTTGAGGAGGCAGGTCTCCCAAAAGGTGTGTTGAATATTGTGACAGGCTCAGGCGCTATAGTGGGTGATGAAATAACAAAACATCCAAGAATAAAGGCTTTGTCTTTCACAGGTTCAACAGAGGTCGGAAGAAAGGTCTATACCGAAGGAGCGAAAAGGCTTATATCAGTCGAGCTCGAAATGGGCGGTAAAAACCCAGAAATCGTTTTGAGAGATGCAGACCTTGATTTAGCAGTTGACGGAGCAATATGGGGAGCATTTGGAACTTCCGGACAGAGATGCACCGCAACATCGAGGATAATAGTTGAAAGACCGGTGTTAGAAGAATTCACAAAGAAATTCCTGAAAAGAGTGGAAAAGATAAAGGTTGGCAACGGTTTGAAAAAGGGCGTTTTCATGGGACCGATAATAAACGAGAGGCAGATGAAGAAGATATTGAATTACATAGAGATAGGAAAAAGGGAAGGAGCAAAACTTTTAACAGGTGGATATCGCCTGATGGACAAAGAATACAGAAAAGGTTTCTTCATAGCTCCGACGGTTTTCACAGATGTTACGCCTGAGATGAGAATTGCTCAGGAAGAGATATTTGGTCCTGTTGTCTGCATAATGCCTGCCGAGAACTTTGAGGATGCCATAAGGATAGCAAACTCAACGACTTATGGTCTGTCTTCTTCAATCTACACAAAAGATATAAGCAAGGCGTTTAAAGCCATGAGAGAGCTTGAGTCTGGAATAGTTTACATAAACGCTCCAACTATAGGAGCTGAAGTGCATCTTCCGTTCGGCGGGGTGAAAGGAACGGGCAACAAAGGAAGGGAAGCTGGAACAGAAGCCATAAAAGAGTTCACGGAAGTCAAATCCGTGTTCATAGACTATTCCGGTCGTTTGCAAAGAGCTCAAATAGATGTAGAGTACTGAGGTGATAAATTGTCAGAGCTATATGATTTGGTAATTGTGGGGGCGGGGCCCGCGGGGCTGTCGGCTGCGTTAACAGCGTCGTATTTCCATTTGAAACACATAGTCCTTGAGTCCATAAAACCCGGCGGTGCCCTTTCGCATAACTATCCATCTAAAATAGTTGACTCGTATCTGGGTTTCAGGGGAATGAAAGGGAAAGAAGTGGCAAACAAAATGATAGACCACGTTAAGGCGGAGGGTTCTGAAATAAAATATCCCGAAGAGGTCATTGAAATAAAGAGAAACAAAGAAAAAAAGACATTTACACTGACCACAAACAAAGGCAAATATCAAACCAAATCCATACTACTTTGCACAGGAACCATCGGGACGCCCAGAAAACTTGGCATAGAGGGCGAGGAAAAGGCACATTATGTTCTCTGCGACCCAGAAGAATTCAAAAACAAAAAATGTTTGGTCGTCGGTGGAGGAGATTCAGCAGTAGAGGCTGCTGTTATGCTCAACAAAGTTTGCGACACAGTCTTTTTAGCTCATAGAAGAGACCAACTTCGTGCAATAAACAAAAATCAGGAAGAGCTCAAAAAAAGCAACGTTAAAATCCTGTGGAACACCGAACTCAAATGCATTGCAGACAGAAAAGTTAAGGTGTGGAACAACAAAACCGGTGAAACAAAAGAACTCGATGTAGACGAAGTATTCATATTCATAGGTTCTATTCCGAAGCTTGATTTCATCAAAAATCTGGGTATAAAAATGGAAGGTAACCATATAATAGTTAATAGCAGCATGCAAACCAGTCTGCAGGGCGTTTATGCAGCAGGTGATATAACAGGAAAACTCAAAAGAATACCAGAGGCAATAGGCGAAGGTCATCTTGCAGTTTATTCGATATACAAATATTTGAGAAATCCATACTGGACATAGTTCGCATCCTTTTAAATCAACATGAATTAAAATTCTTATGAAAAAAGATTTTGTGCTGGAAGATAAAACAGAGTGGGCACGATTCGCAACATTCGTTCCCAACAAACATCTGCCTGTCTACAATTGGTTCTACTACAAAGAAGGGTTTTCAAGATTTTTGGTCTCCGAGCTCCTGAAAAAATTCAAAATAAAAAAAGGCTTAGTTTTAGACCCGTTTTGTGGCGTTGGAACAACAAACCTCGTATGCAAAGAAAAAGGAATTGATTCGGTAGGATTTGACATCTCACCTATCGCGTTGTTTGCTGCGCGGGTCAAGACAAGAGACTACGACGTTGAAAAACTAAAGCGAACACTTTCAAAACTCAAGAAAGTTAAATTCAAGAAGCCTGACATCTTGTGGATATCCTCAAAAATACGAAGATTCTTCAACAAACACACGCTTGACGATATTGTTTTTTTCATGGATGAGGTCAAAAGAATAGATGACCCCGTTGTTAGAGATTTTTTTCATTTGGCACTAATAACAACAGCCGTCCGAACATCATATATTTATAAAGACGGAAGTGTTGTGAAAATTCGGAAGCACCCCGTCCCGCCGTTTCGAAAAGTTTACTTCGCCAGAACAAAGAGAATGATGTATGATTTGAAGAAAATTGAATTCAGACCCTGCAAAACGATAATAGAGAAATGTGACGCGAGAATGATGAAGCTGGATAACAATGTTATCGATGCTATAATAACCTCTCCGCCATACCTTAACAAAATCGAATACACAAAAATCTACAGAATAGAGGAACTTCTGTTTTTTGGTATTGCTTCAAGAGAAATTGGAATAAGGTCTTACATCGGTCTGAAAGCGGATACAAAAAAACTTTTTCCCGAACTTCCTGACGTTGCAAACGCATATTTCTCTGACATGAAAAAAGTTTTGGAAGAAATGTGGAGGGTGACAAAAGACAACGTAAAAATAGCGATAGTGGTTGGTAATGGATGCTTTTCGAACAGAGTGGTGGAGAGCGATATTTTACTTTCCTACCTCGCCAGAGACATAGGGTTCAGGGTGAAAAAAATTATTGTCCTAAACAAAAGATGGTGCATGAAAAATCGAGTTGTGAAAGTTGGGAAGTTAAGGGAAAGTTTATTGATTATGGAGAAATGAATTAGCATTCGTCTCTTTTTAATATTCTTAAAAACAGCGCTCTTCTTTCTTTTTCATACGCATATATTTTACCATTTTTCTGCAGTTTATCCTGGAGCTTCTTGAAACTCGGAACAAATCGCTTATATGCAAATATGGCTGAAGCCAAAGCTGCTTTTTCGTGGTCGTTCATCTTTATTTCTTCCTCCAGAAATTTTGAAACTAAAATCCTCTTCTTCTTTTTTGTCAGGTTTTTTGATGGGAGCAAAATTTTCGCTGAAATAGAATTTGCTATTTTTTTCATTCGAGATGGTGCTTTTGCTTTGTCGGTTGATAGCACCAAAACATTTCCAAAGTCCATAATATGGTCAATTACATAAGAGTTCTCTGCGTTAACGAGTGTATCAAGGGATATAATTTTTCCGTCGAGGTCAAGTAATGCTATGGATGTATGTAAACCAACATCTATTCCGCCTATGAGAAGTTTTCGTTCTCCACCTATACTTATCTCCTCCTTTTCAATAAATATTTTGAAAAAATATAAAAGCGTTAAAACCTATGATAAAATTAGTTATATTTGATTTTGACGGGGTTGTTCTGGATTCCAAGAATGCGGTGTTCAAAGTTTACAAAAGACGAATTCATGAGAAACGTAGACGGAAATACCGTGAACTTTTACAAAAAAATCGGACTATCTGAAGAAGAGAGCAAAAAAGTCGCCCATCTGTTCAAAAAATACTACATGAATGTTGCAGGTGAATTGAAACTCTTTCCTAAAACAGATAAAGTTATTAAATCCATAAAAGGACGTGGGCTCAAAGTTGCAATTGTATCCAATACATATGAACATTTTATCAGATTTTTTTTGAAAAAATTTGGTTTGCTCGAATATATTGATATTATCATAGGAGGAGATGAAAAAGCTAGGCTCAAACCTGACCCTTACATGCTTGAATTGGTTATGAAAAGACTTTCAGTTCGGCCTGAAGAAAGAATCCATCTCTCCAGTGTTTGTTTTGCTCTTGCAACATATTGTAATATTAATTACCATATTTTTAATAGTTCACTTCAACATAATAATCAAATTTGATTATGATAATGCAATGAATAGGTGAAATAGCTAAAAATTATTGGGCTAAAAATCGGTATTTGTGTTTCAAAGTTTTAATTTCTTTTTCTTTTCCTTTCCTATCTTTTTAACATAACTTACTATCTTCTTCGCTGTTGAAAAAGGGTCTTTCGCTTTCTGAACAAGAGAAGCAACATGCAAACCATCTGCACCTGCAAGAATGGTCTTTTTCATATCATCCAACGTCCTGCTTGAACCAGCGCATATAACAGGATGCTTCACAGCGTTTTTAACTGCTCGAAACATTTCAGGCGAAGCGGGACCTGGAGCGCCTGACCCGCGCTCGAGGATCGTTATTCTCTGACCAAGGAATTTTCCTGCCAGAGCATAAGCAACCGCTATATCCGGTTTATGGTATGGTATGGGTTTGGCTTCACCTACCCACCCGACTGTTTCACCCGGTTCGATGACAAGAAGGGATGTAGGTATAGCTTCAACGTTTGCTTTGCTTATTATGGGTGCCGCCAAGGCTTGCGCGCCTGTTATCCAATACGGATTCCGTGAATTTAACAAACTCATGAAATACAGCGCATCAGCATGTTTTGTGAATCCTCCTATATTTCCGGGAAAGAGCATTACAGGCTGGTCAATAGCTTCTTTTATCTTTTTGACTATGGCATCAAGAAGCTCACCTTCTGCCCCTATGCTTCCTCCTATAAGGACTATATCTGCGCCTGCCTCGCTAAACGCCTTTGCAAACTTCAAAGGCCTGTCTTCGTTGTCATCAAGCGGGTCTATCAAACCGAAAAATACAACACCGTCTTTCTCTATTATTTCTCGTATGTATGTTTCAACTTTGCCAAATTTCATAGTTTTAAATATGAATGATAGAATTTATATATGCTTTTGGTCACAGGGGCGACAGGGTTTGTCGGACGATATGTGATGAAAAAAATTGTAAGCATACGAGACGACATTCGTATTCTTTCAAGACACGCAGAACTTGCAACAAGATTGTATCCCGATGCTGAAATCTTTAAAGGAGATATAACGGACAAAAACAGTCTGAAGGGCGTTGGAAAAGACGTTGACATTGTCATACATCTGGCAGGTCTTGTCTCGTATTCGAAACCCAAAGATGTGCTTTACAAGGTTAATATTGAAGGGACGAGAAACATTCTGAATGAATGCAAAAACGCCAAAAAATTCATATTCTCGTCGTCGGTTTCTGTGTATGGCGAAATAAAGGGAAAGGCGGACGAAGACTATCCGAGAAATCCAAAGAATTATTACGGCGAATCAAAAATGTACGCCGAGGATGCCATAACAGACTCAGGAATCCCTTATATCATTATGAGAATAGCTCCTATATATGGAAAAGGAAGCCCTTCGTGGTTCAAAAACCTAAAACTCATGGAAAATAACTTCCCTATACCAAAAACAAGCAATTTAACACACATAGTCCACATATCCGACATCGCCAACGCGTTTGCCCTCTCTTTGAAAAAAAATATAACAGGCGTGTATAACATAGCAGATGAAAAACCGATAAAATTCGTTGACCTCTCATCGAAACTTGTGCAGCTCCTCGGCAAAGAACCAAAATTCATGCCTTTCTGGATGGTATCCTTTCTCGCTAGGTTGAAAGGCATGAAAACATATTTTGATGTTCTCACGATGAACAGATATTATGATATAACAAAAGCGAAAACTAGACTGGGTTATAAACCGCAGGCAGACCTTGAAAAAGAACTTAGCGAAATGATTGAATGGTATAAGAAAGAAAGAGAGGCTGGAATCAACCTCCAATCTTGAAGACCTTTGTCCCACAATTTGGGCAGACACCTTTAACAGCTTTTTTACCGTTTTTCAATGTTACATTTTGTGGGTTTTTAATTTCAACTTTTTTTCTGCACTTAACACAGTAAGCTTCTACCATACTTTACCCTCCTTTTCATTGTTCAATACTATATTAACTATATTTATAAATTTGGCTAGGAGTTAAATTTAAATTACGACACGTAAAATTATACATTCCGATGGTGATAACTAATGCCAAAGAAAAAATTAAGGTTGCCTCTTGCTCCTTTCGAGAGGATTTTAAAGGACGCGGGTGCAAAGAGGGTTTCAAAATCCGCAATGAAGGAGTTCGCATTGGTCATGGAAGAGGTCGCCGATAATATAGCAATAGATGCCGTGAAACTCACAAAACACGCTGGAAGGAAGACAGTGAAAGCCGAAGATATAAGACTAGCCAGAAGATGACTTTTTCCAAAATATGAGATTTTCCATTTCCAGACCTCTCTGTTCACAATATTCCCTGTATAAATCCATATACGTCTTTGATAAACCATTTCTTATATCGAGACCGAGCTTCTGGGCGGTTTCCAATATTCTCTTTTCGTTACCTTCTATTTCAACAAATACACCAAAAGGCAGTTTATCGACAGATACCTTAACGTCGTTAATTTTGAAATCTTTCCTTATTTTCTCATATATCCAAAATACTTCGAATCCGAGATTTTCAAGAATAGTCTTGGCACAACTAAAGTTGCTTATTTCAATCTCAAATTCGTTTGCCCGCTTAAATTCACCTTTCTCTATGTTGGTTTTTAATGTGAGTATGTTCCTTTGCCCAGCCTTTCTCAATCTGAGAAGCATTTTCTTTTCTCTGATAACGTCATTTACAAAAATTTCATTGTGTTCAACACCATCGAAAATTTTTTCAGCGCCAAGCTTTTTTAATTTATTCAGTATTTCGTTTTCATTCTCTACTTCAAATTTTAATTCAATCTCTATATTTTTTGAATTCATACCAAAACAAACTATTTTTTAGGCTTTACTGTAGGCATTGGTATTGGCGGTGGCAGTTGAAGGTCTTCTGCTATAGTAGAAACCTTGAGAAGACATTTCCTGAAGAGGTAATTAATGACCTCCAAAGAGACGTTATCTGGCAGTTTCTTTTCTTTTTCCCATTTTTTGAGAATTTCTTTGTTTTTGTCTGTGAGATAAAGGAGCTCACCGCCTATTTTTATTTCCCCGACTTTTGGGTCATATGCTGTTCTGAATTCGAAATCCATAGAAAGGGCTTTTTTACCAAGGGTTGACAGCGTAATTTCTCTTATATCGTTAATAACAGGGGATGAGTTAACCTTTATCTCTGATTTGATCTCCTGTGGCTTTTCTCGTCTTCCCTCAACAGAATTGAAACTCATACCAATTATTGCCATTTTATTCCCTCCGTGATTTATATGGTTAAGATTATGTTTTTGTATTTAAATTTTTAAGGTTATCCTCAACTGCCAAAACAGCGACTAAACTATTTCACCATAACCAATAAGTCGCCATCTGCCAGAAAATAGTTTTGATATGGCAACCCGTTCGCCTTTTTCAGCGCACACGGGCATTTTCAATTTGATGTCTATTTCGTTTTTGCGCCCCGATATGACAACACCTGTTGTTCTTGTTGTATTCACAGTAAGCATGAGCGGGTCACCCGTTTTCACACCGCCGACCTCAATGATTTCCTTGGCGCCGACCACTCTTTCAAGTAAATGAATATTCATCCTGATGGTCTCTAGAATTGGAGGTAGTTTTCCAACGAGACCAGCGATACTTCCTGACAACGCATCAGACCTTGTGAGAGAAGGGTCAAGTGATGTGGACACACCTGCAAGTCCACCTGGTTCGATTGTTTCGAGGTTTTCCCCTGCTTTCTGAAGACCTGTTATTTTGGTTACAACGGGTTCATATCTGTCCTTCAGTTTTATACCCGGTCTAATCTCAATTTCATCGCCTACTTTCAGGACGCCCTGAACAAGAGACCCGCCAAGCACACCGCCTTTCAAATCCTTTATAGGTGTTCCAGGCTTGTTGATGTCAAAAGAACGGGCAATCAGGAATTTAGGAGCTTTTTTTGGGTCTCTTTTTGGTGTTTTCATGTGTTTATCTATTGCGTAGAGAAGGGCATCCAAATTAACTCGTTGCCTCGCAGACACAGGTATTATGGGGGCGTTTTCGGCAATCGTTCCTTTAACAAATTCTTTTATCTGCTCGTAGTTTTTCATTGCCTGCTCCTTGTCAACAAGGTCAATTTTAGTCTGAACTATTATAATCTTATCAATCCCGACGATTTCTAACGCTGTCAAATGCTCCCTTGTTTGCGGTTGCGGGCAGTCTTCATTTGCGGCTATTATTAGCAATGCGCCATCCATCAGAGAAGCCCCAGATAGGACGGTCGCCATAAGCGTTTCGTGACCAGGGGCGTCAACAAAAGAGACAGTTCGAACAGGTGTGCATGCTGAAAAACAGTTGATGCATTTGCTTGTTGTTGAATAACATTTCGGTTCTTTGCACTTCGGGCATTTGTAAATGGTCATATCAGCATAACCCAAACGAATGGAAATGCCACGTTTAATCTCTTCAGAATGCGTATCTGTCCATTTGCCTGTTAATGCCTCTGTTAGCGTTGTTTTCCCATGGTCTACATGCCCAACCATGCCTATATTAAACTCTGGTATAAGTTTATGGTCTACTGTCTCTTTTGATATATGCATCACCTCTTTCGATATGTTGATTATGTCAATGCTTACTTAAAAAAATACGCTTTTTATAAAAACTCTACAACCATTCTTTTGGCTTTGGGTATCATGTTTTTTACATAGCCTTTGCTTAGAAGACCGCAGCCGAGTGCATGTCCTTTGTATGATATTATCACATAGCCATTCTCGCAGCTGTGATTATTCACTTTTATGTCTTCGCCCTCCATGAATTTTTTGGCATTTTCTTTATTCACATTTAATATGTTTCGCCTTGCATGCATGCCGAACATCTGTATCATCATCGACGTGGGTTTTACGTGCTTGCCCAATCTGGCAAAAGGCAAACTTGTTGTAGTAAGTGTGTATTCTCTTGCAAACTGTGCCACATAAGGATTTACGAGAAAAACCTTGCCTTTAGGGTTTACCATCAATTCAAACTCATTCAATACATTTGTGGGAAAATCGAATCTTTCCTTAAGGAAATTAATTATTTCGTCAGTTTCCTTTTTCTTCAACCCGCGCAGTATCATTGTTCCACCTTTCTTATTTTCGCTAAGAAGAATCCGCCTGTGTTGTTGTGATGCGGCCATATCCTAACAGTTTTTTGTATTTCATCATTGAATTTTATTCCCCTCCAATTCTCAATTGCTGGGGATGTTTTCAGTCCTTTTATTTTGATGCGCTCAAGTCTGCAGTTTCTCTTTTCGATCAGGCACTGGATAACCTCTTCATTCTCCTCTGGTGCGAATGTGCATGTTGAGTAAACGAGAATTCCACCTGGTTTCATCATATCAAAACAATTTATTATGAGTTGCTTCTGGATTCTTGACAAAGAATGTATGTTTCGTTCGCTCCATCGTGTGAGAATATTCCAGTTCTTTCTTATTGTTCCTTCTGACGAGCAGGGAGCGTCGAGAATTACGAAGTCGAAAAGGAATCCAAATTTAATAAATCTGGCGTCCTTGTTTGTGACGGCGACGTTCATACACCCGAGTTTTTCTATATTATGTTTGAGTATTTTTATCCTCTCAAATTTTACATCGTTTGCAACGATCAATCCTTTGTTTTCCATAAATGCGGAAAGTTGCGTTGTTTTTGAGCCGGGAGAAGCGCATGCATCAAAGACCTTGGACGTGTTTTCAATTTCTTTTTTTATCAATATTGGCGGCAGCATGGAAACAAGTTCCTGAATGTAAATGTGTCCCATAAAGTGTTCGAGGGTTGAACCTATTTTTGCTTCATCTGTCACAAACGCATCTTTATACCATGGGACTTTTTTTATGGTTATGCCGTGTTGCTGGATGCGGTCTATGATGTTTTTTGTTTTTGCCTTCAACGTATTGACCCTGAATGCCTTCGGAAGTGGTTTTTCCAGATACTCGTAAAACCTTTTTCTATCATCAACCATCCGATTGTAGCGTTCTCTGAATCTTCTGGGTATGGTAACCTTCATGAAAATAAGATGCATTGTTTGAATTAAATTAATTGTGCAATCAAAACATCTTCTTCAGAATGTTTTCAACTCTTCTCGCATACCTTTCGTCAGATGCTACCAGCATTGCCCATTCAGGAATATATCTCTTCTCCAAAAATTCGGCGAGTGGTGTAAATTCTTCGATTGGTTTCAATCTGCTCCCAAACAGAACTTTGATGCCTGTGGAGTATTTTTGCCTTCTCTGGTTTAGCACCTTTCTTGACGGTATATCCACTACAACACTCCCCTTCGGTATGTTTGCCCTTTTGCATATTTCATCTTCGAACGAATGTCTCGCCTCTATGTTCTCCGATATTTCAAGAAGCCGCTTCCTTGAAGATGAATCTACATCTCTGACAGGCAATAGATAGGCTTTTTTGTAAAGCTTTCTATACTTTAGTCGTTTGACTATGTTTTCAACATATCCCTTCTCACGCTCGAGCATCTTGACAAGGTCACAATCGTTAAATCTTATCAGATTCTCCATTTTATCAGCAATTCTTTCAACAGCAGATGAAAGCATACACTCTGCGATTCGGACAGTTTTGTGAAAATAGACAGATATATACATTATTGTTCTTCCTATTAACATCTGCTCTATCGTGGTTATTCCATTCCTGCTTATCACCAGTTCGTTTTTGTGTATTTCAGCAACGGAAATGAAGCGTGAGAGGTCGATGAGACCGTGCACAGCTCCAGTATAGTGGGCATCCCTGAGTAGGTAGTCAAGTCTGTCGACGTCCATCCCTCCATGTATGACTTGGCCAAGATACTTTTTCTTCGGAATGGTGCCTGAAATTATTTTGGATACGTCTTTTGGTCTTATTTCGTAACGTTCAAGAATTTCTGGTATTGTTTCTGCTTCAAGATATTTTCTGTCGCTACTGGGTATTGTGTTGTATTTTCCCTCTATAATTTTCTTTGTTATTTCAACATGATCTGTGTTGAGGAGTTCTCTATATATGTGGTCAAGTGTGTGCGAGAACGGTCCATGCCCCACATCATGAAGCAACGCAGCCGAGAGCAGTAGGTTGAAATCATAATCTTTTATACCAAGACTTCTTGCGAGCCTTTTCGCTATTTGAAATGTTCCCAAAGAATGCTCAAACCTTGTATGCGTGGCGCCTGGATAGACGAGGTAGGTCATGCCGAGCTGTTTTATTCCGTAGAGTCTTTGCATTTCAGGTGTTTGTGTGAGGTCAAGAAATAAATCTGTTATCCTTATACTTCCGTGCACAGGGTCATGTATTATCTTGTATTTCATACACAAAGTTACATATCCGTATTTAAATTTCAGAAGGGTCTCAACTCCCTTCTCAGTTTTAGGATTCCCGGAAGCGCTCCAGTGTGCCTTATGATTTGACTGTAAATCAGTTCTATGTCATTGTCTGACAGCTTCGCGGCTTGGTCTGCCTCTATGAGGACATTGGGTAATCCGTAAGCTGAATGATATGATGATATGGCATATATTATTGATGACAGCTTACCTATTATATTCGTCCCGCCAAGAAAATCTACTCTCAATGGTCTGTCGAATTTTGCGGTTTTCATGTAGAAGGATAATATTTTGTCTTTAAATGCTGGAATATCCCTTATTATTGGGTGCTCATCGGGGTTTTCTGTGTACGGAAAAACATGAGTTCTTTCACCCTTGTCAAGAACCCAGAAAAGAATATTTGTGTCCTTTGTGTTGTCAAGTATCTTTTTCATGTTGTCGTCGAATTCGTCGATGTTTCGAATCTTACCTTCAATTATCTTACAGAATCGTGTTCCCCTAGAATCTTCTACGACACCAGCAAGCATTATGCCATTTTCGGTACATATAGCGAATAAATTTTTATATAACTCTAACATTTCCTCATAACTCATGTAGACTTTCGAATTTTTTTCGGGCTTGTCGGTATAGTGAGGTATTATTGACCCGTCGAGAAGCAAAACATCGGGTTTGAATTTCTCTGCGGTTTCTATCGCAGTTTTTATTTCCATTGTTTGCCTGATTATGGACGGCGTGCATGTCCATTCAAGTTCGGACAGTCCATCCAGAACGAACAGGCTGGGCGAGGTGTTTTTTGAAGGGTGATATTCGACATAGAAAAGCCTCCCGTTTTGATACCAGAAACAAACACCAACACCCCTTACAAGGACGATGTCGAATCCGTGCAAACATTTTTTTGCAACCCCGCCATCGATTCCAGCGATTTTCGTGTTGTCGAGAGTGATGTGATTGATGGGGAAGGCTATGTTAAGATTTGATTTGTAATTTCTTACGAGTTCGGCGAGCTTTTTTCGTTTGTTTTCAGTTTCGGTTATTTTTCGGGATATTTCATAAATTTTTGGGGCAAGTGTGTCCATAAGAAAAGAATGGTATGGTGATTAATAAATTTCTTCCTGCAATGCGTCGCGGTAATGCCTCAACGCGTCAAGTAGTATTTTCTTTAAATTTGTTTCTTCCTCGAAGAAAGTTGGATGTGTTTCAGGGTCGGTATTTTCAATAATTGCAATGCACTCTTCTGCTTTTTCCTTAAGATTTCGAATCGCTTTACTTCTCTCCAGATATGGTCGTTGACGGATTCGCAAAGGTTCCAGACCATAAAGAATAAAACCTTCAACAATTCCGACATCTTTGCCCCTTCCTGCTTTATCAAGAGACTGCCAGCCGATTCTCTTTTTCAGATATTCGACAACAGGTCTTATTTCTTCGTCATATATTTCCCACGCCCTCTTTACAGGGTCACGGAGGGTGACCGTCTTATATTCTTTTTCGATGATGGAGCTTTGCATATTTATCTATTTAGTAATAGGAAAAAGGTTTTAAAAATCACTTCGAGGTTGGTCAATTACTTAAATTCCTATTTCAATTATTTCTTATGCTGGAGGTAATATTTCTCGGGACAGGAAGCGGGCCGCCCACAAGGGATAGAAACCATTCCGCAATACTTTTCCGTTATGCTGGGCACAATTTACTTTTTGATTGCGGCGAAGGCACACAAAGACAAATGATAATGGCAAAAGGCGTGTCGTTTATGAAAATAAACCATGTTTTTATCACTCATTGGCACGCAGACCACTGGATTGGGCTGATAGGAATGCTTTACACCATGAATCTCGAAGGGAGAAAGCATCCGCTCTATATTCATGGACCGGATGCCGAGAGGTTCATATCGAACATACTCGACATGGACTACTGGGGAACAAGCTTTGGTGTCGTGCCAAAATCTGTCCCGTTCGAAGGGAATATTGAAAGAAAAATATACGAGACGGATGAGTTTGTCATAACGTCCATTCCGACGAAGCACTCTGTCCCTTCTGTGGCGTATTGTTTTAGAGAAAGGGATAAGGTCAATGTCGATATCAGCAAGGCTAAAAAACTATACGGCTTGGGCGAAGGAAAGCTTGTGGGGGTGCTTAAAAAAAAGGGCGAAATCGTGTTCAAAGGCAAAAAGATAAGATTAAAGGATGTTGCTGTGATAAAAAAAGGTGTGAAAGTCGTATACTCTGGTGACACCGAGCCATGCGAAAACATAATAAAAATTTCTAAAAACGCAGATGTTCTCATACATGATGCGACATTCATAGAGGAAAGAGAGGACAGGATGCATTCCAGCGTGAAGCAAGCGGCGAAAATTGCAAAAAACGCAGACGTTCGCTGTCTCATACTCACGCATTTCTCGAGGAGATACACAGACCTGAAAGAACTCGAAAGAGAGGCAAGGAAAGTTTTTAAAAATTCATATGTGGCAAGAGATTTCATGCGTCTAAGAATAAAGAACAACTCTCTGAAAGTAGATTTTGTCAAATGAATTATTTTTTCTTTCTGAATTTGGTGGCAAGACTGCCGAGGTCTATTTCGTATTTCCCTTCACCGACCCTTATGACTATTGGGCGTTGCTGGAATAGTTTTGTTATATCAATTCTGTATTTTCCTGGCTTTATGATTCTTATTGCCTCAACATCAAGAATTACGGTTTCATCTTCTTCTATTGTTGCTTCACCTTTTTCTGATATTATGTCTCTTATGTCCTTTTCAATCTCTTCTATTTCCTGTGGTGTCAGCTTGGCTATTTCCCTTTCAGCTTTTTCAATGTCTTCTTCTTTTATATGAAAGAAAAATCTTGACCCGCAGATATCACATCCTTTTACGAGCAAATAAGGCGCATCATCTGGGTGTATCTTTCCGCATTTGACACATTTATTTGGCATAGTCTATACCTCATGTGTATAGAAGAAGTTCTTCGGGGTTCTTCTCTATCTTTCTTATTATTTTTGCAGGACCTATGATGGTCAAGCCCCTCTTTTTTCCAGAAAGCTTCTCTATTATTACTTCCTTTATTTTGTCAAGGGTTGTCTCTGATTTGGAGTGTGAAATTTCAATGGAGCTTAACTCTATTCCGGGGAATTTTTCAGAAACTATTTTCATGGTTTCTTCTATTATTTTTGCCTCTTCCTCTGCCGGAAGCTTTGCATCTATGACTATTATCATTCCTGATTTTAGGTCGTTCAGCATACCCTTTATGTCCTCTTTCTTTGCTTTTTCATATGGCAGAAACTTTATTCTCAACATACTGCACCTATAACTTCTTCAGTATAAGTTTGTAAAGTTCGTTTATCATGGCACCCGTCTTTGCCGAAATGCCTATGACATCATAGCCCGGGAATGCCTCGCGTATGCGCATGACATCGGATTTCTTTAGGTCTATTTTGTTCGCCACTATTATTAAAGGTATCTCCCTTGCGTCAAGATTTCCAAGGATTGTTATGTTCACCTGATTTACGGGATTTTTTGTTGAGTCAAGGACAACTAAGACCAAATCCATGTTGTCGAGCCATTTTATCGCCTCTATCACACCTCTTGTTGCTTCCTTTGCGCGTTGTTTTGCCTCTTTTCTTTTCAGCCCATATCTCAAGAAATTTTCAAAATCTATTTTTGTTGCAATACCCGGGGTATCGACAAGATTGAATGATAATGATTTTCCATTAACTTTCATATCAACTTTTTTCATTTGTATCTCTCTTGTCTCGTGAGGTATATTGCTGACTTTTCCCAACTCTTCTCCCAGCCAGTCCAAGCAAATTCTATTCGCTAGTGTGGTTTTCCCCGAATTAACAGGTCCATATAAACCGATTTTTATATCCTTTTTCTTTTTGAATATCCTGCGGACAATTAGTGAAATTCTGTTCTTCAGACGTTTTATGTGTCTTATAACCATAATTATCCCTGATTTATAACAAAAATTGTTTTTGTGATATTTAAAATTTAAGGAGATGCGCCGGCCGGGATTTCCAACATAAGGGAGCCTTCCCCTCCCTTATCAACCCTTCCGAGCCATAAGGGAATAAGGGCGCCACGCCCGCCCTTATCAACCCATCCTACCGTTAAGAGCGCATGCCCGCCCTTATCAACCTTTCCGAGCCGATGGGGTTTCAGCTTTTGAACCCGGGTTACAGGCTTTCCACACCGGTCGCGGAAGCAAAGCAAACGGACGCATGTAAAACCTGCGTCATTCGAAAATCCCGCTGGTTCGACTTGGAAGGCCTGTGTCCTAGAGCCCGCGAAGGCACCAGGCTAGACTACCGGCGCGTTTTTAATAATATATTGTGAATGTTCTTAAAAGTTAAAGTCCATTTCCTTCTCGCTGCTTTTCTTTTCATTTACACTTGTATTTAGATTCGATACACCTTTCTCTATAGCTTCTCTTGTTTTTTCCATTATTTCTTGGGTTAGCTTCTTCGGGGGAAGTATGCTTTCCAATCCGGGTGGCCCTTCTGAAAGAAATCTGGGAATCACATGAAAATGCACGTGGGGTATGACTTGCCCTGCAGCACGTTCATTGCTTTGAGCAATAGAAATGCCGTCGGCGTTCATTGCCTTTTTTATGGCTGCTGCCAGTCTCTTGACTGTTTGGAAAAGCCTTCCTGCTTCCTCATCTGGCATGTTCATTATGGTTTCGTAGTGTTTCTTTGGTATCACAAGCGTATGTCCAGGATTTCGAGGGTTTATGTCAAGGAATGCTAAATGATTTTCGTCCTCGTAAACTTTTTGCGAAGGGATTTCCCCTGCCACTATTTTACAAAACAGACACTCCATATTCAACACCTCTCTCTTTTACATGGGGTCAGGGAGATTTGAACTCCCGTCTGAGGCTCCCAAAGCCCCGATGCTAGACCAGGCTACACCATGACCCCGCAACTATAAGTATTAGTATTTGATTTTATTAAAATAAATGATATAAAATGAAAGTAAAAGCCCCAATAGCTCAGCAGGTAGTTAAAAAGCAGAAATTAAATGAAATCTCTGCTCGACCTGCAGAGAGCGACCGCCTCGTAAGCGGTAGGTCGAGGGTTCAAATCCCTCTTGGGGCTTACATACTCTCAAGAAATGGCTCAAATGCAAAATTTGAGGCAAATAAAGGGAAATCTGAAGAAGTCTCAGAATTCCGCCTAAAGTTTGGTTCTTGGGGTCATGTCATATCGCCTATAGGTGTGTGTGCCAAATTTCCCAAGAATCCCAAACTGGGCTAAGGGATTCTGGGATAGATTAGTCTCAGCCTCTCCCGATTTGGAAAGGTTTGGGTCCATATACATCCCCAACGCCTTCGGGATTTTCTTGATTCCATTCAGTCCAAACCTTCCACCACGAAATGCTGCTGGTCTCTTCATTCACCTGTTAATTCTTGGACTTCTTTTTTACCTTTTTTCAATTCTTCTGCCTGAACTTCATCTTTTCTCAACAGAAGTTCCTGAAACTCTCCCATATGCGTTTTCTCTTCGTTTGCTATATCAATGAGGACTTTCTTTATGTTTTCGTCTGTCGCCAAAGAGGCAAGTTGTTCGTACAAGTTTATGGCATCGAGCTCTGCTATGATTCCTACCCTGAGTATTTCCTTGTCGATGTCCTCTTTCTTTACCCTTTCGAGATTTGCAGGAATTTTGGACAGCATGTTTCACCCCTACATAGTTTTGGCAAGATGATTAAAAAACGTTACTTCACGAGTTTAATTTTTTAAGCAAAGAAAGATATTTTCTTTTATGAAAGAAGCCATGTTCTACAAAAGACTCGTGGGCAGAAAGGTCAAATGCGAATTATGCCCGAGAAATTGCATAATTCCTGATGACAAAACAGGCATTTGCGGTGTAAGAAAGAACAGCGGTGGTAAGCTATATTCGCTTGTTTACGGTCTGCCCGTATCGGTTGCGGTTGACCCAATAGAGAAAAAACCCCTCTTTCACTTTGCTCCCGGGAGCACATGCTTGTCCATTGCAACAGTCGGCTGCAATTTAAAATGCAAATTCTGCCAGAACTTTGAAATCTCTCAGGAATACGGGGAAATACTTGGTAACGAAATGCTGCCTGAAGAGGTCATAGAACTCGCAAAAAAGCAAGGTGTTGACGGAATAGCATATACATACACCGAGCCTACTGTGTTTTACGAATATGCACTTGATGTGATGAAAATTGCTCATAAAGAAGGTCTTTACAATGTATGGGTATCAAACGGCTACACAAATCCAGAAGCCATAAGAAAAATGGCAAAATATCTGGATGCTGTCAATATTGACTTAAAAGGTGATGACGAATTCTACAGAGATGTATGTTTAGGCGTCGGTGCTGGACCAGTCTATCATGCGCTGAAAACATACAGAGAGATGGGCATCTGGGTTGAAGTGACAAATCTTCTGATCCCTGGATACAACGACTCTGCAAAGAAAATAGAAGGGCTCGTGGACTGGGTGCTCAAGAATCTCGGCCCGGACACACCACTCCACTTTTCTGCCTTCTACCCAAATTATAAGATGTCAGAAGTGAGACCAACGCCCGTGGCAACGCTGGAAGATGCATATAGAATAGCAAAAGAAAAAGGTCTTTACTGGGTTTATATCGGTAACGTATGGGGTCATAAATACGAATCAACTTACTGCTGGAAATGTGGGACGAAACTGGTGGACAGGGCAGGTTTCACAGTAAGCTCAATAAAAGAGGAATGCCCTAAATGCGGTGAACCCCTCTCTGTCAGGGGATTAAAGTGGATGAAAAGCAATAAATAATATATTCTTTAAAACTCGTATGATATTATGGACAGAAAACTCGAAGATGAGATGAAAAAGAAAATGAAGGAAGGCTGGATAAGGACAAACATGTTCATAGAGGCCATGGCAATATCGGATACTGCTGTTGAATCTGCGCTTAAAAAACATATCGATAGGCTTGAAAAAGAGAGGGGAGTTTTTGTTTACAGAAAGGATTTTAAAGAAATCACAGAAGTCGAGAAACCATTGCCAAATATACCAAAAGGTTATTCTCAGATTGTTGAAATCGAGCTGTTAACCGAGAATTTTGAGAAGCTGGTTCATGTTGTCTTTTATTATGGACCGTCAGCAATAGAGGTAATCGAGCCAGATAAAATAAAAATAGGCATAGGGGAAGCTCAAGGCATACTCAATACTTTTGCGATGATTATACACAGGTTTGCTGCATTGGGAGGCGGCGGACTTTTGGTTTCGACTTAGTTTTGCAGGTGATGGCATGCAAAAATTGAAAACCTGCAACGTGTGCGGCAAAAAATTTAAGCCAGGTCTCCCCGGAAGACTTCAGATAGTTAAAAAGAAAAAAAAGGGCAAGGTTGAGATATGGGTGTGTCCTGATTGCGCAAAGGAAGTCAAGAAAAGGTTAGAGGATTTGGAATTGTTATACTAATCGGAGTATAATTCAAGCTCACGGCTTCGATTGTTAACA
Source organism: Candidatus Aenigmatarchaeota archaeon (assembly GCA_021162425.1). GTDB lineage: Archaea > Aenigmatarchaeota > Aenigmatarchaeia > QMZP01 > QMZT01 > JAGGYQ01. Next base: position 23,602 of record JAGGYQ010000033.1, read on the forward strand.
GCCTCGCACACAGTATCCAGAATTTTGCTCAATTTCTTGTAATTTCTCTTAACAGGAATATTGTAAATGCGACCTATTATGGAACCACCAATTAAAGAAAGCAACTCATAGCCAACAAATGCACCTAAAGCGTATAACGGAGCCTTGGAAAGCATATCCGCACCCTGCTCTATTTGGTCGGGTGTTATCTGTGTGCCGAGCGCTTCTTGTAACCATGGCGTTTGATAGGCAAGACCTATCAGGAAATATTTCAGCTTATCAACAAGATTGGATAAATAGGTTATACCGCTCAGTATTTCGTATCCCTTTGTGAGACCCAATGGCACTCCTAACCCCCAGCCAAAGCATTTTGAGCTTAACTCAAAAACCTCTTCAAACCCGCGTTCTTTTCGCTCCAAATATTCCAAAAAATTTGATGCCACTTTTTTGGTTGCCAAAGAGACCCTTTCTAGCTTTTTAGCGTCAGAAATATACACAAGAGACTCTACAACTTCTTCACTCACATTTGCAACATTGATTCCAAGCTCTTCATTCAACGGCTCTAATAATTCTTCTAATGAGCTCATTCTTTTTATTTCGTTTTAAAATTTTTATTATTTGTCTGAACAATAGGAATTATGATTAAAAAGGGAGAATTCATCCTTTTGTATGGTGACAGGAGGGCGAAATATCTTATTAAATACGAGCCTTTGAAATACGTGGACACGCATTTAGGTCGTGTGAAACTTCCTGAAAAAGCAGAATTCGGCGAGGGAATACGCTCGACAAGCGGAAATATGTTTTACATACTTCGTCCATCTCTGAATGACCTTTCCATGCGCGTGAAGAGGACAACCACCATAATTTATCCAAAAGAGGCTGGCATGATAATCCTCGAGCTTGGTGTAAAATCAGGGTCAAAGGTCATAGAAGTCGGGTCGGGTTCTGGTGCATTCACAGTGTTGCTCTCAAGTATAGTTGGTGACAAGGGAAAAGTCTATTCATTTGAAAGGAGGGAAGAATTCTTGGAAAACGCAAAGAAAAATGTTGAAAGGTATGGCCTCAGTAAAAACGTGAAGTTTGTTTTACGCGATGTTGAAGAGGACGGATTTGGAGTAAAAAATGCGGACGCTGTATTTATAGATGTCCCAGAGCCGTGGAAACTCGTTAA
>JAGGYQ010000067.1 GCA_021162425.1 Candidatus Aenigmatarchaeota archaeon
ATATATAACATACTATATGTTACAGATAACATAAATTTCGTTACGCATCTCACTTCTTCCAGAATCTCTTCGTACGCGCGAACTGTTTTTCGGCGTTGAGGATTTCATTTAGCAAATCCTTTCCACCCACGCCTTTACGGAGGATTCTTGCCGCGGTTCGAACGCCAACCCCTCTTCCCGCAAGGGCGAGGATTGCGTCTTTTCCATGCGTTAGAATTAGCGAGGCGGAATCGTGCATTTCTTTAAGGTGCTTCTCCTCATCCTTCGTGAGTTCTTCGTTTTTCAGCGATTTCTTTACGAGTTTTTCCGCCTCTTTCGCGTAGGCGTATGGGGCATAGCCAATTAGTTTCGCTCCACATTTTCTGCATTCGATCTTTTCCGGAATGTTCTCCACACTCGTTGTCGAAAAGAGCGAACCGCAGTTCATACATATGAGGGCGAGCCTCGTCGATAGTAACCGTTTTTCAAACGTGCTGAAAATCTCTCTTTCCGGTCTTTCAGGGGCGATTATTTCATATCGCTTGGACAAACCTTCCTCGCCCAGAGGCGAAAGCCCTGGTTTGAAGTGAATTTTTATCCTCCCCAATTTCACATCCTTCAAGACATCCTTCGCTTTTTCCACATCGAGCTTCTCCTGAAATATTTCGTTCAATGTCTCGAGGTAGGGCGGGAGCTTGAAGTAGACGTCTATGACCTTTCGAATGTATGCCTTCCCGTAGTCAGCGTTTCTTGCTATCATCCCGAAGCGCTGAGCGACATGTATGAATCTCCACTCGAAAAGCTCAGTTCGAGGGAGCGAAATCTCGAGGAGTCCGCGGATTTCGTCAGGGTCGAGGTTTTGAAAGGTTTCAAGGACTTCGTGATATTGGTATCCGGGGAGCTTGATTATTATCCTGTATGGGTCTGTTTGTAAACCGACTGAACCTAGCTTGTTCGTGAGCAAAAAGGAAAGCATTCGTCCTATCGTTTCGTTCACAAGCGAACCGAAGAGCGAATGGATGACAACGTAGTCTTCCCAGTATTCGATGAGAATGTTCTCGTGGTCGGGAACGAAGCCGTATTTCAATTGTTTTTCAATCGTTTTTACCATTTTTCTGGCGACATCCTTTGTTATGGGATATTCGTGAATGAGGGATTCGAGAATTTTTTCCTTTTTCTTCCCGCTTCTCATTATATCCGAAATCCTCCTCCTGAGCTTTCCGACCTCCTGCGCTACTTCGAAAGGAACGGGTATCAGCTCACCCTCCCAAGCAGGGATCGCTGCCCGTATATTTTCCTCGGGTTCTGCGAGTATTTTCTTTTCGCTAACATCCACAATTCTCCACGCCTGACCTTTCACTATGAACGACGTTCCGGGTCTCCCGTGGAGCGCAACAAATTCCGCATCCAACGTTCCGACTGGTCTGTTCGTGACGATGTCGATGACCTTGTAATTTTTCACATCCGGAATTGTCGAAAGGTTCTGGTAATAGTAAAGCCATGCTGATTTTCTTCTTCTCAAAGGGACAGAAGAATCGAATTTCGATCCTACCCATATGTATCCGAGTTTCTCCATGAGCTTCGCAACCCTTAGAAACTCGTCTTTCGTCAATCCCCTGAATGGATACGCCCTCTTCACGATTTCATACGCTCTCTCCAGCGGGATTTTGTATTCCTCGAGGGAAAGTCCGACTATTTGATGGCCAAGCACGTCGAGAGATTTCGGATAGACTTTCGTAGGTTCTATTCGCCCTTCCATCCCCAGCTTCGCTATCACCCCTGCTTCGAAGCAGTCGTCAGAATCTGTGGAAATTATCACGCCCTTCGACGTCTCGCGAACCCTGTGCCCCGCCCTTCCCACACGCTGGAGGAGCTTTGAAACCTGGCGCGGGGACATATACTGCAGAACGAGATCTATCGAACCTATGTCTATCCCGAGTTCGAGCGATGACGTGCACACCAGCGATTTGATTTCCTCGCGTTTAAAACGTTCCTCCGCGTCTATGCGAACTTCCTTCGATAAAGAAGAATGATGCGTCTCGATAGGAAGGGTTTTACGCAGCGAACGCAAGCGCGAGGAAAGAACTTCAGAGAATTCACGGGTATTCGTAAATGTGAGGACGGATTTTCCGCTTTCTATCAGCTCCGCTATCCTCCTTAAGCGGGCGGAGGTCTCTCGCCCTACCAATAACTTCTCTGAGATTTCATCATCCTCTTTCTTTGGTCTGGGAGACTCCACAACTATCTCGATATCCCCTTTTCCGAAGGTGTTAACAATCTCGCACGTTCCCCCGCCTGTCAAGAACTTTGCAACTTCCTCAGGCGTCCCCACAGTCGCGGAAAGCCCTATTATCTGCAAGCGTCCTTTATCCTTTACTATTTCCTTCAGACGTTCGAGAGCGATGGATAGCTGGACTCCACGTTTCGAACCGACGAGTTCGTGTATCTCGTCAACAACAATCCATTTAACATTTCGCAGGTGTGAACGCATTCTCTTCCCTACCAGCATTGCCTGAAGGGTTTCGGGTGTTGTTATGAACATGTCGCTTGGATTTGCCGCCTGCATGGAGCGTTCGTATTGCGGAGTATCGCCGTGGCGAACGCTCACCTCGAAATCGAGTCTATCCGCCCACCAGAGTATGCGTTTCATCAGGTCGCGGTTTAGCGATTTTAATGGGGTGACGTAAAGGATGGAGATGGGTTTTATCCTTTCTTTCTCCCTGTCTTTCACGAATTCATCAAACACGGGGAGGAGAACCGCTTCGGTCTTTCCAACCCCTGTCGGTGCTATCAACAACGTATTTTTTCCTTTAATTATAGGGGGTATTCCTTTCCTTTGGATCGTGGTTGGTTTAACAAATCCTCTTTCCTTTATTGCCTCGCGCAATTCGCTCGAGAAGAGTTCCCAGACCATATCGGTTTAATTTGAGAGGAAGAATTATATATTAGTTGCAATCCTGGACGGGACTCACTAAAAAACCGTAGTCATTTGCAACAAATCCTTCTTTCCAAGTCATATTTCCTAAAAGTCTAAACAAATTGAAATACTAATGCCGAAGGTTTCACCGAAGTCGGGGTTTTAAAGCCTTGTTAATGCGTTTTCATCGCAAATTTTAATAACCAGTAAAACCCGTATATGAATTATGCGCCGTCATTTCAATGATTTAACAGAGGGTCCAATACTCAAACCTCTTATATCGCTAGCAATACCCATAATAATAGCAAATATTCTTCAATCAGCATACCAGATAACCGACGCATTCTGGATAGGAAAACTTGGTGCAGGTGCAGTCGCTTCAATATCATTAAGTTTTCCCATAATTTTTCTGATGGCATCAATTGCTTCGGGGCTTTCGGTAGCAGGCTCGATACTTGTTTCTCAATACAAAGGGAAAAACGATAGAAGAAATATTGATTATATTTCAGCACAGACAATTTTGCTCGTTCTACTAACTTCGATTCTCATAGCGGTTTTAGGGTACCTTTCAGCCGAATCAATAATTCATTTGACAGGAGCAGAGCAAAATGTAGCGATGAACGCAGTATCATATCTTAAAGTGTCGTTCTTGGGTATAGTCTTCGTGTTTGGTTACTTCGTGGTTCAGTCACTGATGAGAGGTGTCGGAAACACAAAAACACCTATGCTTATTGTCATGATAAGCGTTGCTCTCAACTTGGTTTTAGATCCATTGTTCATACTCGGTTTTGGTGTCATTCCTGGCATGGGGGTAACAGGAGCCGCATTTGCAACAGTAATAACGCAAAGCATTGCATACACAATAGGCATCGCTCTTTTGCTGTCCGGAAGGTATGGGATACACCTCAAAAAGCAGGATTTCAAAATAGATTCCAAAAGCTTTTCACGGCTGCTCAGACTCGGCTTGCCCGCATCAGTCGCCCAAGGAACACGAGCGTTAGGCATGACTGTTCTAACATTCTTAGTTGCTGGTTTCGGGACAGTAGCCACCGCATCATATGGGATAAGCGTAATGGTAATAAGTCTTATTATAATACCTGCAATGGGATTTTCCATGGCAACATCGACCATGGTAGGTCAGAGCATGGGAGCAAAAAAGATAGAGAGAGTTATGAAAATAACAAAAATAAGTTCGACTATCATGCTCATCTCGCTCTCGGCTACAGGTGTTTTTATGATGTTTTTTGCTGAACATGTCGTATCAGTGTTCATACCAGAAGACCCCAGCGTTATTGAATCAGCTGCCTTATTCATAAGATTAACCGCCCTGACATTCGGCTTCATAGGTGTGCAACAGGTGTTGAACGGTGTGTTCCGAGGGGTTGGTGACACAATGATAGTCATGATGTTTTCGCTATTTTCACTTTTTGTTTTAAGGATACCGATGGCTTACATTTTTTCGATTTTCATGAATTTAAGAGAAACAGGAGTCTGGCTATCATTTCCAATCTCCAATATATTGGCGACTGTGTTTGTTGTTCTGCTCTTCATAAAAGGCACATGGAAGGAGAAAAAAGTTATATGACTAATATTTTTTACTCAGCAAATCCGACTTTGTTATTATCCCGTTTATTTTTCCCGAATGTGCAACAAGAACTGCTGGATGCATATCTAGCAATGAAGAAACCATATCTATCATATCGTCTTCATCAACAACAGGGAACGGTCTGTCAAGTATGTCCTTTGCCTGAAGACCTTCAAGATTTCTCTCCATGTTCTGAAGCAGTGTAGTTTCTCTGATACTTCCTATTTGAATGCCATTATCTATAACAGGTATTTGGGAGATGCCATGCATCCTCATTATTTTTATTATTTCTCTCACAGGAGTGTTAGGTTTTGCAAAAATCACATTCTTTGTCATTATTTCTCTGCAGATACATGTCTTTTTTCTTGACTTTGACAAAACTTTTAATATCTTATTAATGGTTGACAACCTCGGGTCCACCTTGTTATTCTCTATTTTTGCTATGTGTGCCTGAGATACGCCTGTTAGTTTTGCCAGCTCCTCCTGTGTTAGTTTTTTCTCTTTGCGAAGTGTTCGTATGTACTCGCCTGTTATTATCATGGTTCACCTTGTATTCTTAACAGTTATATTTTATAGTAATTATATATAAAAAAATATATAAACCTGCTATGCAAAATATCTTAATTCTATAATTTAAGGGGTGATAGTATGCGAAGTGGTAAATGGTGGTTCACATCGGAAGCCATGACAGAAGGGCATCCTGACAAGGTGTGTGACCAAATATCTGACGCTGTTCTGGATGAAATTCTGAGACAGGACCCACCAGCAAGGGTTGCCTGCGAAACCATGGCGGGAATGGGGTTCATAATCGTAACAGGGGAAATTACGACAAAGGCGTACGTCGATGTTCAAGAAATTGTTCGTTCTGTTCTCAAACGTGTGGGTTATACGAAACCGGAATATGGTTTTGACTATCAGTCTGTCGGCGTTCTCACATCCATTCATGAGCAGTCGCCTGATATAGCGGTGGGTGTGGATAGAACAGAAAAGAAGGATTTGGGGGCAGGAGACCAAGGAATGGTGATAGGATACGCAACAAACGAAACACCAGAATATATGCCTTTGCCTATAACACTTGCCCATAAACTTGCCATGCGGCTGGCAGAGGTGAGGAAAAACGGGACATTACCATATCTCAGACCAGACGGCAAAACGCAGGTCACAATAGAATACGAAAAGGATAAACCTAAAAGGGTTGATGCTGTTGTCATCGCAGCGCAGCATGACCCAGACGTTAGTCTTGATGACTTGCGAAATGACATAAAAGAGCATGTTATAAAGCCCGTGTGCGGTGAATGGATGGACGAAAGGACAAAATACTTCATAAACAACACAGGTCGTTTCGTCATAGGCGGACCTGTCGCTGATTCAGGATGCACGGGAAGAAAGGTTATAGTGGACACATATGGAGGCATGGGAAGTCACGGTGGTGGGGCGTTCTCGGGAAAAGACCCGACAAAGGTTGACAGGACAGCAGCGTATTATGCAAGGTATGTCGCAAAAAATATCGTTGCAGCGGGTCTGGCGAATAGGTGCGAGGTCCAAGTATCGTATGTAATCGGCGGAAGCGAACCCATATCAATATTCATAGACACAAAGGGGACGAACAAAATACCAGCAGAAAAAATATTTGCTCTCGTGAACAAACACTTTGATTTCAGGCCTTCGAAGATGATAGAAGAGCTTAACTTAAGGAGACCTATATTCAGTAAAACAGCATGCTATGGCCACTTCGGAAGGAATGACCCAGATTTCACATGGGAGAAAACAGACAAGGCAGATGTTTTGAGGAAGGACGCTGGCCTGAAATAAAATCCTGCTATCCGCAGAGACTCAAGATTTGATTCAAAACTTGACGAAAATTCCTGAATCTCCTGTTTGGCACATGACACACAGAAGCCCTGAACCCATCAAAATTTATATTTAAATTTCTGTGACAATATGTGTTCTATGGAAAAAGACGTTCTTGAAAAATACAAAAAGGCTGGGGAAATCGGAGCAAAAATAAAAGAAGAAGTCCTGAAAATGATAAAGCCCGGAATGAAGATAATAGATATTGCCGAATACATAGAAAAGCGCATAATCGAACTTGGCGGACAGCCTGCATTCCCCGTAAATATTGGAATAAACGATATTACAGCACATTACACACCCGTTGTTGATGATCAGACTTTCATAAAACCGGAAGATGTTGTTAAAATCGACCAAGGCATTCATATTGATGGCTATATCGCGGATATGGCATATACATTTTGTTCAGAAAGAAATGAAATGATAAAAGCAGTAGAGCGTGCATTAGAAGCAGGTATAAAAGCCGTGAGACCGTATGTTAAAATTCACGAAGTTAGCGAGGCTATATATTCAGAAGTCGAAAGGTCAGGATTCGGTGTAATTGTCAACCTTACAGGACATGGTCTTGAACGATACGTTATCCATGATCAGCCAACCATACCGAACACGCGGAATGACTCACAATACGAGCTTAAAGAAGGTGATGTCATCGCACTTGAACCGTTCGTCTGTGAAGCAAACGGGTATGTCAAGGAATCAGAACCTGTCGAGATATATTCTTTTGTTCAGCCAAAGCCCGTTCGCCTGCCGGAGGCGAGAAAAATCCTTGAAATCTCATCCAAGGACCATATGGGCTTGCCGTTCTGCAAACGTTGGCTTGTAAAAAGAGGGCTATCAATATTCAAAGTCTCGTTCGCCTTGAGACAACTCGAGATGACAGAGGCCGTAAGAAGTTATCCAGTCTTAAGGGAAAGGGAAGGGAAACCTGTGGTTCAGGCAGAACATACACTCATCGTTATGGACAAACCCCTTGTGATAACAAAATAGCTTCATCAACTATATATAGAATTCCTGCCAATTAGTTAATAGGTGTCTTGGAAATTGCGTAACCTACACCTGAAAATCGGCATCGGCAGAATATATGCACAAGAAAATCATAAGGAACACCGTTTACTATTATACGAGCGTGAGAGAAAACGGTAGGGTAAAGACTATCTATTTAGGACGAACGAAGAAAGAGGCTTTGAAAAAGGAAAGGGAGTTAAAAAATAAAAGAAGAGCAAGTCCTGTTAACATCAGAATTTTTTCCTACATTTTCCTTGCTGCGATTATCGCGGTCGGGCTGTTCTTTTTCAGAGGAATTATTGTAGGTTACATTGTCTTGGGAGGTCCTGAAAGCTATTTGCCCGGGGAAACTATCAAAGGTGAAATCACCATAACCTTCCATTCAGAAGAACTTTACCCAGAAGAATCGAAAATAAAATTATTCATAGGAAATCAAACAGTTCAGGCAAATCTCTCTAAAATATTAGCTGCACAGGGAATTGACTTCGGGTCAGGCGAATATTACATACAAGGTTCTAATTTATCAGGATACGGAAAGGGTTTTGGTGTGTTAGGAGAGAAAGTAATCTATCCAAATGTCAGTTTTGTTCTGCTTCTGGAGAATGCTAACGCAAAAAACAAGACCCTATCCAACGAAACACTAAATCAGACCGTTAATTCTACGGCTACACAAAACAAAACCAGCTCCGTCAAAACTTTGCTTCTGAACGGTTCATGCAGCTTCGGGGAACCATACGTTGTCAACATTGGCGACATCATCAATCAAACAAACGTCAGTTATAAAGTTTCGCTGGTCTCTGGCTCTGTGAATGCAGGCGGGAAGAAAATTAACGACACCTTTGTTAGAATAGAAGTAAAAAACGGCACAATAACCGCGACAACCAACTACTCTGAGACCTTGAAAGGTCTTGGAAAAGGCTTCAAAGGGCAAGACAAGCAAGTATTTCTGAAACTAGAAGACTTTAATCTAACCGCCCCCAATGCCAGCGGAACGTATGTCCTAACTGTGGTTGTTCTCTATAATGATATTTTGCTAAAGGAGGCAAGGAAAACATCACGGTGGCAAGTCCATTGAAAATAGTAAGAGACAGCGACGGTGACGGTGACCCTGATAGGACAGATTGTAACTCGGAGAATCCGGAGGTGTATCACGGGGCAAACGAAATATGCAACGGGATAGACGATGATTGTGATGGGGCGATTGATGAAGGTTTCGATTTGGATAATGACGGCTATGTGAGGTGCGGGAAACTCTTGGATTGCGATGACAACGACCCAGAGGTTAACCCCGGAATGAAGGAAATATGCAACGATGGAAAAGACAACGATTGCGACGGATTCAAGGACAAAGACGACCCGGATTGTATGACGCTGGATGATGTTATAAAAACAGAAGGCGTGAATCTTGCCCCTGAAGTAATACGAAGCGTGGAAAAAGGCAGGACAAGAATCATAATCAGGTTAAGCGAGGATGCTCAAAAATCAAAAATCTCAGCAAACATAAAAAGGATGTTCAAGAATTTCATTTCCATCGAAGCTGACGAATCAGAGCTTGCAAAGATACTTGAAACCCTTGGCAAAGATATAAGGGATGTTCGTCTGGACCACAAATTTTCAGTTCTCGCCGACAAGACCGTTACAAAGGTCAGGGCAGACCTTGTATGGGCGAATGCCACCGGAAAACACCAGAGCGTGTGCGTGGTGGACACAGGCATTGATTACAATCATCCGAATCTTTCATCCAAATATGTCGGTGGGTATGATTTTGTCAATGATGATGATGACCCGATGGACGAGAACGGACATGGAACATACGTCTCGGGGATAGTCACCAAAATCGCGCCTGATACAAAAATAGTTGCTGTGAAGACATTTGATTCAAATGGGGTAGGTTACGAATCCGATATTGTGGCGGGAATAGATTACTGCATACAGCACAAAGATGAATACAACATCTCTGTCATACTCATGGCATTTGGCGGCGGAGAATACAACGAAACGTGTTTCTGCGATTCGAATCTGGTCGCGAATGAATCTAATTTTGCTGTTTCCAGAGGTATTTTTGCTGTTGCCGCATCGGGAAATGATGGGGAAGCGTATTTAAAATCGCCAGCCTGCGGCTCAAGTGTTACGTCTGTCGGGGCAACAGACGATTTCGACGGCATTGCCAACTTCACAAATATCAATCCTCTCCTTGACCTGCTTGCACCGGGCGTGGGGATAGAATCAACAAAACTTGGAGGGGGGTCTGAAACAAGAAGCGGGACATCCGCTTCGGCGGCGGTAGTTGCGGGAGTCGCAAGTCTTCTACTTGAAAATGAAAGCATGTCTCCTTTGGATTTGCAATACAGATTAAGAAGCACAGGCCTCGTAATCGCACACAACGGACAGGGTTACTCGAGAGTTGACGCCTACAACGCGCTCATAAACAACGTAACCAATATTCCAAGCGAACAGGAGGGAAGGCAGTGTGAAATTGAAGGTGAAGGAAAAGAATATCGCACATTAACAACCGCCACATTCCAATACGGTGTTGACGGATATACAGGAACGGAAGACACTACAATAAACAGCAATGAGAAAGACGCTAATTATGGAAGTAATGGCCATATCCTTATGATATCATATACTGAAGGACTCATAAAGTTCAATATTTCTTCCATTCCTGATAACGCCATAATAACGTCTGTTCGTTTGTATGTGACAATGTCGACTGATTCAGGAACAACAGCAACTTACCACCTGTGGAACATGACGACAACCGACTGGACCGAATCAGGGGCGACGTGGAACAAGAAGGACGGAACGAACTCGTGGGCTTCAGGCTCGTTTTCATCCTCCGACTACGACGTTTACCTCGATTCGAGCTTCACATCAAGCGATTCAGCCGGGACTCAACGCTATTTCCCTTCGTCTTCCAAGCTCGTCGCCTATGTCCAGAACCAGCTCTCGTCAGGCGAGGTCAACTTCCGCATAGAGCACTACAGCGGGGACGCCAAGTATTTTTACTCGAAAGATTACTCGACCGCCTCATAC
>JAGGYQ010000068.1 GCA_021162425.1 Candidatus Aenigmatarchaeota archaeon
AGGGCTTTACAGATAGCCCAGGGCTCGCCCGTCCTTGTAAAACTTCCGAAGGGTATGACTGACCCGAAGGATATTGCAAAACTCGAATGGGAGGCGGGCGTGATACCGATAGATGTGAAGAGAAGTGGTGAGCAGTAGATTTTTATATGCAATCCAAGCAATTAATTTAAAATATGGTAAACCTTGTGAAAAAAATACTGGATTCTACTGCTGCTCGTGATTTTGATAATAGTCGGCATTACTCTGAATTTTACCTATAGAAATATGTTTTCGGCTGGTCAATTCTCGTTAAACTATTTTTCGGTGGGTGATTTTTCATTGGGTGTATTTTCAGCAGGGACCTTCGCCGTTGGTGTATTTTTCAATCGGAATCTTTTCAGTAGGCATATTCTCTGTTGGTGTTTTTTCAATCGGTCTTTTTTCTGTGGGCTTATTCGTTGTTGCAAAGTATAAAAAGACTCATGAATAAGGTTTAACCAATTCATTGCGAGTCGGAAAAATGGATACGAGTAACGAAAAAGTTATTTTTTAAACCTCAAACCAATCATTAAACATGGAAGAGCATGTGAAATTATTTGTTCTTGACGTTGATTATTTTGTGGAAGATGGCAACCCTATCATAAGAATATGGGGGAAAACAGCAGATGGGCGAACTGCTGTCGCATTCGATAGAAAGTTCTACCCTTATTTCTATATAGAAATTGCTGATACACTTTCGTCAGCTGACATAGAAGACCTCAAGAAAAAGATAAGAGCATTGAAAGACTTCGGCGAGCGGATAAAGAAAGTTGAGACTGTTGAAAGGAAACTTCTCGGAAACCCAAAGATGTTTATAAAAATAACTGTAAAAACACCGGGAGATATCAAGGACGTGAGAGATAAAGTAAAGGATTGGGATGGTGTGAGAGAGACATATGAATACGATATAGCATTCTACAAACGCTATATGATAGACAAAAGCATACTTCCGATGAACTGGGTTGAAATAAAAGGAAAGGGAGTCAAAACCGCGCTGAAGGTTGACAGTGCATACGAGATAAAAGAAATCCAAAACTCTGACGGAGATACGCCCCAACTTAAAATAATGGCGATAGATATAGAGATGCACAGAGATGATATAATAATGATATCACTTGTCATGAACGGCTACAGAAAAGTCTTAACGCACAGCTGGCCAACAAGATGCATGAACGAGATAGAAACGTTGAGCAGCGAGGAGGAAATGCTCAAAAGATTCATCGAAATAGTGAACAGGAAAGATCCTGACATCATAGTCACATACAACGGTGACCTTTTCGATTTCAAAAAAATAAGAGAGCGAGCAGAGCATCACGGCTTGAGCATAACGATAGGGAGAGATGAAGAAAACCTGCGAAATGTGCGCAGAGGGAGAATTTATGCAACAAAGATACACGGAAGGCCTCATGTAGACATTTACAATTTCATATATCACATCCTCGGTTCTTCGCTGTCATCCGAGACATTAACACTTGATATGGTGGCAAACGAGCTTCTCGGTGAAGGAAAAAAACCTATGGAATGGGAGGAAATGGAGACGCTATGGGAGGAAAAGCGGGAACTCAAAAGAATTGCGGAATACTGCGAATGGGACTCTGTTCTCACTTTAAAACTCATGGAAAAATTATCAGTCCAGATGATAGAGCTATGTAAACTCGTAGGTCAAACCATATTCGACACAGCCAGAATGACATACTCACAGCTCGTTGAGTGGCTTCTGATAAAGCATGCCTTCAGAAAAAATGAAATGATTCTGAACCGGCCTAAAATTGACGAAATAAGAAGGAGAAGGGAAGCATCACCCTATACAGGCGGATTCGTACTCCCGCCCAAACCAGGAATACACGAAAACATAGCGTTGTTTGACTTTGCAAGTTTGTATCCTTCGATAATAATCACACACAATGTATCACCAGAGACTTTGGATAAGAATGGAAAAGGGACAGAGAATCGAGTCCCTGATGGTTCACATTACTTTTCCTTGAAAAAGAAAGGCTTCATACCCGAAATAATAGAGGAGTTGATCAAAAAAAGGAGAGAAATAAAAAAAGCGCTGAACACAACCGACGAGACTTCGCGTGAGCACAAAATATTGTACGGTAGGCAATATGCACTAAAAATTATAGCCAACGCAAGCTATGGTTATTATGCGTATGCTGGTTCTCGGTGGTATTCAAGGATATGCGCAATGGCAATCGCATCATGGGGAAGATACTATATACAAAAGGTCATAAACTTTGCCGAGGAGAAGGGCTTCGAAGTTATATATGGTGACACAGACTCACTTTTTATAGGTAATTGCGACAGGAAAAAAGCAAAGAAATTTTTAGAGTCCGTTAACAAAATACTACCAGAAACCATGGACCTCGAATTCGTGGACATTTACAAATCGGGTATATTCGTGCTCTCAAAGTCAGGCACAACTGCAAAAAAAAGATACGCTTTGCTTGGACAGGATGGAAAAATATTGATAAGAGGCTTCGAAAAGGTCAGGAGAGACTGGTGCAAGATAGCGAAGGACACACAAGAAAAGGTTTTGCTTGCTGTGTTGAAGGACAGAGATAAAGAAAAAGCTATGAAAATAGTAAAAGAAGTTGTAGAGAGGATAAGAAATGAGAATGTTAACAAAAAAGACCTAGTCATATACACGCAAATAACTAGACCTCTCGAAGACTACGAACAGATAGGCCCTCATGTTGTAGCTGCAAAAAGATATGTGATGAGGGGGCATACGATCCATGAAGGCTCTGTAATCGGATATGTGATTACAAGAGGTTCTGGTTCTATTTCAAATCGTGCAGAGCCTGTCGAATATGCTGAGAATTACGACCCTGAATATTATATCAACAACCAAATAATCCCTGCTGCTATGAGAATTTTGAACGCATTGAATTTAAGCGAGGAAAATGTGCTGGAAAAAGAAGAAAAAGGTCAGAAATCACTTGATTCTTTCATTAAAAAATCGTTGAAAAGAAAGTTGAAAGAAAAATTAAAGAAAAACTAATACAAATTAATTGTTATGAATTTCATACAAAGCGCTGTAACAAAAAATGTGGTTTTACCGAAAGACTTCAAAATTTTAGATGAAGGTAAACCCAAGAAAGGTGATGTTATATTAGTTAGGTTTGTATCAGAAGGTGAATATGAACCGACGTATATAAGAGACAAACATGGTGAAAAGGTAAATCTCAAGAAAGGCTTGGTTTTTCTATCCGCGCTATCCAACAGATACGCGCCCACAATCATGAAAGCCGAAGTTCCAGAATATCTGAAGAAAGGTGATAAAATAAATCTTTTGGCGAGAGGTGGGACAACAGGAGTGATAACTGAAGGTAAACATAATTATAGGAAAGCATATGTTGAGTTTATCGGATTCGTCAAGAAAGGAGATAAAATATTGAATATAAAAGATTTCAGCATATTAGCAAAGGATATAAAAAACATTCCGAAGCTCATAATAATAGTCGGTGTGTTTGAGGGCTCAGGTAAAACAACCACATGTGAAAATCTCACAAAAGGGCTTGTAAAGAAAGGTTATAAAGTCTGCGTAGGGAAAATAAGCGGACTTGGAAATGTGATTGATGTTAAAAAATCGAAAGATAAAGGCGCTTCAAAAATTCTTGAAATAGTAGACACAGGTTATCCATCAACTGTAGGTTTAAGTAAGGATGAATTAGATGAAATATTTCTTAAGATATTTTCCAACCTTGCAGATGAGAATCCAGATTTTATCTTGATAGAAATAGCTGATGGTGTAACTCAAAGGGAAACCTCAATGTATTTGAAAAGCGAAATCGTAAGAAAATACGATCCACATTTTATAGTTAGCGTGCTTGACCCACTGGGTGCGTGTGGTTCTTTGAAATTGTTAGAAGAAAAACTCAACATAAGACCGTTATTTTTCACGGGAAAAGGTGCGATTACTTCGATGGCCAGAAATGAAATAGAGCAAGTGACAGGTCTGAAGGCATTTGATCCAACAACACAGTGGAAAGAAATGACAGATTACATGCTCAGCCTTTTATGAATTTCAGTATCTGCGTCTGCTTTGCACCCATCTTTTTGTATGCATCTATTGAAACCAAATGACCTAAAAGGTCTATGAGTATATCTGCTGCTTTATCAGGGAACCAATAGTTGAAGAAAGCTGTTGATTCAACCTCTAAAACGACGTGGTCTTTCTTAAGAAACATTGGTTTTTTCATACGCATAGCTTTACTGCCCTTGAAGACAGACTCCACTGTAATTATCGGGTGAGGTCCATTTTTGAGAGCGGATTTTATAAGTTTTAAAAAATTTCTTTCATTTGGATTGTTTTCAAATTCTTTTACAATTTTCACTTCTGCATATTTTTTTGATATTTCAATGTCTTTCAGAATATTTTTTCTGTATTCAATTTTGAGTCTGTTTATATC
>JAGGYQ010000037.1 GCA_021162425.1 Candidatus Aenigmatarchaeota archaeon
AGGGCTTTACAGATAGCCCAGGGCTCGCCCGTCCTTGTAAAACTTCCGAAGGGTATGACTGACCCGAAGGATATTGCAAAACTCGAATGGGAGGCGGGCGTGATACCGATAGATGTGAAGAGAAGTGCATGGTGATTCGTTAGATTTCCTCGAATTTTTAATTAAAGAGGATCACCTATGAACACCGAAAAAATATTATAAAATCCGACAAAAAACCAAAGGAAAAAGTTACTTTGCTGGTTGAAAAAGTTAAGAAACAAGAATAATTGACGAGTTAGTGGAATATTTCAAAATCGGTAGACTTGCGGAAAAAGGCTATGTCATGGAAATTCTTGATTATGTCTCTCGAGATAATCAGAAAATTGTTGTTCCTTGTGCTGATTTTGTTATGAATTATATGAATAACGAGGCTCCTAAAATTAAATGGAAAGCGTGTCGGATTATAGCCAACCTAGCACAAAAATTCCCTGAAAAAGTCAAGCAATCTGTTCCAAAACTGCTTGCCAACACCAAAGATAAGGGAACTGTTGTCAGATGGAGTGCGGCGTTTGCCTTGACAGAAATCTATGAAAAATACTCCTGATTTACAAAAAGAGCTTATCAGAAAATTCCGAAGCATTGTAAAAATCGAAGGGAACAACGGAGTCAAGAATCTTTATCTAAAAGCATTGAAAGTTTTGGAAAAAAACCCCATTGTCGTTCTTGAGGTGAGCAAAAATTTTATTTTTATATTATATGTTTTAAATTCTCCTTACAAATTAAAATTATGATCAAAGATATCCGTATATACCCCTCTGTCTCATCAACTGGAAAGAACACAATAAAAATCAAGGTCTTCACAACAAATTCTCATTTCATATCAACTGTGCCCTCAACACCCGTTAAATCTTTCAGAGAACTTTCGGATGTACTGAAAAAAATAAAAGTGAATTTTATAGGACTTGACGAGATGGACTGGATAACGTCAGACCAGCTCATAGAACAAATTGACGGGACAGATAATTTTTCCGCAATCACCCCAAATTTAGCGTTTGGTATATCCTTATCCATTGCAAAAGCAGCAACGGAAAATGAATTGTGGAGAATTGAAGAACCAAAAAAGAAATATCAATTCCCATATCCTGCAATAAGTATCATCAGCAACGGAAAAACGACATGGCGAGATTTTTTAATTATTCCTCACAAAGCAAAAAACCCATTGGAGGCTGTAAAAATATTGGGAGAAGTGCACTATATTGTTGGCGAAGAATTGAGAAAAAGGAAATGGTTAACGGGTAAAAACTTCGATAATGCATGGCTCTCGACTCTGGACGATTTGAGAACACTAGACCTTGTATCATCCATCGCCGAAGATTACGACCTCAAAATAGGTGTAAATTTCGATGCATCAGCATTTTTCAAGGACAATCGCTACAAATACAAATACTTGAAAAAATCATTAACTGCAGAAAAACAACTAGACGCGATTATACATATCGCTGAAGTTTACAAACTATATTATCTTGAAGACCCATTTCATTGTGACGACTTTGCCGCTTTTGCAGAACTGAACAGGCGGTTTAAAAACGTTCTCATCATCGGTAACGAACTATACAGGATGAATATTCAGCGAATATTCAAAGGTATTGATATAAAAGCAACCAACGCTGTTTCTGTTCATCCAATATATGCAGGGACTTTGCTCAAGACCATAAAACTTGTCAAACTTCTCAAAAAGAACAACATACATGTAATAGCATCTCATCATCGCAGTGATACAGAAGATAATTTTATATCAGACCTTGCCGTCATATGGGAATGTCCTCTAATTAGATTGTCTTACCTCGGACATGATATAGCGAAGTATAACAGATTCATCGAGCTGTGGGATGATATGCATGAGACCGAAATGGCTGTTTTGCCGTGAACCAAATTCAAAAAACTTCCTTTATATCCAAGGCTTCAGCAGAATGTGTAAGACTTCCTAGCGATACCGCATCAACACCTGTCGTAGCATATTGCTTAACGTTGTATTCGTTTATACCGCCAGAAGCCTCAAAGAGGGAAAACTCGTATAGACCCATTTCCTTAAGAGTTTTTATGGTTTCATGTATATCATGCGGTTTCATATTATCGAACATTATTATACAAGGTGTTTTTGTTGGTTTGGACTCTTGAAGCTCTCTGAATTTTCTGGCGACCTGTATGGCTTCTTCTTTATTTCTGACCTCTATTTCTATAAATCTTGTTTTGTTTCTTTTTGTCCATGCTCTTGAGATGGCGACAGCTATATCAGCCTCCTTTTTCATTGCTTTTAAATGATTGTCTTTTATGAGAACAGCATCGTAGAGTCCCAGCCTGTGGGGATAGCCACCTCCTATGTAAACTGCCTTTTTGTCGAGATATGACCAATACGTCTTCCTTGTTGCGAGAACGAGGATGGCATCTTCAACCATTTTTGCCACCCTGTTAGTTTTGGTTGCTATGCCACTCATCCTTTGAAGCAGATTTAAACCTGTTCTTTCCAGCAAAAGAAGCATTCGAAAGTCCCCCTTCAAAACAAAAAGCACATCGCCTCTTTTTATCTGTTCACCATCATTTTTCTTCTGCTTCACAGAGACACCATGCCTTGCATAAAGCCATGAAAACTCCTCACCGCCAGCAAGTATCCCATCACTGTTAGCAACAATCTTCGCCTCGCCTTTCTTCGATTCTCGCAAAAGCACATCCGTGGTTATATCACCTTTGCCGATATCATACGTCAGCATTGATATTATGAGACGCTTAACAACTCTCGAATACACAGGATTTTTAAGCGTGAAGAAATTTTTTACTTCATATGCTCTTTTGACCAACGCCTTTCTGTTCATAACTAACTAACCGAGAATTTCAATAATTATTTATTAATGCTCACAGAATAATAAAACATGAAGATTTTTCGAAAATCAGACAAAATAAATGAGTTTAAGGAAGACGAAAAAATTATCAAACAGAAAATTTCTCCTTCACAAGAGAGCGCTTCCCCACAACCCATACAAAGAAAAGCAGCGAGTTCTGGCGGAGCAGTTTACAAGATTTCAAGACCCACCTCACCGCCTCTTTTCATAAAAATAGACAGGTACAATGAAGTTATCAAAAACCTGAGAAATCTCAGAAACCGTGCACTAAACCTAAAAGATGCCCTGGACATACTTGAAGAGATACACAAAGAGATAGAGAACGCAATAGACGTGGCCCAAAAAACACTTGATGAGGTCCACATGCTTATAACAAACTTGGACTCCTTCTTTCTCAGACCGCAGGCAGCAGAAACTCCTATAGATGAAGAATATGCGCCAGAAGGACCGTCTGAACTGGATAATTATGTGAAAGACGTGTATTCGCAGTTAGAAAAACTGAAAGCACAGTTGAGGGCAATAAGATAAAATTTAAATTCCTTTTTCTATTTATAACATACGCGGGGGTTGCCGAGCGGTCAAAGGCGATAGAATCGCTCGCTTGGGCTTTGAGCTCTGAGGCAAGCCTGTGATGTCGTAGCTCAAGACCTATTCCCTTAGTGGGTTCGTGGGTTCGAACAAGAAGGCTGATAAGGGCGTGGCGCCCTTATTCCTTGGCCCGGAAGGGTTGATAAGGGAGGGGAAGGCTCCCTTATGGCTCGGAAGGGTTGATAAGGGCGGGCGTGGCGCCCTTATACGGAAGTCCCACCCCCCGCATGTTTTTCCGAACATCAATTTTTTAAACATTTGAACAAAGGATAAAACATGGAGGAGAAAAAACTCATTGGCAAAATAACCCACTACTTCAATAAAATAGGGGTTGCGGTCGTCGAATTAGAGGATGAATTGAATGTGGGTGATGAAATATCAATAGAAGGGCTAACAACGAATGTGAGGCAGAGAGTAGAATCCATGCAGGTGGAACATAAGAACATAGATAAGGCAGAGAAAGGACAATCTATCGGTTTGAAGGTTGTTGACAGAGTTCGCGAGGGGGACAAAGTCTTCAAAATAGTGGGGTCAACTATTTAAACCCCCTTTTATTTTTAATGTAAATTATGTACACCCTAATAATTGCGGAAAAGCCGACCGCAGCCAGAAGAATAGCGTACGCTCTTTCTGACGGCGATGTAAAACAGACAAAGGAAAACGGGGTAAGCTATTTCAGGCTGAAACACAATGGAAAAGATATAATTGTCGTTTCTGCTGCTGGTCATTTGTTTGTATTGGATGAAAAGGAAAAGACAAAAAAGTGGACATACCCTGTTTTCGAAGTAGAGTGGAAACCAACGTTTACAGATAAAAAAAATACATGGTCGAAGAAGTTTTACAAGGTTATAGAGAAATTGTCAAAAAATGCCGATGAGTTTATATCAGCATGCGACTACGATATAGAAGGTTCAACAATAGCATACAATATACTGAGATTTATATGTGGTGTCAATGACGGGAGAAGAATGAAATTTTCAACACTTACAAAACACGACCTACTTGAGGCATACAAAAACGCTTCAGAACATCTTGATTTTCCTCAAATAGAGGCAGGTTTGGCGAGGCACACCCTTGATTTCCTGTGGGGTATAAACCTTTCAAGAGCTCTGACACTTGCCCTTGAGAAAGCAGGTGGTTACTGGACTCTATCCATCGGCCGTGTTCAAGGCCCTACGCTAAAAATATTAGTGGATAGAGAAAGGGCAATAGAGAGTTTTGTTCCCGAACTTTTCTGGGAAGTTATACTTCAGGGTACAATCAACGGACAATCAATAGAAGCTATTCATATATCCGAAAAATTCTGGGAGAAGACAGATGCAGAAAAAACTGTTGAAAAATGCAGAGGGAAGAAGGCATTTGTGGAATCGGTTGAGAAAAAAATTATCAGGCAACCTCCACCAACGCCGTTTGACCTTACCACGATGCAGAGGGAAGCGTATAAAAATTTTGGATATTCACCTAAAATGACTTTGGATATTGCCCAATCGCTTTACGAACAGGCATTGATTTCATATCCACGAACATCAAGCCAGAAACTTCCCAAAAAACTTGGTCTGAAGGATATAGTAAAAAGATTGTCAGAGCAGAATGAGTATTCAAGATTATGCAGAATGCTTATCGAGAAAGACAGGTTTGTCCCAAGAGAAGGAAAAAAGGAAGACCCCGCCCATCCTGCAATATTCCCAACAGGCAACAAGCCCCAAAAACTCACAAAATATCAAAAGAACATATATGACCTAATAGTCAGAAGGTTTCTTTCAACATTTGCCGAACCTGCTGTGAGAGAAAGCGTTTCTGTTATCATAGACATAAACGGTGAGAAATTTAAAACATCGGGCATAACCACGCTCGAGGCGAAGTGGCTTGAATTTTACGGAAAATACGCCAAGCTGAAAGAGCAGATGCTACCTAAAATAGAGAAAGGTCAAACCGTAGACAACCCAGAAATAAGCATGAACGAAAAAGAAACCAGCCCGCCCAATCGTTATTCACAAGCATCAATAATAAAGACTATGGAAGACCTTGGTTTGGGAACTAAAGCCACAAGAGCCCAGATATTGCAGACGCTTTACGACAGAGAATATATAAAGGATAAATCCATCAAGGTTACACCGCTTGGCAAGGCTGTTGCAACCACGCTTGAGAATCATTGCCCAGAGATAATATCACCTGAACTAACAAAAGAATTCGAGAAAAATATGGAGCTTATACAGATGGGGAAAAAGCAAAAAGAAGAGATAATAGAATTCGCAAAGGAAAAATTGAAAACTATTCTTGATGAATTCAAAAAACATGAACTTCATATAGGCTCTGAATTAAAGGAAGGTGTAAAGATTTTTAAAGAAGAAGAAAGTTTCATAGGAGTTTGTCCCAAATGCGGGAATGAATTAAGGATCATACAGTCCTCGTCTACCCGGAAAAGATTTGTCGGATGCTCAAATTATCCTAAATGCGACGTAAGCTTTCCGCTTCCTCAAAAAGGGATGTTAAGAGTGTTGAATGATGTTTGCCCAAAATGTGGTTTAAGGCTGGTTGAAATAAAACAATTCAAGAAAAGGCCATGGAAGTTGTGCGTAAAGTGCGGTTTTGTGAACAATAAAAATAACGATTCCAAAAATAAAGCTAAAAAATCCTGAACCCGCTTGGCTTCACACCCTCATTCACTATCATGAATTTGACTGATTTACCTTCTGGGATTGAGCGGTGTTTCACGATTGTTGCTTTTCTTTCGGACATTCTCCCTGTGTGCTCAAGAAAAACAATCGATTTTGACCAGTATTTTATTGTGTAGCCACCGATTATATAATTTTCTCCGTTTTCCCTTTTAAACGTATGCGCGGTTATAATCACCGGTATGTTCCTCTTTCTGGCTATGTTTGATAAAACAGATAACTGTATTGATAATTCTTTGTTTGCATCTAACGTCTCTTTTGTAGGGTCAGCACATTCAAGTCTGTAGAGGGCGACTGCCGAATCAAGAACAATCATATCGATATCATGTCTTTTTTCAAGAGACCTTATCAATTTTCCTTGCTCTTCAAAGTCTTTTGGCCCGGCTATTATTATATTTTTCAAAATGCTTTCATTGTTGACTATTTGATTAAGTCTCTCAATCGAAAACCCGCCCTCTGTGTCTATGTAAAAAACCTTCCCCCCGTTTTTTATGCATTCTATAGCCGACAGCATACACAGATTGGTCTTCCCAACTCCTGGAGGACCGTAAAAGTTGGTTATAGCTCCTTTTTCTACGCCTTTCATAAGTGAGTGTAAGGGTTCGGGAAGTTTTATCCAATTATTCTTTAATTTCATAAAATAATTTATGGGTAATGAAATAAAATGGTTTGTTGTTGCAAAGCATACGGTAAGACGCTGGGGCTGGGATTTTCGCAAGCCTTTTTCATAAAAGGCTTAAGCCAAAATGGAGCCACCGTCGCTCGCTTCGCTCGCTCCTGGCTTCCCGTAGGCTTTTTCTCGGAAAAGCTTCTCGGAAGCGAGTGAGCCTGCGAGCGAAGCTCCTTTTGCTCCACCGCTTTTCTTGAAAAAGCGGTGTTTCGAACCCAGAACCCCGTAAGGGGACTAGCTGCCTGGGAATGGAAGCTTTAGCTCCTGTTTTCGATTAACCCTTTTGGATAAAAGGGTTACTCCAGGCTAGCGCGTGTGCGGACTTTCGAAAGACGTTCGCGAACGAACGTCGCAAACCGGCGAGGATGCAAAATCCTCGTCTTTCGAAATTTACCGTTCCGCCACCCCAGCGTGATATAATATTCGTTAATTTATTTTTTAAATTCTACCCTTCTGAATTTTGACCTGCAGAGAACGCATAAGCCTGTCGAAGGGTCGTAATGCTCTTCACATACGATCGCACCACAAAACCTACACGAATGCGGGTGTTTTGTTGGTTTGCCACATATTGCACACAAAGCTGAAACCATGCTCATATTTTCACCGACTTTTTGCTTCTGCTCTTTTTTCAAGCATCATATAAGCTAATATGGAGATTAGCGATATAATAAGCAGAGCAATTATTATTTCGCTCATATTAGGTTTTTCTACTTCGGGTGTAACTTTCTGGAACCTTGTTGCATTCATGTATCTTATTATGTCTCTACAATTTTCCAATGCCATATCAGTCAGTTTTCTTGCTTTTTCGATATTGTTCCTGCCAAGCTCTTTTTCTGCCTGCACTATCAGTTCCGTCAATTCCATGCACTCTGGGTTGTCTTGAAAAAGGTCTTTGGCAAAACGTATTTTCTTCTCAAGTTTGGTCTCATTGAATATTGATTTTATATACAGCAGTGTAGATGAGTTAAATTTCGGTTGTGAGATAGCGGCTGTTATTTTAATTTCATAGCTGCTCTTTGTGAGGTTGTACGAAATTATTTTTAGGTCGAGGTTTATCCTCTGTTTTATTGCCATTTTGTCTATGTGTGTTATGTTTAGCCTTGGTATGATGTCTGTCTCGTTCAATTCTGCCTTGAGGTTTATGTTTGTTAGCTCAACATCACCTGTATTCTCCAAAGTTATGGTTGCATGACTCGTACTGTATGGCTTTATGGGCTGAACATTCGAGACAGAAACTGCTAGAGAAGCGATTCTTGCCCCGGTTTGTGAGACAGCAAAGCCGCCCCCGGATGGAAGATACTGGGTTATTGTTTGTGTCGGCGTTTCTGTGTATGTTACATTAAGTGTCACGTTATTGCTTGACGCATTGAACTCACCGTCACTAACGTTAAACACAATGTAATCTGTTCCATACCAATCGGTCTGCGGTGTTAATGTCACAACAGCACTTCCGTTAGAGGAGATTGTCACAGGGCAGGGCTGGTTGTTGATAAGGACTGTTATGTGCGATGGTTCCGAGCAGTAGAATGTCAAATTATTGTCGTCATTTGTCACGTTGTTCTCATTATCAGGGTCTTTGAAGTTGTATGTGAGCATTATGTTCCTATTTTCTGTGTTCATGTTCCATGTTTGGTTTTGGATAGGATAAACCATTTGAGGAGGACGGTTTGTATTGTTTATGGTTACATTAATTTCATCATAGGATGTGAATTCTCCGTCAGTCGCTTCAACCCTGAACAAATGCCTTCCCGAATCTTCAAAACTCGGAATGTATTCCTCGTACGCCCTATATTGACAATTATCCCTGTGAAAGTACTCACTCCCGTCTTTATACCATCTGCATTCGAGGCTGTTGCCGTCAGGGTCATTCACGCTTATTGAGAAATGTATTGTATAGTTTTCTTTCATTGGAGTTTCCATGCCTTTTGTTCCAACATATGGGGTGTTGTTGTATATCATATAATAATCCGTTATCTCTATAGTAGGCGGTCTGTTGAGAGGCAAAATTGTGAAATTAATGAGTTTCCATGATGTCGCGTTATAGGGCTGGGTGAAATCTCCGCTGTCTCTCACGCTCACGTTTATGGTGTAGTTTCCTATATCTTTTTCGAGGACGGTGAAGTTTATTATGCCTGTTGTGTGGTTTATTGTGAAGATTGAGCAGTTTGTGTCGCTTTCGTTCTCTTTTTTACAATCCACGAAGGATATATTGAAGAAAAATGGCTTGTCGTTCTCCTCATCAGCGGTTTCGCTGCTCAGATTCTCATAAAAAGTTGTGTTAGCGCGGGCAGTTGTATTTGTGAAATTGAATTCTGGTGGGTCGTTTCTGGTGAATATCGTAAGGTTGAATAGTGTCCAGTTTATGAGACCTTCATCATCCGAAACACTTATGTTTAGCTCGTATGTGTAGTTAAGCGAATTGTTCGTCCAGGAATTGTTCCATGCGGTAAAGTTTATC
>JAGGYQ010000007.1 GCA_021162425.1 Candidatus Aenigmatarchaeota archaeon
ATATTGCAGGAAGCCGCAAAAGGATGTATAGCGGATAAAGATACATGATGATTCTTTATCCGCTATACATCCTTTTGCGGCTTCCTGCAATATTCTTCTGATTTGATTTGTGGTTTCTGATGGGGTTAAGTCATCTACTCGTTTCAATGCTGTTAAAATTTTTGCACAATCATCTGGCATGCTCGAACCTAATTTATTTTTATTTAATCTAAATGCCACTTCAAGACCTTCTCTTATAAGGTCTGCACTTTCAAATTCTTCTGACCTTGAGAATTGACCTCCAATTCCAAATATTTTTCCCTCTCCTGAAATTTCCTTCTTTCTACCCATTTTATCTTACCTCTTCATTAAAGTTTAGACTTATTTTTTAAAAAATGTTTCTTTCCAATCGGCGAGGCACCTTGAATTGAGCATAACAATTATTTATTTCAACCGTTAAATATTGATTATGAAATTGCGCAATATAATTTTAAAATACGCGTTGCAGAATGCTTTGTTCCACGGGGGAAAAGCCAATACAGGGGCTGTCATGGGCAAAGTCATATCAGAGAACCGTGATTTAAAGTCGAATGTAAAGGAGGTAAAATCACTTGTTGAGCAGATTGTGAGACAGGTTAATCTGATGCCCATTGAAGAACAAAGGAAAGAGCTTGAAAAATTCGCACCTGAACTTCTTGAAAAGAAGAAAAAGGAACAAAAAGGGCTTCCTGACCTTCCAAATGCAGAAGAAGGAGAAGTCACAACAAGATTTGCTCCATCACCCACAGGTCCTGTCAACCTTGGACAATTCATGCGCGCTGTCATGTTAAGCTACGCATACGCAAAAATGTACAAGGGAACCTTCATCCTTCGAATCGAGGATACAGACGCGAAAAAAATCGACCCTGAAGCTTATCGATGGATAAAAGAAGACCTTGTCCGAATGGGGACAAAATGGGACAAACTTATTATGCAATCAGACCGCATCGAAACATATTACAAAAACGCGAAGAAACTCCTCAAAGAAGACAAAGCATACGTATGCACATGTTCAGCCGAGAATTTCAGGGAATACAAAAGAAATAAAAAAGACTGCCCATGCAGGGGAAATCCGGTTGAAAAAAACCTTGAACTCTGGGATGCAATGGTGGCGGGCAAACTTGAAGAAGGCTCTGCTATAGTAAGGTTTAAAATATCAATGAGCAGTATGAATCCCGTGTTACGCGACCCTCCACTTCTGAGAATAAACAAAACTCCACATCCTCGAAAAGGAACGAAATATGCTGTCTGGCCGTTGTATAATTTTGCATGCACTATAGATGATTATGATTTAGGTGTCACGCATGTTTTTCGCGGCAAAGAGCATGAACACAACACAGCGGTGCAGAAAGCGATAGCTAAAGCCCTTGACTTCGAAAAATTCCCGACCATTGTGAACTTCGGCATGATTCGATTCCCGGGTGAAAAACTCCACACAAGGGATATAAAGAAGATGATAAGCGAAGGGAAAGTATCTGGATGGGATGACCCGAAACTCCCAACCATTCGGGCATTTCTACGCAGAGGCTTTCACCCAGATGCTATCAAAATGCTCGCACTTCAGTGTGGATTGAGCAAGAACGACATAGAAATTAGCTGGGAAAATCTTGAGAGTATAAATAGAAAAATAATCGACCCTCTTGCAAACAGATACATGGTTGTAATAGACCCTGTTCAGCTTTCGGTAGAAAATGCCCCCGGTAAACGCGAGGTGTTCGAGCCTCTGCACCCAGACCATCCTGAAAGAGGAAAAAAGAAGATTATCTTAAACCCTAAAAAGATATATATATCAAGAGATGACTATGAGAAATTCAAAGGACAAGTAATACGTCTCAAGGGACTGTTCAATATAAGCCTCGTTAGAAAAACGAAGTATATCAGCAATGAAATCCTAAAGGATATGCCAAAAGTTCAGTGGGTCAGCGAACCGCATGTCAATGTCAAAATAATAGGCAAGGATTGTGTGTACGAAGGACTCGGTGAATATGAGATGAGCTCGTTAAAACCAGACACCATCATACAAATGGAGAGAATAGGGTTCGGAAGGGTCGATTCAAACAATCGAAAGGGAATCACGGTTTATTTTGCTCACAAATAATTTTGCTAAAGCATCCCCAACAAATCGAACAAACTTAATCCTTTTTTCTTCATAGTTACGAATTCCGCATATTCGGTGTTTGATAACCTTTTAATAATATCTTTTGCGTCTTCTATCGAACCGACCGAATCTACAAGCCCTATTTTAACAGCGTCTTTACCCAAAAAAATGTCACCTGTAGTTATTTTCTGAATATTTTCATCTGTCATATTTCTCCTATTCTTTACCTCATCCAGAAAGTATTTGAATATCTCATTTACGATGTATTCAAGTTTTTCTCTTTCCTCTTTTGTTAGGTTTCGAAATGGTGAACCGATATCTTTGTGTTCACCTGATGTTATCTTCTCATATGTCACGCCGTATTTTTCAAACAGTTTTGAGAATTCGAGGTATGAGGCAGTCACACCTATCGAACCTGTTATGCTTAACGGATCGGCTATTATTTGGTCACATGCAAGTGAGACCCAGTAAGCGCCAGATGTCGCCATGTCACCCATCCAGCAGACCTTTGGTTTTTTCAGACCTTTTACCATTTCAAACATCTCTCTTGAGGCAACTACTGACCCTCCGGGAGAATTTATTACAAACAGAACACCTTTTATGGAAGGGTTGCTTTTTATCTTTTTTATTTGTTCATAAACGTCGTCGGGTGTCGTTACCTTTGAAAAAAATGACGGTGTTGACGATATAGTTCCCTCTATCTCCACCACAGCTATCTTGCTTGAAAAAGAGGTTTCAGAAAGCCCTGCTACTATTATCACAAGCGATACAAGACCAAAACCAACAAGCAGGCCAAGAAAAAATTTCCATGAGCCTGAACTGTCTTTTTTTCTCATAATGATTTGAAGTATTTTTGTATTAATAAAAATTTCGCAAAGTTATTAAGCTGTACCAACGTTCTCTTCCAGCTCTCTCCCCATCTTCGCTTTCTTCGGGAACCACATCTCCCTCGCTTCTGCAACCGTGAAGAGCGAACCAGTGACAAGGATAAGGTCGTTTTCTTTCGAAAGGCTTCTCGCCTTTTTCACCGCGTTTTTCACATCCTTCGCTATCATAAACGGCTTTCCATGTTTGCTGACGTGTTTCGCGAGGACTTCTGGACTCATCCCTCTCCCCATGACATTGTGCTTCGTCAATATGAAGAAGTCTGTTGCCTTTGAAAGCTCCTTCGATATTTCCTCAATTTGTTTATCCTTCGATATCCCGAGGATAGCATAGAGCTTTTCGTATTGGAGAAGGTCAAGGGAATCGAGAAGATTTCGAATGGAATTCGGATCTTTCGCTCCGTCAAGGAGGACTGTCGGGTTTTTCTCGACTACCTCAAATCTCCCGGGCCATTTCACCTTTTTCAATCCCTCCTTTATCGCACGGAGAGGGATTTCGTGCTTTAGCGAGCGAATCGCCGCCAAGACGCAGCCAATATTTTTGAGCTGGTACCGCCCGCCCAACGGGACGAATATCCTTTCATCCTCGAAATCGAACGTATTTCCCTCCGAGGAGGGAAGCGCATTCTCGGGCTTCACCCCGCGAATGAATTTCGCCTTTCTTCGTTCACACGTCTCTTTCAAGATTTCGAGAACCTTTGGGTTTTCCACACCCGTGATGAGAATCCCATTTTCCTTTATTATCCCCGCCTTCTCTTTCGTGATTTTTTCGACCGTCCCCCCGAGGATATTCGTGTGTTCGAGGGAGACGTTCGTGATTATCGAGACTTCGGAATCCACGACGTTCGTCGCGTCGAGACGCCCTCCCAGACCGACTTCGAGAACCGCGATGTCGATTCGCTTCTCCTTGAAATATTCGAAGGCAAGGGCGGTCAGGAATTCGAAAAACGTGGGTTTCTCGAAATCTCCAACCCTTTCCGCAAGCGGTTTTATCTTTTCGACCAGTCTTGCGAAATCCCTTTCCGAAATCATCTGACCGTTAACCGAAATCCTTTCCCTGAAATCGAAAAGATGGGGTTTCACGAAAAGCCCTACTTTGTAACCTGCTTCTGAAAGAATGGAGGAAAGCATAACGCAGGTCGAACCCTTCCCGCTTGTTCCGCCCACGAGGATCGACCGAAACCGCTTCTCCGGGTTTCCGAGGAGCGCGAGCAACCTCTCTATCCTCTCCAGACCAAGCTTTATCCCGAACCTGTTCAGTTGCCCGAGATATGATTTCGTCTGCTCGTAGTTCATAAGAATTAATTTTTCATTTCAGGTTTTAAATCGAACTATTGTAATCAATTTCTATTTTGCCCTTATATCTGTTTAACAATTCTTCTATCACACTACAACATAAACCTTTGACCTCAATAGAAAGACCTGTTGGTACATATTCTATCGAATCTGGACCGCCGTTGTTTCTGTTCATGGCTCTTTTCAGCTCACCATAAATTTCGGCAATTCTTACAGGGTCGTCTGAAGTTATAGTTACGTCGTGTTTTGGTTCTTTTGGCTCCTCGCGGCGTGTTCCATTGTGGCAATATGTGTCGATGTTTTTCGGTTTATCCTTCTCACGTCGCCATCTTCCCTTTCGGACTTTGCCTCCCCATCTTGCCATGTCCTGAATTAGGAATTCGATAGAAATAAACGTTCTGTGCAACTATTTTTGAACTAATCCTTTGATTCTGATTTTTAAAAAAACGTGGATATAATTTACTTATGCTGTGCTTGGGGATAGAGTCAACTGCCCATACGTTTGGCGTTGGTGTGGTTGACGAAATGGGAAACGTCTTGTCAAACGAGAAGGATGTCTACAAATCGAAGCCTGGATGGGGCATAATACCTATGGAAGCGGGGAAGCATCACAGGAAAGTCGCAGATTCCGTGGTCAAACAATCGCTTGACAAAGCAGGTGTCTCAATGGATGACATTGATGTCGTGGCATATTCCAGAGGCCCAGGACTACCACCATGCCTTCACGCAGGATTGAACAAAGCAGTTGAACTCACCAAATTTACGGGCAATTTAGTCGGTGTGAACCACTGTGTGGCGCATATAGAGATAGGCAGGCTGACAACAGGTCTCAAAAACCCTGTGGTTTCTTATGTTTCTGGTGGCAACACCCAAATAATTTCCTTTGCAGAAGGTCGCTATCGATGCTTTGGGGAAACAATGGATGTTGGTTTGGGCAACGCACTGGATAAATTCGGAAGGGCAATAGGTTTGGATTTTCCTCAAGCGCCAAAAATTGAGCAACTTGCAAACAACGGCAAATGGGTAAATTTGCCGTACGTGGTAAAAGGAATGGACCTCTCATTTTCTGGGATAGTTACAGAATGCATAAAGCGGTATGAAAAGGGTGAAAAAATCGAAAATTTGTGCTTTTCCATTCAAGAAGTGCTCTTCTCTATGTTGGTCGAGGTGACGGAGCGCGCTCTTGCACATTTAGGGAAGAGTGAGGTTCTTCTCACAGGAGGGGTAGCAGCAAACAAACGCCTGCAGGAAATGTACGAAGTCATGTGCAGGGAACGAAAAGCGAAATTCAAGGTCGTCCCAAAAGAATTCGCAGGAGATAACGGGGCGATGATTGCGTGGGCAGGGATACTCACCTACAAATCAGGACAAAGAATCAATCCAAAAAAAGCCGATATTCTCCCGAGATGGAGAACTGACGAGGTTGAGATTGGGTGGATTCGTAAAATCTAACACGGCACCCTGATTATTCCAGAATATATGGTTTCATTTATTTCTTTTTTCTGTTCACGTAGCTTTGCTTCAATCACGGATAAAGGATAAATTCCACCTTCTTCGTTCTCAATATATGTGCCAAGTGTCGGATCAACCCCTATTTTAACTCTTTCACAATCTTTTTCAATTATTCCCAGTCTTTTCAAATCTTCTAAAGTTATTTCAACCATTCTATCACCATTGATTAAAGACCTCGGGTATTTTTTATTGCTAAATTTTAAATATGTTGATTGAACGAAAATTCAGGCATGAATTTTTAATTCTATGTACAATAGAATAATCATGAGAATCGCCATTCTCTCCGACTTTCATTTTGGGTTTGCAGCGGGAACCGAAAGAGAGGAAGATTCATATTCGGCAGTCAGAGAAGCCATTAAAAAAACTATCGAAGCAAAGGCAGACATCGTGCTTCTTGCAGGCGACATATTCGATACAAGGAGCCCGAACGCCGAAACGCTTGCAAATGCAATGGAAATCCTTATCAAACCTCTCCTGTCGAAAAGCGATGTTCGTTTGACAAAATTTATAGGAAAAGACAGGGAAGAGGTCTCCGACATGGCTTTGATGGGAATCCCCATAATCGCTATACATGGGACGCATGAAAGAAGGGTCAAGGGATTGATGAACCCGATTGAAGCATTGGAAAAGGCAGGATTCCTGATTCATCTCCATTGCAACGCAGCGGTTTTTGAAAAAAACAGCGAAAAAGTATGCATTTACGGCATGTCAGGCGTTCCTGACCAATACGCCGAATCCGTGTTGTCGAACTGGAATCCAAAACCAGAGGCGAGCTGCTTCAACATATTCATGCTCCACCAGTCCATAAAGGAATTTTTATACGCTCCATACACAATAGAGCTGAACAGAATCCCAAAGGGCTTTGACCTCTATATAGAGGGACACATACATGAAGCAAGGTGCACAGAATACAACGGAAAGCCATTTCTCATAACAGGCTCTCTAATCCCGACTCAGCTCAAAGAGGAATCAACCAAGCCAAAAGGCTTCTGGGTCGTGGACACAAAAGAAGAGAAAGACAAGCCAGATATAAATGCAAAAGAAATTATCAAAAGACATGAACCTTTGAAAATATACTGGATAGAGCTCGAAAACCAGCGAGCCGTTTACTACAAAAAATTCGAAAAACCCGACATGGGGAGAATAGAAAGCGATATAAAAGAACTTCTGAAGACAGCGCATAAGAAAAAGCCCATACTGAGGCTTGAAATAAAAGATGCCACTGCAACAATGCTCCACGATATTGAAACAAAATTTGGTGACAAATTCATCCTCTCGTTCAAAAAAGAGTTTATTGAAACCGGAAGCATCCCTGCGAAAACTCTGGAAGAGCACAAGCTCTCTGTTGAGGAACTCGGTAAAAAAATATTGACAGAGAACCTTGAAAAATCAGGTCTCGAGCCGATGAGTTTTGAAAATATATTCGAGCTTCTTGCTGAAAACAAGATCGAGAGCGCCATGGAAATACTTCTGAAAATGGCTGAAAATGAAACCGACCAAACAGATAAAAAACCTATTAAAAAACAGAAATCAATTTTATCTTATGGACAAATTTAACAGGATTCTTCGTGACATAAAATCTCTGAAAATACAGGGAGCCGAAAATGTCGCCATAAATGGTGTCAAGGCTTTTGCGCTTGGAATTGACCACAGCAGAGCACATTCAAGGGATGACCTGCTTTCCAAAATGGAAAAATTAAAAAAAATACTTTTTTCGTTGAGACCGACAGAGCCTTTGCTCAGGAACTCCATAAAATTTATTTTAAAGGGCGTCATATCTTCTGATGAAAAGGACGTGGAGACACTGAAAAAACTTGCGAGCGAATGTGTTAACCAATGTCTCGAGCATTTCAAAAAATCCCAAGAATTTATAGCTGAAATAGGTTCGAGAAGGATTGAGAACAATATGATTGTTTTCACGCACTGCCATTCCACAACTGTTGTCAAAATACTCAAAAAAGCAAAAGAGGAAGGAAAGAAATTCACTGTCCACAATACCGAGACCAGACCAATGTTTCAGGGAAGGCTCACGGCAAAAGAACTTGCAAGGGCAGGGATACCTGTGGTACATTTCATCGATTCAGCTGCGCGCATTGCCATGAAAAAATCAGACATTGTCCTTTTCGGCATGGACGCCGTCACAACAACAAAAATCTACAACAAGATTGGCTCGGAGATGTTTGCAACAATAGCGGATAAATACGAGATACCTGTCTACACTTGCGGTGATTCATGGAAGTTTGACCCAGATGGAATATACGGAAAAGAAGAAACGTTGGAAAAGCGTGACCTGAAAGAGATTTGGCAAAACCCGCCTAAAGGAGTAAAGATAGAGAATCCCAGCTTCGAGAGAATAGATCCGAACCTTGTCACAGCGATTATATCAGAATTAGGGGTGCTTCCGCATGAAAATTTTATTGAAAGTGTTATGAAGAATTATCCATACCTTTTGCCTTCTCGTCAGCCCTTTTAACATCTCTCGGATTTTTATCGACATCTACCACAAAATTTCCTTTTATGAGATTCCGTCCTATGATTATGGGATATTTCATGTGAGAGCGGTCATTCAGATTAGCTTCGGTATCGTATCTTTCGCCCGCGATTTCAAATATGACCTTGACGACCGGCCTCTCAACAGTATGTTTTGTTATAGGTGCTTTGACTTTTTGTGTCCTTATCACAGGTCCGAGCTGGGCCTTGGCAGCAAGTTCTGTATCTATCGAGCTCAACTTCGCGCCCGTGTCAAACAAAGCAGTTGCCTTAACGGTTTTCCTGCCAATAATTTTCACTCCCTCTATGAGGCCGACAATTTTCTTTTGCTGTGGCATAATTATTGTTTTGTTAATTTCATATAAATTAATGAAATTTTTATTTACCTGACCCCCAATATAAATCATGAGAGAGGATTTTCGCTGTGTCGCGTGCGGATATAATTTTGCTTATGACTTCAAAGGAAAGTCCATGGAGCTGGTGTGCCCCAAATGTAACCAGAAATGGAAGATAGAGGCAAGCGCCCTCGGATTCTTCAGGCTTTATATGTGGCTGTGACTTCGAGCAGTGCGAAGTTTCAGCACAACCGAGGCAATGTGCCTTCCTAAATTTTTTGCAGTTTCTATTCCGATTTCGTCTTTCTCTGCGTCTTTCTCTTTCCTCCCCCAGCCAATCCCCCCGAAGTGCATGGTTTTTTCATCACCAACCACTATCATTCCGTGTATCAAATAAAAATTATGAATCTGATTAATCACATATTCCTGACCACCATTTCTTGAGCCGCCGACAGATATCGCTCCACCCACCTTGTCCTTTAATGCCTCTTTTCTTCTCAAATATCTTGTCCTGTCCATGAATGCCTTTAATTGCGATGATACCCCTCCGAAATATACAGGCGAGCCTATGATTATCCCGTCAGCCTTGATTACTTTTTCTGCAACTTTCTGGAAATCGTCGTCTATCACGCAGCACTCCTCGTCTCTGCATTTGTCACAGCATATGCAAGGTGAAATTTTCATTTTGCCAAGATGCACCAATTCTGTGTCTATTCCTGATTTTTCACATTCTTTTAGAGCCGATGACACGAGAAATTTCGTATTTCCGTCTCTCGGCGAGCCCACTATGCCAATTATTTTCGGTCTCATTTCATCACCTCTTTTATAACATAAGGTATTTTTTCAATTATATCCGTTGCGAGCAGCCCGGGACCTTTTTCCTTTGCAGCAAAATCGCCAGCCTTTCCTGTTATGTAAGCAGAGGCGCATGCTGCCTCGAATGGCAAGACCCCTTGGGCAAGCAGACCACCACAAACCCCTGTTAACACATCACCTGTCCCCCCTGTCGTCATGTACGGGTTTCCTGTCTTGTTTGTCGCCACTTTTGAACCATCTGAAATTATATCTATTGCACCTTTCAAAAGAATTGTCGCATCAAGCCTTTTCGCAAATTTCTTGACCATTTTTGCTCTGTTCAGGATGTCGTAGGTGGGCTTTTCCCCGCTGAAAGCATAAAATTCGTAAGAATGAGGTGTCAGAACAAAATTCTTTCCAAGCCTTCGTTTCTTCAAAGCCTTTATAGCGTCTGCGTCTATAACGCAGGGTTTCTTAACCTTGCCGAGAAACTTCAAAACAAAGTCCTGTGTCTCCTTCCGCATGCCAAGACCCGAACCTATCGAGATGGCATCGAATTTTTTTGAGACTTCGAGAACGTGCTTCAGGTGGCCCTTTGTGAAGTATTCACCACCGACTGGCTCGGCTATTAGGTTAGGGGAAAAAGAGGCAATAACATCAGCTGCCCTTCTCGGAGCAATCACATAAGCGATGTCTGCCCCAGAACGAAGCGCTGCAATCGCAGAATACGCCGCCAATGCAGGAGCGCCTGTGTAAACTTTCGAGCCGCCTATTATCAGAAGTTTTCCAAAATCCCCTTTATGCGACCATTTTGGGCGTTTTTTGTATATGTTGGAGAGTATAGATGAATCCACTTCAAACATGATTAAAAATTGTCATGGATTCTTAAAAAATACACAGCAAATCCATTTTGCATAGAGGTATTAATTTATGTTTGTAAACGCCATACAAAATTTTTCATTTATCCTCCTCTCACAGGTTGCCTTAATATTGTCTTTAACTTTTCATCAGGCACTTTCCGGAGATAAGCCATTATCAAATATATTTCATGGTAAAACCCATTTTTTACAAGATTTTCCTTTTCCATCAGTTTCTCCATTTTCGCTATTGATTCAAACTCGGTAGAATATGGACCAATATGTAAT
>JAGGYQ010000046.1 GCA_021162425.1 Candidatus Aenigmatarchaeota archaeon
AATATCCTTCGGGTCAGTCATACCCTTCGGAAGTTTTACAAGGACGGGCGAGCCCTGGGCTATCTGTAAAGCCCTTGCTGATATAATTCTTGCCCTCTCATACCTTGTGCGTTCCTCCATTGTCATCGCCCATTGTCCCTTCGAATCATTCGATATGGATCTTGTTCGCTTTTTCTTTCTTTTCCGCCTTGGGTATGCTTACCTCAAGTATACCATTTCTGTATGTTGCCTTTGCTTGATTGGGAATTACTTTGACAGGTAAATTCAAAGACCTGTAGAAACCTTTGTATGACCGCTCTACTCTGAAAAAGCCTTCTTTTTTCTCCAGAATTTTGTCTTTTCTTTCTACCTTAACTGTTATTGAATCTTCGCTTACATTTAAATCTATATCCTCCTTATTTACGCCCGGTATTTCAAACCGAACAAGGAGATAGTCTCCTTTGTCTTCGATGTCAGTCAATGGTGTTTTAAAATCCACGAACGTTTTTGTCGGCTCGAACTCAAATGATTTTGTAAGGTCTGCGAAGTTGTTGAAAATTCTGTTCATCTCCTTTTGGAGTCGTCTGACCTCATCGAAAGGGTCATGCCAAACCATATCATCACCTGCCAAACTTTAAATATTTTTTTTGAAACATTAAAACTGTTATTAAATATCTCAAATATTTATATGAAAAGTTAAATTTTTAAATTTTACTCCAATAATATATGCATGGAATTGACAATAAGGTCACTGAAACCGCCGACGAGGGCCAATCTCGATGAAGACCTCGAGTGGTTTTGCAAATCACTGGGTCTGGTCAACAGGCGCGACAAACATAAAACATGCTTCAAAGTCTTCAGGCTGATAATAGACTATTCCAAAAAAGGTGAAGAAATTTCAGCCAATGAAATAGCGAGACAAATAGGAATAACAAGAACTGCAGTAATTCATCATCTAAGGACGCTTAAAGATGCAGGGATAGTGATAAACGAGGGGACTACCTACGAGTTAAGAATGAGGAGTTTGCAGAAAATAGTTGATGAGATCAAGATGGACCTTGAAAGGACATTAGCACATGTGAGGGAAATCGCAGAGGATATAGACAAAATGCTTGAAATGCCCGTGAGACCCAAGGTGAAATAAAAATCTTTATATATCTCTGATGTTTCATTTAAAAGATTAAAGGAGGTGTTTGACATGGCAAACGGGATTGCACAACTTGGTGGACAGCCAATATTGATACTTTCAGAAGGCACAACAAGAAGCAAGGGCAAAGAAGCTCAGAAAAACAACATAGCAGCGGCGAAGGCAGTTGCTGACGCTGTGAGGACAACATTGGGCCCAAAAGGCATGGATAAAATGCTTGTCGATTCGCTGGGAGATGTTGTCATTACAAATGATGGGGCAACAATCCTTGATGAGATGCAGATAGAGCACCCTGCAGCGAAAATGATGACAGAGGTTGCAAAGACACAAGATAAGGAGGTAGGCGACGGGACGACTACAGCGGTTATCCTTGCAGGAGAGCTTTTGAGAAATGCAGAGAACCTGTTAGAAAAAGAAATTCATCCCACGGTAATTACAAAAGGTTTCAGGGCAGCAAAGCAGAAGGCCCTTGAAATTCTTGAGAAGATGGCCCATGAAGTTAAAATAGATGATGATAAACTGCTTCTTCAGATAGCTGAGACCGCAATAACAGGGAAATCAGCAGAGAAGGCATCAAAAGAGCTTGCACAGACAGCAGTAAAGGCTGTTAAAAAAGTAGCGGAAATCAAAGACGGGAAGCTTGTTGTTGACACAGAAAATATAAAGATAGAGAAGAAGCAGGGAGGCTCAATGAACGATACAAAGATGATAGAAGGCGTTTTGATAGACAAAGAGGTTGTCCATTCTGCTATGCCAAGAAGAATCGAAAAAGCCAAGATAGCGTTAATAGACTCTGAATTCGAAGTAAAGAAGACAGAGACAGATGCTAAAATCGATATAGATTCGCCAGATAAGCTTCAGGCGTTCTTGGAAGCAGAAGAGAAGATGTTAAGGGATATGGTTCAGAAAGTTATAGATGCAGGAGCCAATGTTTTGTTCTGCCAGAAAGGAATAGATGATGTGGCACAGCATTACCTAGCAAAGGCAGGTATACTCGCGGCAAGAAGAGTCAAGCAATCTGACATGAAAGCTTTGGCTAGAGCAACAGGAGCGAAGATTGTCAGCAATATAAATGAGCTGACAAAAGATGATTTGGGATACGCAGGACTTGTTGAGGAAAGAAAAGTCGCCGGAGACGAAATGATATTTGTCGAGAAGTGCAGAGATCCCAAAGCTGTAACAATCCTCATAAGAGGTGGGACAGAGCATGTAATAGATGAGGTCGAGAGAGCAATGGAAGATGCAATAAAAGGTGTCGCTGCTGCTTTGGAGCTGGGTAAGATAGTCCCAGGTGGCGGGGCACCCGAAATGGAGGTTGCAATGGCTGTCAGGAAATACGCCGATAAATTCAAGGGAAGGGAACAGCTTGCAATACTCGCATTTGCAGATGCAATGGAGGTTGTACCAAGAAGCCTCGCAGAGAACGCAGGGCATGACCCGATAGACAAACTTGCAAATCTCAGGTCAGAGCACGACAAAGGGGCGAAATCAGTAGGTCTTGATGTGTTCTCGGGTGATGTGAAGGACATGATAAGACAGGGTGTTGTGGAACCACTAAAAATAAAACTTCAGGCAATAAAATCAGCAGCAGAAGCAGCAGAGATGATTTTGAGAATAGACGATGTGATAGCAGCCAGCAAATCAAGCAGCTCGGGAGGACCATCTTCTTCGCCTCCGGGAATGGGAGGCGGTATGGGAGAATATTAAACCTCCTTTCCTTTTATTTTTGCGGTTTTACTTGAGTTTGAATCTGCTTATTTTTCTGCTGAAGCATGGGTAAACTTTTTAAATCTTTATGAATATATATTCATATCAGAAATGAATTAATATTCAAAACTATGGAGGTGATAAAAATGCCATGGGGAGATGGAACAGGTCCATGGGGTCTTGGACCAATGACAGGCAGAGCAGCAGGTTACTGTGCAGGCTACAATGTCCCAGGATATGCAAACCCTGTACCAAGAGGCTTTGGCAGAGGTTTTGGTCGTGGATTCGGAAGGGGCTTTGCCAGAAGAGGATTTTTCGGAAGGGCATGGATTCCCATTCCAGCAAGATGGAATATCCCTTACGCAGTAGAACCAGCACAAACATTTGAATACCCGAAAGATGCAGAAATAGCAGAGCTTAAGGCGGAAAGAGAAGCTTTGCAAAGAGAACTCAAGGCTATAGAGGATAGACTCCGCGAACTCGAAAAGAAATAAATTCAAGCAAATCAATGATTTATCATGCCAAGACCAAGGATACCCCGGAGGGTATGGTTTCAACCAGGATTCACTTATTTCAAACCGGTAGGTGTCCCGCTAGCGAATATACTTGAAGTGATCATAACGGTGGATGAGATGGAAGCTATAAGGTTGAAGGATTACGAAGGATTGGATCAGGTGAAGGCAGCTAAACGCATGGGCATTTCGCAGCCAACATTTCAGAGAATTTACGAATCCGCGCGCAGGAAAATAGCGGATGCCCTTGTGAACGGAAAGGCCATAAGAATAGAAGGCGGTCATTACACATTCGTGGGCAGAGGCTTCGGTAGAGGTAGATTTGGAAGGAGATTCTGATACAATGAAATACAGAGAAACATTTGTCAAAACAGCCAGAAGTTTCGGTGAGTTCATACCTTTATTAATAGGTGTTTTGCTTCTCGTTTCTCTTTTAATTTCGGCTATGAGGATGAAGTTGTTCGAGTTAAACATTTTCACAGGGAATGTCTTCATAGATTCATTCATAGGAGCTGTTTTCGGTAGCTTTGCAACAGGCAATCCCATAACGAGTTACATAATAGGTGGAGAATTTCTCAGAAATGGCATACCACTTGTTGTGGTCACATCATTCCTTGTTGCATGGGTCACAGTGGGTATGGTTCAACTACCGGCTGAAAGCATAATGCTGGGAAGACGTTTTGCAATAACGAGAAATCTCGTGAGCTTCCTGCTATCAATAGCTGTTGCTGTAGCCGTGGTTTTGACGTTGGGTTTGGTATGATGAATGGAAAGAGGAAATCTTCAAGGAAACTGGAATGGGTGTTCATGCTAGTTGTTATTATTCTCTACATACCGTTATACTTTTTGAACAGCGGATTTATTGAAAATTCCCTAAAAATATTCGTCAACACATTCATCAAAGTGATACCTGTGATAATCGTTGTATTTGCCGTCATGTATATTGTGAATCTTTTTGCAGATAAGAAAAAAATCATGAAATACGTTGGTGAATCATCGGGTCTCAAAGGATGGATATTTTCAATAATAAGTGGTATCCTGTCAACAGGACCTGTATACATGTGGTATCCACTTCTCAGGAATTTGAAGGAAAAGGGAATGAAAGATTCACTTATAGCAACATTTCTCTACAACAGAGCGGTCAAAATACCTCTGATACCTATCATGATCTACTATTTCGGTTTTTTATTTACCGTGTTGCTTATGTTTTATATGATAATATTTTCTGTTATCAATGGTTTGATAGTAGGGTTATTGAATAAAGGAGGTAGGTAATATGAGAATAGCTGTTAGCTCGACAGGACCTGATCTGGACAGTCAGGCAAGCCCTGTATTCGGCAGGTGTCCATACTTTGTGATAGTGGACGTTGAAGGAAATGAGATAAAAGGAGCGAATGGGTTCCCGAATCAGGCAATGAACATGCCTGGAGGCGCAGGCATAGCATCAGCAGAATTTGTAGCCAACCAGGGTGTTCAGGTTGTTATCTCTGGTTCTGTGGGACCCAGATCTTTCGATGTCCTTTCTCACGCAGGCATAAAAATGTATCAAAGCATCCCAAAAACTGTGAGAGACAATGTGATGGCATTCATCGAAGGTAAACTCAAGCCTATAACAACACCTGCTGGAATGGGTGCGGGAATGGGACCTGGCAGAGGACTCGGCGGTGGTTTCGGCAGAGGAAGAGGCGGAGGAGGATGGTAAATCCATCCTTTTCTGGTGTTAAGAATGGAGAACGATATGGAAAACATAAAGAGTGAAGTGCTGAACTGTAGGAAGTGTGAACTATGGAAAACCAGGAAGAATCCAGTAGTCGGCGAAGGTTCATTGAAGGCTAGAATAATGTTTATTGGTGAGGCACCGGGTTTCAACGAAGACCTTCAGGGAAGACCTTTTGTCGGCAAAGCAGGAAAGGTTTTAAATGAGCTGATTGAAAGTATAGGATTGAGAAGGGAGGACGTTTACATAACAAATGTTGTGAAATGCCGTCCACCTGAAAACAGAGACCCAACGCCAGAAGAAATAGAAAAATGTTCGCCATACATTAACAGACAAATCAAGATTATAAGACCTGAGATAATCTGCACACTCGGGAAGCACTCAACGTCATATATCTTCAAAAAATTCGGTTTACCACACGACAATATAAGCAGAATCCACGGAAAAATCTACAGGGTAAAAAATCTATTCTATGATTTGCTCGTAATACCGCTTTATCATCCTGCGGTCGCTGTTTACAATGCTGACATGAAATCAGAACTTGTAGAGGATTTCAAAATTGTAAAGGAGGAATACATGAGATTGGGTGGTCTGGATGAAAATAGCAATACCAACAGACGGGAAAAATGGATTAGATGAAAGAGTTGCATATCACTTCGGTAGATGCGCAACATATACGATACTAGATGAAGAAGGGAATGTCGTTGAAATCATAGATAACACAAGTGAACATTTTGGCGGCCGTGGAATGCCGGCAGAGTTATTGAAAGAGCGTAATGTTGATGTTTTGTTGTGTAGGGGTATAGGACCAAGAGCTATAGAACTTGCAAATAATCTGGGAATGGACGTTTACGTTGGAGAGGCTGAAAGTGTAAAGGATATGTTCAAATTATGGAAGTCCGGTAAGCTCAAAAAGGCGACACTGGACGACACGTGTGGAGATCATAAGGTGTGACCATGAGACAGAATTTCTGCGAGATTCCAATCGAAAACGCAACGGATGAAGAGGTGAAGGAAATATTGACAAAATATAATGTAATTGCAGTTGTCGGTATGTCGAGAAACCCGGAAAAAGATGCGCATAAAGTTCCCAAGTATTTAATGGAGCATGGTTACAAAATAATTCCAGTGAACCCATTTGCAGAAGAAATTCTTGGATTAAAGGCATACAAGGACCTAAAAAATATCAAAGAACCCGTGGACATAGTCGATATATTCAGACCACCCGAAGAGGTAATGGATATTGTCAAAAAAGCTGTTAAGATAAAGGCAAAGGTTGTGTGGATGCAGAAAGGTATAGTTAAAAATGCTGCGGCTGATTACGCAAGGGAGCATGGTTTAAAGGTGGTCATGGACAAATGCATGATGGTTGAACATATGAAATTGGTTAAAGAAGGTGTTCTGAAGTGAGAATAGCGATAACAGGCGGGAAAGGGGGAACAGGAAAATCAACTGTTGCAACTGCGTTGGCGAGAGGACTTGCGAAGAAATACAATATCCTTCTCCTAGATGCAGATGCAGATTGTCCGAATGACCATATAATACTAAACGCGGAAAGAAAAAAAGTTAAAGATGTTTTTCAATTCAAACCTATTTTTGATTTCGATAAATGTATAAAGTGTGGTTTGTGTGCAAAAGTCTGCAAAGAGAAAGCGATAGTTTTTGTGAAAGGAAAGCATCCCATGTTTATAGAAGACCAATGCATTGGATGCAAAGCGTGCATGATTGTGTGTCCGACAAAAGCTATATCTGAGGGTGAAAAGAAAATAGGTACGATTTATGAGGGTGAAAATTACGGTGTAAAGCTTGTAACAGGTGAGATGGAGATAGGAATAGAGGAAGCTTCGCCAACTATTAATGCATTGAAAAAATACGTGGAGAAAGATAAGAACAAATACGATTTTGTCATCGTCGATACGGCGGCAGGGACACACTGTAGCGTTATATCCGCTTTAATGGGTTGTGATTTAGCTCTGGCTGTTACCGAGCCAACACCACTCGGAAGACATGACGCTGAACTTATATTAAGATTAACCAAAATACTTGATATACCAACAAAAATCATTCTCAACAAAGCAGATATCGGTGATTATGGACTAATAAAAGACTTGGCAAAGAAATATGAAACCGAAATAATAGCCAAAATACCTTATAGAAGAGAAATAGCAGAAGCTTACTCGAGAGGTGAACCGATAGAAGATGAAGAAATAAATAAGATAGCTAAATGGTTAATAACATGGGGGAAATAAACTTCAAGCCAATAGGTTATGTGAAGTCAAGATTCAAAGACCCTGAAGACCTAACGTTCGCATGTGAGAAGGGTTTACTCACGAAGACTGAAAGCGAAATAGTGATAAATAAAGAATATGCAGAAGGAATGGCAGGTCTTTCTAGTTTTTCGCATATATGGATAATATATCACATAAACGAAGCGAACAGAACAGAAATGAAAACATATCCAGGACCAACAACTATAAAAGGTTTGCCTGTTGTTGGTGTGTTCGCTTCCAGAAGTCAATATAGACCAAATAAAATAGGGTTGAGACTGGTTAAATTAGCCGAACTCAAAGGAAATGCTTTGAAAGTCATCGGCCTGGATGCGATAGATAAGACACCTGTTCTGGATGTAAAGCCTTTCATACCTCATTTTGATAAACCGAAAAAGGCGAAGGTCGCAGAATGGTATAAAGGATGGTATGTATGAAACCAAAGATTATAACCATACTTTCAGGAAAAGGCGGCGTCGGAAAAAGCAGTATAACCGGTTCTTTAGCAGTGCTTCTATCAAAAGAGAAGAAAATAATAGCAGTAGATTGTGATGTGGATGCATCGAACCTTGGTTTAGTTTTGGGATTGGAAGAAAACGATTTTGAATCATGGGAACACACAGAAACGTCTGAAAAGGCAAAATTGATAGAAGATAAATGTGTGTCATGCAGAAAATGTTTGGAAGTTTGCAATTTTTCTGCAATAACATGGAACGACGAGAAGAATTTACCCATATTCAACAAATTCTTATGTGAAGGTTGTGGTGCGTGTACGCTCGTGTGTCCGACAAAGGCGATAGAGCTTGTAAAGGTCAAGAATGCGAAAATAGGAATTGGTAAAACTCCTTATGGATTCCCAATAATTTCAGGTCAACTTGAAATGGGCGAATCTGGTTCAGGGAAGGTTGTCACAGAAGTTAAGAATAAAGCTATGAAAATTGCTGAAAGGGAAAAAGCTGAAATAATGCTTGTTGATTCCGCCGCCGGTATAGGATGTCCTGTTATAGCGAGTGTGAACGGAAGTGATTTTGTTATCGCTGTGACAGAGCCCACGCCGTCGGCTTTGAACGATTTGAAAAGAGCTTTGTCTGTTGTTGAGCATTTCAGGATACCTTATGGTTTGATAATAAACAAATACGATATAAATCCAGAATTTACGAAAAAGATTGAAGAATTTGCAAAGGAAAATGGAATTCCAATATTAGGATTGATACCATACAGCAAAAAATTCGTTGAAGCAGTTATTAACATGAAACCAGTTATTGTCTATGAAAAGAGATTTGAAAGTATATTTGAAGAAATTAAAGAGAAAATAGTTGAAAACCCCAATATTTAATTTTG
Organism: Candidatus Aenigmatarchaeota archaeon; assembly: GCA_021162425.1. Taxonomy (GTDB): domain Archaea; phylum Aenigmatarchaeota; class Aenigmatarchaeia; order QMZP01; family QMZT01; genus JAGGYQ01. Next base: position 8,671 of record JAGGYQ010000046.1, read on the forward strand.
AATTAAAATCATACTTAAAAAGATGGTAAACAAAAAATAAATCATGATAAAAAAATCTAAATCCTGTTCTGATAAAATTGTTAAAAAAGACCATGAGTTAATATCGCCTTCTTATACAAGAAGTTACCCGCTTGCAATAGATCACGGCGAACGCGTGTACATATGGGACGCTGATGGTAAAAAATATCTGGATTTCACATCTGGTATAGCTGTTGCCAATGTGGGTCACGCAAATCCAGAAGTCGTAAAAGCTGTAAAGCAACAGGCTGAAAAGATATTGCATCACGCGGGAACAGATTTTTATGCTGAAATACAGGTAAAGGCGGCTGAAAAGATATCGAGTGTAACACCGGGGAGGTTTAGAAAGAGGGTTTTCTTCACAAATTCTGGAACGGAGTCAGTTGAATGCGCGTTCAAACTTGCAAGATATTATAAGAAAAGGATGAGAATGATAGCATTTCTCGGAGCTTTTCATGGGAGAACGTATGCAAGCATGACTTTATCTGCGGCGAAAATTTTACACAAAGATCATTTCGCCCCACTTGTTCCGGGTGTAACACACACGCCGTTTCCATATTGTTACAGGTGTCCATTTGGATTGGAATATCCTAACTGCAGATTAAGATGTCTCGACTATCTTGAAGATGAAATATTGAAAAAAATCACACCCCCAGATGAAGTAGCAGCTGTATTTGTTGAACCTATCCAGGGCGAAGAAGGATATATAGTCCCGCCAAAAGAGTTTCACAAAAAATTGAAAAAGTTATGTAAGAAGTATGGATTTCTTTACGTCGTGGATGAAATACAAACAGGTTTCGCCCGTTCCGGTTACATGTTTGCATCTGAATATTTCGGTGTCACACCAGATATCATAACACTTGCAAAGGCAATTGCGGGCGGTCTTCCCATGGGCGCGTGCGTGTCGCGAAAGGAAATAATGGAATGGCCTCCTGGTTCTCACGCTTCAACATTTTCAGGTAATCCTGTGGCGTGCGCAGCTGCGATAGCATCAATCGATTACATAAAGAAGAAAAAATTGTGGAAAAATGCAGAGAGGCTCGGAAAACTAGGTTTAAAATATCTCAATGAACTCAAGGAAAAGTACGAATTCATAGGAGATGTGAGGGGACTTGGGTTAATGATAGGTGTTGAAATAGTAAAGAACAAAGAACGTAAAGAACCAGATGCCAAAAGATATAAGAAATTACTATTTGATGCTTTCAAAAAAGGTTTGCTCCTTCTTGGCTCTGGAAGCACAACCATAAGGATAGCGCCGCCGCTTGTTATAACACAAGAAGAATTTGAAAAAGGACTTGAAATATTCAGCAGTGTTTTGGAAGGTTTATAAAATTCTTGACAACCCATTCATTCCTCACTTCAGGATGAAACATTATTCCGTATATAGGCTTTCTTTTATGTTTAATCGTCTGAATACATATGTTTGATTCCGCGAGAATTTCGAAGTCTTTTGTTGGAACTACTGAAAGATTATGAAGTTCGTATGCATCAAATTCTTTCCTACCAGAAAGAAGCACATCTTGTTTTACAATTCTTATTTTTGTCATTCCTATCTCACTCCTTCTAACTATATCGCATCCAAGGACTTTCGCTATAACCTCCATGCCTGCACATATCCCGAGAACGGGATTCTCAAATTGTCTTATCCATTCAAACTTTTCTAATGCACAAAGAAAATTATTGTCTTTCAAAGCTGTACCGCATAGAATCACTTTCTCCGATGAGTCAATGTCATTCTCATTTATTTCTGAAAAATGTTTAATGGCAAAATCGTCAGTTGCCCTGACAATATTGGCGATTGGCTTTACAAACTCATAAAGACTTAGCGAGTCTTTTTTATAGGACATGTCAATTATCAAAATCATTTTTTCACCAGCATTGCCTTCTCTATTGCATAAATGCCGCTGTAGTTTTTGTATTTTTTAAACGCCTTGACTATTTTCACCTTTTTCGCGAATATCGGTCCATCGCAGACAAATGTTTCGAACTCGCCACCCTCACCTATCGGACTTATTCTGAATTTTTTATTAAGAATTATAAGCTCATTTAACGTTCTCTTATCTATATTTCTTCCAAGCCAAGTCTCGTCAAACGGGTATGCAAAAACACCTGAAATTACAGCTTTGAATCCCAGGGAGATGAACTCCTTCATATACTCGACTTCATCTGACTGCCATAGCGGGTTGAAACACCATAAACCCAAATCATTACATATTTTCTGAATACGCGTGGACTGATACACGGAAAGGACAGCACCAGAGACAACACCCTCTATCTTGTATTCCCTCATAGCTTTTTCTATCGCCTTTTTTAGGTCAAACAGTTCTTTTTCTTTTTCTCCTTCTGTCTCAAACGTTACCAAAGGCAGAGATATTGCGTCTGCCTGGAGTCTGGTTAAGTGGATATTTGGTGTGTGAAACATATAGCTTTCTGGGTTCTTTGAAGAAATGGATATTAAGCAGGTGACATCTTCTTTCTGCATTGCCCTGTAAAGAGCGAAGCATGAATCCTTTCCGCCTGAAAAGAGGACACCCAATTTCATAGATTCGATTTAGGATTTGTATTTTTATTACTTCGCCTGCAATTGCAATAAATTAAAATACTCAAACCAATAATAACAATATGGTAAACATATTTTTGTTTTTAAGTGTGTTGTTTCTGCTTACTTTCCTGTTTGGCAGACTTATGGAAAAAATAAAAATGCCGTGGGTTTTTTCAGCTCTCATACTCGGTTCTTTTCTCGCTTTTTACAATCCATTCAGCTCAATCACATCATCCAGTACCTTTGTATTTCTTGCAAACTTGGGTATGTATTTTTTGCTTTTCATGATAGGGCTTGAGATAGACCTCAAAGAGCTGAAGACTCAGAGCAAATTTATAGTCAGCTCAACGTTCTTCATCATATTTTTTGAGATGGTATTTGGCAGCCTTATAGTTCATTTTGTCTTTGGATATAACTGGGTGATATCACTTATCGTAGCGTTGTCATTTGCTACTGTCGGCGAAGCCATTTTGATACCAATTCTTGACGAGTTTAAAATAGTCAATACAAAGTTAGGGCAGATGATAATAGGTATAGGAACGCTTGATGATATCATAGAGGTGGTAGCACTTATAATGGCTGTCGTCCTTATTGGTTCCAGTATTCACAGCAATGTTAACATAGGAATGATACTTTTCTCTCTGCTCGTACTTTTTATTCTTGCCATGGGACTCACAAAACTTAAGAGAGAGGGGGAAAAGTTCAAATTTCTCAACATAGAGACATTGTTCCTTTTCACGTTATCTATACTGTTTCTATTCCTTGGTGTAGGTGATTACGCGGACAGCGCACCACTTGCTGCCCTGCTTGCAGGCATCTGCCTTAAAACATTCATACCTACGGAGAGACTCAAGTTAATAGAGAGTGAGATAAAAACAATGACTTATGGTTTCTTCGCTCCGATATTCTTTTTATGGGCAGGCTCGGTCATGGATATGCAATACCTTTTCACATATCCTCTGCTTATATTACTCGTGGTTCTGGTATCAAAGGGTGCAAAGTTACTGGGGACGTATATCGTTGCACATAAAAAGATAGGAGTTAAAAAATCAATTTTACTTGGGCTCGGTCTTTCTGTGAGATTCAGCACGAGCATTATAATAATAAAGATACTTTTCGACAGCGGATTGATAACGGCTGGTTTATATTCTGTTATAATAGCATCGAGCATAATATTCAATCTCATAATACCTCTTGTGTTCTCTCATCTGCTTGTCAGATGGAATATTGTTAAAAGCAAGAAAGTGTAAGATATTAGAATTTCCTTTTCCATTTGTAATGATTTCCGAATGAACGTCTTGCCCTGAAATCTCTCGGGTTTTCTCTCCATTTTACTTTAACCCTTTCAACTCGAGGAACTTCCTCTTTCTCAATACTCACCTCATTGTTTCTCAGAATCCTTCTGAAGTTATCATGGTCTCTTACTGAAAGCAATGTTATTGCCTTGCCTTCTTTCCCCGCTCTTGCTGTTCTTCCTATCCTGTGTATATATTGCTTGCTTTCAGAAGGAACATCGTAGTTGTAGATGTGCGATACATCCTGTATGTCAAGACCTCTTGCCGCAACGTCGGTGCACACAAGAACCTTTGTCTTCTTTGAATTAAACGAGTGCATGACGTGGTTTCTCTTTTCCTGCGAGAATCCACCGTGTATTGCAACTGCATTTATTCCTGACAACTTCAGGTTATTCGCAACGAAGTCAACCGTTCGTCTTGTATTGCAAAATACCATTACAAGGTTCGAATCTTCTTCTTTGAGTATGTGAACAAGAAGCGAAAATTTCATGTTGTCGGGAACGTCATAGTAAACCTGTTTGAGTTTGGTCGGGTCAACATACTCCTCAGCCGAAATTTTAAGAGGATTCCTCATATACCTGTCTGTGATGAGCAAGACATCGTGTGTAATGGTTGCGGAAAACAAGAGTGTTTGTCTGTCTCTCGGGCATTGACTTATAATGCTTTCAACATCTTCGAGAAATCCCATGTCAAGCATTCTATCAGCTTCGTCGAGAACGAGGATTTTAACTTTACTTAAGTCTATTGTCCCTCTTCTTATGTGGTCAAGCATACGGCCGGGTGTTCCAACAACGATGTTGGCTACCTTGAGGTTCTCTATTTGCGGGTTTATCGAAACGCCTCCGTAAATTGGAATAATTTTCACGGGCTTATATTTCGAAAACATTCGCAACGTGTTTGTTATTTGTTCGGCGAGTTCCCTTGTAGGTGTTAAGACAAGACTTTGAATTTCTTCACCTTTTTTAACATCTTGAATGATAATGGAAGCGAATGCAAGCGTCTTGCCTGAGCCTGTCGCAGAGCCTGCGATAACGTCTTTTCCCGCCAAAATTAGAGGTATGGCTTTTCTTTGTATTTCCGTTGGCTCTTCGAAGCCCTGCTCCTCGATTGATTTTAAGACACAATCGGCAATTCCTAATTTTTTAAATTCATTCATAATATTTTCAAGAAAAAGCGCAAACGACTTTTTCTTTCCTCCTTTTTTCCTTAAATGTTGTGAGCAAAGGTTTATAAAGGTTTAAAATAGCAGAAATTAACTTATTATCATGGATTTTGTTAATCATCGCCTCATAAAAAATGGAAAAATAGAGTCCAGACTTTATCAGGAAACTATTCTTGAGAGCGCAGTAAAACATAACCTTTTGTGTGTGTTGCCGACAGGATTGGGGAAAACTGCGATAGCTGTAATATTAAGTGCATATAGATTCGATGCCTATCCGAATTCAAAAATTATGATACTTGCCCCCACAAAGCCTTTAACAGAGCAACATTTCAAAACATTCAAAGAAGTGATGAACTTACCGGAAAGCGATTTTGTCCTTATTACAGGTCAGATAAAACCTGAGAAGCGAATGGACCTTTACCAAAAAGCCAAATTGATATTTGCCACACCACAAACAATCAAAAACGACCTTGAGAACAAAAGACTTTCCCTCGAAGATGTAAGTCTTCTGGTTTTTGACGAAGCCCATCATGCCGTTGGTGATTACGCATATCCTTATATTGCAAAAAAATATATGGAAGAAGCGAAACACATACGAATTCTTGGATTGACTGCCTCGCCAGGCGGGACAAAAGAAAAGATCAAAGAAATAATGAAAAATTTAGGGATTGAAAAAGCAGAGATAAGGACAGAAAATGATTATGATGTGAGACCATGGGTTAAGGAAAAGCGCATCGAATGGGTTTCTGTCGAGCTTCCGTCAAGTTTCGATACCATCAGGAGCTATCTGAAGAAAAGCTTGGAAGAGAGAATAGAGAGTCTTAGAAAGATAGGGTTTTCGAAGCCATCGAGATTGGTTACCAGAAGAGACCTGCTTGAGCTTCAGAAGACCCTCCAAGGCAAAGCTCATGGTCGTTCAAAATATTGGGGCATAGTTGTTGCTTCGCAGGCAATAAAAATAGAATACGCCTTGACATTGCTCGAAACGCAGGGGATAACATCACTTCACAGATATTTGAAAAAATTATCATCTGACGGCTCAAAATCATCCAAATCTCTTACGAATGATGATACAATAAAGCATGTGATGAGCATAACATCTAAATTGCGCGCAAAAGGTTACACACATCCCAAAATGTCAAAGCTGTGCAAAATAATAAGCAACCAACTTTGCAAAACCCCTAATTCTAAAATAATAATATTTGCAAACTACAGAGACATGGTGAAGCAGATAGTGAATGTGCTTTCAAACATTGAAAATGCAAGACCCATCGAGTTCATGGGACAGAGAGAAGGCATAACGCAGAAAGAGCAAAAAAGGCGCATACAGGACTTCAAAGACGGGAAATATAACATACTTGTAACCACCTCTGTCGGAGAAGAGGGAATAGATATACCCGAGATGGAACTGGCAATATTCTACGAGCCTGTCCCGAGTGAGATTCGCCTGATTCAAAGAAGGGGACGCGTCGGGCGAACAAAACTCGGAAGAATCATCATACTTCTGACAAAAAGGACACGTGATGAAGCTTACTACTGGACAGCACACAAAAAAGAAAAGGTGATGAAAAAAACGCTGTATGACATCAGAGGCAAAGGGGATATAAAAATGAAGAAGAAAGGACAACTGAAAATCGAAGATTTTGCATAATTGCCACCGACATGATACTTATTTTAATTCACATGCGAATATTCATAATATGTATTCTCGAGCCGTAGAGAGAGTCCTGAAGGCAAAGAAGATAAAAATCGGTGATCACGTAATTCTGCTCAAAAACGGTAAAAAATACAAGGGCGTGCTTCTTCCTAAACCAGACTTTGGAGACCCCGACACATTGCTGATAAAACTTGATAACGGGTATAACACAGGGTTCAGGATTAAAAATATCGAGATAAAAAACCTTCGCACAAAAGAACCTGAAAACGTTGAAAAGGAGGTAGAATACGAATTCGGTAAGATAGGCAAAAGATTTTTGAATGTGAAATTCAACCCAAAAAAACCAAAGGTTTCTCTCATATCAACTGGTGGAACGATTTCATCAAGAATAGATTACAGAACAGGTGGTGTTTATGCATTGGAAAAGCCTGAAGAAATACTCCACAACATTCCTGAACTTGCAGATATTGTAAATCTTCACATGATGAGCCCATTCAACAAAATGAGCGAAGATATGCAGCCTGAAGATTGGATAGAGATAGCCAAAACCATCGCCAAAGAATTGAACTCAGGGAAAAAAGGAGTTATATTAACGCATGGAACAGACACGCTGCACTACACGTCAGCTGCCCTGTCATTCTTTCTGAGAAATCTCAGGAAGCCGGTGGTATTCGTTGGTTCTCAGCGGTCGAGCGACAGAGGTTCATCAGATGCAGCAATGAACTTGGTATGCGCTTCGCATATAGCTGTATCCAACATCGCAGAAGTCGGCATATGCATGCATGGAGCAACAGATGATAAATACTGTTTATTTATAAGAGGGACAAAAGCCAGAAAAATGCATTCAACACGAAGAGACGCCTTCAGACCGATAAACGAAAAACCACTTGCAAAGGCATGGCAAGACGGGACAATCGAGATACTGAACAACAACTTCAAAACAAGAAATGATAATGAAAAGGTAAAACTTGACACAAGATTTGAGAAGAAAGTAGCGTTGCTTAAAGTTTACCCAGGCTCGGACCCAGATGTTATAGATTTTTACATCGGCAAAAAATACAGAGGTTTTGTCGTAGAAGGGACAGGAATGGGTCATGTCCCTACATTTGCAAAGAAAAGCTGGGTGGAAAAAATAAAGAAACACACAAAAGACGGTATACCCTTTGTTATAACAACGCAGACTATCTATGGAAGGGTAAATCCATATGTATACACCAATTTGAGAAAGCTATTCTTGGATGCGGGAGCTATATCAGGCGAAGATATGTTAAGCGAGACTGCATATGTCAAACTCGGCTGGGTGCTTGGGCATACGAAAGACATCAAAAAAGTAAAAGAATTAATCCTCACAAATTTCGCAGGCGAAATAACCTCAAGAACAGAGACTGAAACATTTCTAATTTAAGGTGTTGTAGATGGAAAGCATGGATTATAAAAAGATAGGCCTCAAATGCGGAATTGAAATCCACCAGCAGCTTGACACAAAGCAAAAGCTTTTCTGCAAATGTAAATCGAGATTGGCTGAACACAATCCCGTAATGGAAGTTATCAGGAAACTCCGGCCTGTTGTCGGTGAGACAGGAGAGATAGACACGGCAGTCCTTTACGAAACGATGAGAAATAAAGAATTTCATTACTTTGTTTATCCAGAAGAGTCATGTTTGGTTGAGCTTGATGAAGAACCGCCACACGAACCGAACCCCCAAGCGTTAAGAATTGCCTTGACAATAGCAGAGCTTCTGAAATGTGATATACCTGATGAGATACATTTTATGCGCAAGATTGTTATAGACGGCTCTAACACTTCAGGTTTTCAAAGAACCGCAATTATTGGATTGAACGGGAAAATAAAAACATCATTCGGAGATGTAGGTATAACCAATGTTTGCCTCGAGGAGGAATCATGCAAAATTATAAAACGGGATGAGAATCGCGTCTTTTATGGGCTTGACCGCCTTGGCATACCACTCGTGGAAATAGGTACATCTCCAGACATACATACACCAGGGCAAGCAAAGGAAGTCGCCCAAAAGCTCGGAATGCTTGTGAGGTCAACTATTGTAAAACGCGGTCTTGGGACAATACGTCAGGACATAAACGTTTCAATAAAAGATGGCGCGCGTGTCGAAATAAAAGGTGCGCAAGACCTCAAACTTATACCAAAGCTTGTCGAACATGAGGCCATGAGGCAGGTGAATCTCATTAAAATAAGAGACGAGCTGAAAAAATCAGGCTTCAGACCAGTAAAACCAAAACACGTTCACGTTTCTCACATATTTTCAGATTCGGAGTCGAGAATTACCAAAGGAAAAACAACACACGCCTTACTAATACCTAATTTTGCGGGATTCCTGAAGAGAAGGCTCACACCCACCCGAACGCTGGGAAATGAAATAGCAAGTTATGTGAAAGCGGAAACAAAACTGAAAGGCATAATACATAGCGATGAGGACCTTAGCAGATACAGGCTTTCGGGCGAATTTGAAATTTTGAGAAAGCATTTGAAGGCGAGGAAGAACGACACTTTGATAATAGCAGTAGGTGAAGAGGATGAAGTCAAAAAAACAATGGAAGTGATAGCCAAAAGAATAAACCAACTCCTTATAGGCGTCCCCGAAGAGACAAGAAAAGCTCTGGATAACGGTGATACAGAATATCTTAGACCGCTGCCCGGGTCTGAGAGGATGTACCCAGAGACAGATGTTATGCCAATAAAAATAACAAAGAACCTGCTCAACGAGATAAAAGAGAATCTTCCCGAAGTTCTCGAAGTGAGAGAGAAAAGGGAGATTGAAGAAATCAGAAAAAAAACCAAATTAAGTGATGAGTTGACAGTCCAGCTCGTCAGGATGGGGAGAAAGAGGTTATTTGACAGATTAGTTGGTCTGGGATATGACCCGAAAATAGTTTCAACCACGCTGACCGTTACGCTTCGCTATCTGGAAAGGAAAGAGAAGGTGAATATATCAAAGATCGACGACAGGCATTTAATCGAGACTTTCGAAGCTTTGCGTTCCGGTCGTATATCTAAGGAAGCGATACCGGAGGTTTTGAAATGTTTTGCCGACAACCCAAACGAGACAATAGAGCTTATACTGGAAAAAACAGGATTGAAGCCGATAGGTAGGGATAAACTGAAAGAAATTGTGAAAAAGGTGATAGAAGAAAATAAGAATCTTGTAAACGATCCGAGAGGCGAGGACATTTTATTCGGTCTTGTCATGAGAAAGGTGAGGGGGAGAGCGAGAACAGATATAGTGAAAGCTGTATTGAAAAAAGAAATAAAAAAATTCACAAATACTCACACTTTCCAATAATTTGGCGATTCCTCTGTTATGATGATATCATGCGGATGTGATTCTTTGAGACCAGCAGGTGTTATCCTAACGAGTTTTGCATTTTTCCTCATTTCATCTATATTTTTACAACCTGAATAACCCATTGATGATTTCAAACCACCGACAAGTTGAAATACTATTTCAGAAACATTTCCTCTGTAAGGAACCACACCTTCCACGCCCTCTGGAACAAGTTTGGTTTCACCTGCCTGTGAGTATCGGTCCTTCGAACCTTTTTTCATTGCGCTTATCGAGCCCATGCCTCTGTATCTTTTGTATTTTCTTCCGCCTATGAAAACAACATCGCCTGGTGCTTCTTCAGTCCCGGCAAACAGCGAACCTATCATAACAGCAGAAGCTCCAGCAGCTATAGATTTTGCCATATCCCCTGAATATTTTATTCCACCATCCGCTATCACACGAACCCCGTGCTTTTCCGCTGATTCAACAGCAGACATTATTGCTGTGATCTGAGGCACACCAACACCTGCAATTATGCGTGTTGTGCATATGGAACCCGGACCAACACCAACCTTGACAACATCTGCCCCTGCTGCTATCAGGTCTTCTGACCCTTCTTTTGTTGCAACATTCCCACCGATGATATCAATTGCATAACGCTTTTTTATTCTTTTGATAGCGTTTATCACATTCTCGCTGTGCCCGTGTGCTGTGTCAATTACTATGACATCAACTTCCGCATTTATAAGGGACTCAACCCTCTTCTCATCAAAAGGCCCAACAGCAGCGCCTACAAGAAGTCTGCCTTCTTTGTCCTTCAATGCATTTGGGTATTTTTTTGTTTTTTCCAGATCGGTCCATGTTACAAGACCTTTTAATCTCCCCTGCTCATCAACAACAGGGAGTTTCTCTATTTTGTGTTTGTCCATAATTTCCATTGCTTTGTTGACATCTTTTTCCGTTATTGTTACAGGATGTTTGGTCATGACATTTTTGACTTTTTCATCTGGATTCTTATCGAATCTTATGTCTCTCATTGTTACGATACCTATAACTTTTCTGTTTTCATCTATCACAGGGAAACTGCCTATTCCATGAGCGTTGATTATGTTGAATAGTTTTTCAATTTTGTCTTCAGGCGAAACTGTCACAGGGTTGCGGATAATCCAAGATTCAAATTTTTTCACTTTCCTGACCTGTGTGACCTGTTCATCAATGCTCATGTTTTTGTGAATGATACCAATGCCGCCTGCCTGAGCCAGGGCTATGGCAAGTCTTGCTTCGGTCACCGTATCCATCGCTGCGCTTAGGATCGGTATGTTGAGTGATATGTTCTTTGTCAATTTTGTTCTGATATCGACGTCTCTTGGGATGACGTTTGACCTTCTGGGAAGAATTAAGACATCATCAAAGGTTAGCGCTATACCCTCAACTACTTTTCCACTTAACATATTAAGATTGGGATTCCTTATTTAAAAGTTTATTTTACATATATGATGCTGGCGTTATTGTTGGTTTTTCTGACAGCTACTATGTCGCCTTTTCTTATCTTTGCTGTCTGGTCATCCTGTCCGTCTATGCATACTTCTCCCTCGTTATTGAGACATTTTACTTTAACCGAGCCTCTGTTTATTAGTATTTCTCCTTTTTTAAGCCTTCCAGAATAAGGGGCTATTGCCACTACACCGAATTTTTTTGACATATCTTCCAGGGGTTTTGCTCCAGCAGAGGCAGCATATGCATGTGAGCCGGTCGGGGTGTAGACTAGTATACCAGAGTTTCTTTCTACTGTCTTTTTTCCTTTTAAAGTTAATTCTGCGTCAAGGATTCTTCTGACGTAAATCGGCGAAATGAGAACATCGTTCAAAGCCAAAAATGGCATTTTTGTTTTGTTTATGTATGCTTCAAGCCTGGTGTATTTTTTCACCTCGTAATCTTTCCCCTCTTTTCCAAACAAGAGATTTCTCAATTTCCTTCCGAAGTTTTTTGGATTTGCTGTCATATAATAGCCGACAGAACTTCCTGGATTTATTCCGAATATGGGGGCGGATAGTGTATTCTGGTGTCTTAGAACTGTTCCATCACCCCCTATGAGTATGGCGAGGTCAACGTTGTTTTTATCGGTGAGAGTGTACTTAAGTCCGAATCTGTCCAGAATTTTGCAGACTTTTTTCTTTATTTCCTCTCCATAACCTGTTTTGCACCCCACGAAAACTTTTGAGAACATATTTTTAATTTTAACCCAGACTTTTAAGTATTTGTTTCTTTGAGATATATTTTTACTATGAATATCCATAGAAAAAAATTGTTCGAAGTAACCCTTTGGGTAATCTTTTTGGCAGGTTTGCTGAAGGCGTACGTGCTCCCTGAGATCGCTTTGTTAGTTGGCAAAGAATTCATCTGGATACCCGATTGGGTGAGCGCCCCGTACAGCGGGCATCTCATAGCGGTTTTCATGGGCTTCCTACCTGTGGCAGGCGTTGCGGATTATTTCTTTAGGAGGGGGCATCTGGAGAGAAGGAAACCGAGAACGTTACACCTTGTGTTCGGAGTCCTCCTCATAACCGGGGCGTTCCTCGCGGTGTGTGAGCGTATCTTCGTGGGGGGCGATTCTCTGTTCTCGGTTTTCTGGACACTTTCTGACACCCCGTTCTCTGGCCTGGCGTTCGGACTGCTCATTCCGTTCCACAGGCTTGAGAAAGAAAAGAGACTGCTTTTATTTTTATCCACGTTCGCATTTTTCTACATAGGGGTCCCTTTTGCAGCGGCTGCGAAAATTTTAAACCCTTCCCTTTCAGGCCTTCCTTCGTATAATCCGCCTTTCTGGCTTGATGCGTGGTTCTGGAGCGACATGATAGTAAATATCGGGGTCGGAGCTTTCATTTTCTGGGCGCTTTTGAAAAAGGGAAAGATGAAAGGGTTATAAAATCTGGATTTTAAAATACAATATGTACACCAAATTTTTAACAATCTGTATTATACTCGGAGTTTTCGTGATTTTAACATGGGCTCCCTGGCTGGACAACCAGAAAATTCATGACAATGTTTTTCAGGAAAAAGCGCATAAAGATGGAACGTATGGATGGGTTATCCAGCCGAATGGAAGCAAGAGTTATGAACTGATATGTGATTACAAAATCAATTATGCCCCTTTAGGGAGATGGGTGGCAAGCTGCGAAGGTGGATATTACGTGACGTTCTGGGGAGAGATAGTTGAATAATATGATGCAATTTAATAAATCAAATCAATTATTATAGGGGGTTAGAAATGAAATTTAATAAAAAAGGCTTTGTTACAGGAGCAATTGTTGGTGCAGTAGTAGGGGCTGTCTCAGGGATAACAAATTCAGGGATAGTGGAAAAAATTTTAATAGCGGTTGTTCTTGGCGCTGTTGTGGCAACAATTATATATTTCATCTGGAAGTAGAAATAGTCGCCAATTCCTAAATTCTGCTTTGTGAAATAGTCTGGCTTCGAATAATAGTTGTTAGCAGAAATTGTCGTATATATTTTATGAAGGGAGACCGCCGCCAACCTTATAGTTAGTTTTCATCTCCTCCTTTATAAATAACCAATATAACGGGCAAAAGTGTTAAAATGGAGCAGATTACATGATCCATTTTTCTTTTTAACACCCCTTTAAGATAGTCAGATACCCTGTCCGAGTCTGTTATAATAAATTCGTCACGAGAAAAACCCGATATGACAATATAGTGGCCATGTGTAAATCCTCTTATATCGCTATATTCATCATCCTCTGTTGTTCTTTTGATACCAAAAAAAATATTTTCATTCACAGGAGCGATAACAGGTATCCTATTTTTTAAAAAATGCTTAATTAACTCCTTTGTAATGATGGAAAAAACAAGTTCTCCACCATTTTCTATAAATAATTTTGCCGTTTTCAATGGATACAAATTCCATTCTGTTATATATTTGTCTTTTCTTTTGATGGAAGACAAAAATTTTATTCTCCGCTCTATTTTATTTAGGAGTTTTTTGTTGTTGAGATTTATCCACGAGGGATCAAAGATTTCTGTAGATGAAGTTATGACTTTGGTTTTAAAGCCTCTTTTTAAAGCTGAAAGACCCAGAAGAAATATCCAATCCATGCCCTTGTATATTGTTTTTGTCTCTTCAATTAATTCCTTTATATCGTATTTTTTTCTTGTAAAGTATTCCATTACTTCAGCTAAACAAGTTGGTGCACATTGCATATATGGCTGTCTGTGTCTAGGAACTTTCAATCTGATTGACATAAAATTAATATGTTTATGCAATTAAAATATTTTAAACACTAACTATAGTAACTATCCACAAAAATTAAACAATATATAAAAAGCCTTGGATGCGAAGTAAATAATCATTTAGGGAGATTCGGTATAAATTGTTTAGCTTTTGGAGCTAAATTCTTATTCATATTTAAACTCTTCTGGATTACTCAGGTTCATCAAAAGAACTAAAAAAGATTATTGTCCCATGTTCTTTTAACTTTAGAATATCTTCTGGAAGACTTGTTATGGGGTTTTGACATATATTTAATATCTCTATATTGTATAGCTATTGGACGATAATATTTAGCGGCGGTCTCCCTGTTGATTATATATGACAACTCTGCAGTGCGTCGCATCTTGCCTTCATTGCATTCGACTCTGCCAACAAGCGTTATCAGGTTCGCCGGACGCTTTTGCTGGCTCACCCAATGTTCACCTATAAATCACAAAATCCTTACAAAGCTCCTTCACTTCATTTCTGATTTCCTCGAGCTTTCGGTTATCTTTGTAGTTCTCTATTGCCTTATTTATGAGGTCTCCTATATACTTCATCTCACTTTCCTTCATACCTCTCGTCGTTACCGCAGGCGTTCCCAGGCGAATACCACTCGGATCAAAGGGACTTCTGGGGTCGTAAGGAATCATATTCTTGTTAACAGTTATGCCTGCTTTGTCCAACGCCTCTTCTGCCTCTTTTCCTGTTAACCCTTTGTTACGAAGATCGATAAGAATAAGATGATTATCGGTCCCATCTGTTATCAGTTTGAATCCTTGACTCATCAACCTGTCGGCCAACGCTTTCGCATTTTTGACTATCTGCCTTCCGTATTCCTTGAACTCAGGCTGCATTGCTTCTTTAAACGCGACGGCCTTCGCCGCTATAACGTGTTCATGTGGTCCTCCCTGCAAACCAGGGAACACAGCCCTGTCAATCGCCTTTGCAAACTTTTCCTTACACATTATCATTGCTCCTCTCGGACCGCGAAGTGTTTTGTGCGTCGTTGTTGTAACGACATCTGTGAATGGGAATGGCGACTGATGAACACCTGCGACTATCAAACCTGCGATATGCGATATATCCGCCATAGATATCGCTCCAACCTCTTCCGCTATTTCGTGGAACACCTTGAAATCTATCTCCCTCGGATACGCGGTGGCGCCTGAAACTATGATTTTAGGCTTTTCCTGTAGAGCGATTTTTCTCACTTCATCATAATCTATCAGGTGTGTTTCAGAATCCACGCCATAATGAACAACTCTATAAGCTTTCCCTGAGAAATTGACTTTGTGTCCGTGTGTGAGATGACCGCCGTGAGCAAGATTCATACCCATGAATGTCTCTCCAAACTCGAGCAAGGCGAAGTAAACCGCGATATTTGCAGGTGACCCAGAATAAGGCTGAACATTGACATGCTCCGCTCCAAAAAGCTTCTTCGCTCGCTCTATTGCAAGATTCTCAACTATGTCGATATATTGATTCCCCCCGTAATAACGTTTCCCGGGATAACCTTCGGCATACTTATTGTTAAACACGCTTCCAAGCGCGCGAAGGACAGCCTTGCTGGGGAAGTTTTCCGATGGGATAAGTTCGAGGCCTTCGTTTATCCTTTGAGCTTCTTTTATTTCCAGCTCAAAAATCTCATTGTCAATTGCCTTTAACTCTTCATCCCACACATTCCCACCAAACCCGTGATAATTATTTTGCGTTGAGGTTTAAATGTATAGAGGTTCAATACAAGAATATGATATCGGGGCCTGAATTAAAAGGGGAAAGAATCGAGTTAAGAAAACTGACACTCTCCGATGCTAGCGATATTCATAGAAATTTGCAGGACAAAGCGATAATCAAATGGACCATGCATATCCCTTGGCCTTATAAAATGCAGGACGCTGTAAAATTTATCAGAAAAACGCACCACGGAATCAGGAAGAAGACAAATTTCACTTTCGGAATCGTATACAAGGAAACCAGTAGAGTAATCGGTGTTATCCGTATCGGAGACATCGACTGGAAAAACAAGAACGCAGAGATAGGCTACTGGCTGGGTAAAAAGTATTGGGGCAGAGGTTTGGCAAGCGAGGCCGTAAGATTAATTCTAAAATTTGCTTTCGAGAAGTTAAAACTCCATAAAGTTTACGCAGGCCTTTTTGAAGAAAATATCGCCTCCAGGAAAGTATTAGAAAAATGCGGATTTAGACTGGAAGGAACAATAAGAGAATGCAGATTCAGATACAAAAAATGGCATAACGAATTGAGGTTTGGAATACTGGAATCAGAATACAAAATGAACACGAGTGAGTATGAATAGAAAAATTCGCAGGCTACTCAGCGAGTTTGAAAAGAAAACCTCAGCTGTTCCTCGATGCCCGCATTTCGGCGAGTGCGGGGGCTGTTCATTTCAGGATATGAAATACGAAGAGCAGTTGGAAATGAAAAAGTGGATTGCCGAGAAAATTTTTGATTTTAAAATCGAAATAACACCTTCCGAACCATTTGCATATAGGAACAGGATGGACTTTGTGTGCGCGTTTGGAATGATCGGATTGAGAA
The DNA here is from genome assembly GCA_021162425.1 of Candidatus Aenigmatarchaeota archaeon. Lineage (GTDB taxonomy): Archaea > Aenigmatarchaeota > Aenigmatarchaeia > QMZP01 > QMZT01 > JAGGYQ01. The sequence goes on from JAGGYQ010000046.1 coordinate 25,469, forward strand.
GAAAAGAAACATTCAGTCATGTCGTGGAGATAGAGAACTGCCCTCTGATGTCCCGAAGGATGAACAACGTCTTTCTCAGGGTAAAGGATATAGTCAGGGATTCTGGATTGAAAGACTACAATTACCTTAAGCATGACGGCTATCTTCGGTATATAGTTCTGCGTGAGGCAAGGTTCTCGAATCAAATAATGATAAATTTTGTCACAGCAACCAATGACGAAAATATAAAAACTGTTATGGACAAGGTTTCATCACTATCCGAGTCTGTTATATGGAGTGTGAATTCCAGCAAATCGGATGTTAGCTTCGGTGAAGTCAAGGGTTCTTTAAAATCTCGATACATAAGAGAGAGGTTCGATAATATCAGTTACTTGATAGGTGCGAATACATTCTTTCAGACAAACCCTGCTATGGCGTTAAAGCTTTACAGAAGGTTAAAAGAAGAGGTTTATGGAAATGCTCTTGACCTCTACTGCGGGGTCGGTGGAATATCTCTTTTTATTGCGGACAAAGCAGACAAAGTTATTGGCGTGGATATTGTAAAAGAATCCATAGAACTCGCAAAGAGAAATGCAAAGACAAACAGGATAGACAACGTTGAATTTTTCAACGAAAACGTGAAGGATTTTCTGAAGAAAAAACTACGCGTTGATATTGTTGTGATAGACCCACCGAGGGCAGGATTGAGCAAAAAAATCGTCGAGAGAATAACGCGAATCAGACCTGAAAAAATAGTTTATGTCTCGTGCAACCCATTCAGCTTGAGAAGAGATATAGAATGGTTTAAGGATTACGAAATAGAATTGATTGAGGCATACGATTTTTTCCCGCAGACCCCTCATTTCGAGATGCTGGGAATATTAAAAAGGAAATGAAGTTAACATGTCCTCATTTTCCCTTATATGTCTCAAAAAACACTATATCTTTCAGCTCTCTTCTTGTACTGATGGGCTTTTCGTTCGGATAGCCAAGTGTGATGATTGCAACAGGTCTAACATGCTTTGGTATGTTCAATATTTTTCGAACCTCACCCTCATTAAACGCTCCTATCCAGCATGTCCCCAGACCCAATGCATACGCCTCCAGCATCATGTTCTCTACCGCTGCTCCACTTTCCTGAATAGAATAGACATCCACGCCCCTTTGTCCATAATGAGATATTTTATCCATATTGCAGCATACTATTACACACACAGGGGCTTCTTTAATATATTCTTGGCCATACGATGCCTTGCACAATGCTTTCTTTGTTTCAGGGTTTTTCACGACTATATATTCAACGCATTGGAGATTTCCTGCGGAGGGCGCCCAGCGCGCGGCTTCTAATATTTGAGCTATTTTCTCATCTTCGACTGGTTTGTCCAAATAGGAACGCACACTCCTTCTGTTTTTTATCGCTTCTTCGACTTCCATGATATTTAATTATGTGCTAACTTTAAATTTCATTCAACGAAATCTATTTCATGATAACAAGGGTGAAACTCGTCAACTGGAAATCGCATAAAGAGACAGAGCTTCAATTTTCCAAAGGTGTGAACGCCCTGATAGGAATTATGGGTTCGGGGAAGACGAGTGTTATGCAGGGTATAGCATTCGCATTGTTCGGGACATTCTCACTTCTGCAATCAAAAAAACTTCGCTTGGACGACCTTCTTATGAAAAAACCTGTCGAAGCGAGTGAGGCACTGGTGGAGCTAGAATTCGTAATTAATGGAAAAACCTACACTATCAGGAGAAAACTCACAAAGGGGAAAGGCACAACAGAGGCGGAAATTCGTGAAGACGGAAAACTCATTGAGGTGAGCCCAGCGGGTGTTACACGCGAGGTCGAACGCATACTTCAGATGGATTATGATTTATTCCAGCGGGCGGTTTACTCCGAACAAAACGCCCTTGACTATTTTCTTCAGATTCCGAAGGGAAAGAGAATGGATAAAATAGACAGCATGCTTAAACTTGACCTGTATGAAAAAGCGAGAGAAAACGCGGTAAAACTTCGGGGGAGAATCATCGAACGCAGAAATGAAAAGATGAGAGTCATCGAGGAACTGAAAAACAGGGACATAGAAAAAAGAATGAAACAGCTCGAAAGCGAAATCTCTCAAAAGAAAACAGAAATGGACAGACTATCAAAAGAAAAAACAGACATCGAGAAAAAAGCTGTTGAACTCACCGAAATTCTTGAGAAACACGAATCCGTGAAAAGGGAATACAACGAACTGTTAAAAAAGATGGAATCATTGAACTCGAGGATATTCGAAATAGAAAGATACTTACAAATGAAAAAAGATGTTGAAAAAATTCAGGTCAACGAGGGCATGCTCACCAGACTTTCCGACAAGATAAAAGAGATCGATGACACAGTCAACCGTATGGAAAATGAATTGAAGAATGCAAGAGAGTCCCTTTCGAAGGCGAAAGGCAGACTCGATTTCATACTGCAGCAGATAAATGACTATGAAAATCGAATAAATGAGATGAAGTCAAGAGAGACCGAAATCAACAAACTTCATGAACTCCTCGGTAGCGAACCTGAAGAAAAACTAAAGAATTTCCAAGATACAATAGACGACATTAAAAAGAAGGTCTACGCACTTGAAACTAAACGCGAAGAACTTGAGAAAACTCTGGGGGAACTAAAAACTGCTGGTAACAAATGCCCTGTCTGCGAATCCCCTCTCTCAGAAGAGAGAAAAAAGAACATTCTTGAGGAAAAAAACTCGAACCTTCGAAAACTCAACCAAGAGCTTAAAATAATGAAAAAATCGCTCGAGAACAGAGAAGAGGAATTCAGAATTTTCAAAGAAAATTACGAAAAATACAAAGAACTCGCGGATTCGCTCAAAGATTATAAGGAAATAACCGAGAAAACAACCGAGCTCAAAAACGAGAAAAACTCGCTGGAGAAAACCGTGACAGAAATAGAAAACTCGCTTAAAAGCAAAGAGGTAGAATTGTCCGCATTAAGAAAAAAACTACAGGAAAAAATAATCGAAAAACAGAAAATGAGCGACCTGCTCCGCAAAAAAGAGGAACTCGAAGAGCTCAAAAAAGAAAAAGAAGACATAGTCAGAGAGAAATCAGAGCTCGAGGAACAGAAAAAAGCATATGAGCATTCCCTGAGCAAAATAGATGAGGCAGGAACAAGAAAAGAAAGGGATAAGGTCATAGGAAGGTTGAAAGCGATAGAAACTTCGCTAAAGCACATAGCAGAACTGATCAACGAGAAGTTAAAATCACTCGAAGAGTTGAGCAAAGATATGGAAACATTTACGAAATATAAAGAAGACATCAAGAATTATGGAAAAATAATTGAATGGGTGGACAAATTCATAAAAATTTTAAAAATCACACAAAACCAGTTAAGAGACGAATTCCTCAAAACCGTAAACCATATAATGAATTTTATATGGCCTGAGCTTTATCCATACGGCGACTTTAAAGAAATAAAAATGCTTGTCGACAACGACTACATACTGCAGTTAAAAACTTCAAGGGGATGGGTCAATGTGGAAAGCGTGTCTGGGGGCGAACGAACCATCGCATGCTTGGCGTTGAGAATTGCATTTTCCCTTGCGTTCACACCAAATCTCCGCTGGTTAATTCTTGACGAACCAACTCACAACATGGACAGCAACGCCATAAGACATTTCGGTGAGATTTTGAAGAACAAAATGGAAAATTTGGTTGAACAAGTATTCCTCATCACGCATGAAGAAGCATTGTCAGACTATATAAACGGTTGCATATACAGATTAGAAAGAGAAAAGGACAAAGATGGTATAACAAAACTCGTGAAATTGTAATTCGCAAATAATTTTAATTCAGAAAGCCAAAAATGAAATAATGAGGCGAAAATTTTCTATACTTGCTGTTATTTTGGCTCTAATGCTGACAGCTTCCGCGGTATCGGCGCATATGAACGAATCGTCCAACAAGACATTTTCAAATTTTTCAGCTACCGAAGAAAAGAATTTATGCCCTGATATGACACCATATAATTCATGCTCAAACAAAAAACCATACCTCTGCCTCAATGGAGAGCTTATAGAGAATTGTTCTGTATGCGGTTGCGAGGAGGGTGAGGACTGCCTCTCTGATGGGACATGTTATTTCAATCACAGACCAAAAATATACCGAATAGGTGATGTTGTTGCGAAGGAAGGAGAAGATATATCATTTCAAATCAACGAAGGTGAGAAGTTAGAATTCAATATCACAGCCGAAGACGAGGATGGAGACTCAATAACATATTTTGCCGTAAATCTGCCAAATGGCTCGGTTTTTGAACCGAATGGTCATTTTCTCTGGATACCTGGATATGGTTTGGAAAAAAGGCAGTATTATGTTACATTCATGGTTGTAGACAATCCTGTCACAGGAAGTCCAAAGTCAAGCGAACAGAACATTTGGATATATGTGGGTAAAGTGAACAGACCGCCTGTGGTCAAATTCGCTAACCACAGCCTCAAGACAGATGAGAATGTTCTTTTAGAATTTAAACTGAACGCAGAGGACCCGGATGGCGACAAACTCGTATATTACGTTGACGCGCTCCCGAAAGGTGCCAACTTTAACAACAAGACAGGAGAATTTTCATGGATACCTGATTTTGAACAAAAGGGAAATTACGAATTAACATTTATTGTGTCCGATGGTGCCAGCAATGTGACGAAGAAAATACTGATAACGGTCGGTGATGTCAACAGACCGCCGTTTGCAAAAATATCGTATCCTCTTCAAGGACAGGAGTTTTCCCTGAACTCGGATGTTTACTTCAGCTCTTCTGAAAGCTATGACCCTGACAATGATGACTTGACATTTGTGTGGGATTTCGGAGACGGCTCGACAATCACAACAAAGGAAACAAACGTAAAGCACAGGTATGTCAGCCCGGGCACATATAATGTAACGCTTCTGGTGGCGGATAAAAAATTGCACAGCAAAGATACAATCCCAATTGTTATACAGGAAAGAAAAATAAGGGACACCGACAATGATGGAGTTCGAGACGAAATAGACAAATGTCCAGACACACCTTCGTATATGAAGGTAAATATGTACGGCTGTCCATTACCCAAATACTCGAAGTTCATGAACAATATAACAACTGACTTCTCCATGGTAGATGTCACAAATGCCACGAATGTCGTAATAGGCATTCCAGGAAAGGCAAAAATTGAATTCAGAAGGAACAGAATAAATCTCGTTGGCAAGGATATTGACAGAGCCATAGAAATAAAAAATGACACCATCACGGTAAAAACAGACCTAATCCCCGAGCTGAACAAATCAGCCATAATAACTTTTTACCATGTTAACTTCACAGATCCCGTGATAGTCAAGGATGGCGTCTATTGCAGGGAATGCAAAATAATAGACTACATCAACGAGACGCTGACCTTTTTCGTCCCTCATTTCACTTCATACACGCTTATGGAATGGTCATCTTATGCAGGATATTGTGGAGATGGTCTATGCTCACTTTACGAGACGTGCTATGATTGCGAGGTCGATTGTGGTAAATGCAAGGAATCCATGGAATCACCCGGCGAATGTAAAGAATTATGGGTATGCTCCCCATGGTCAGACTGTAATGAGCTGGACCTTATGACAAGGGAGTGTGAAGATATAAATCAATGCGGAACGGAAAGAAACAAACCTGTAGAAATAGCGGAATGCAAAAAAGGCATGAACCTCTTTTCTCTGACGCTCTTTGGGACTGTGATTTTCCTTCTTACAGTAATGTATTTAGTGGCAGAACATGCAAAAAAGAGATTAGAAAAAAGAAAGATGAACATGCTTGAACTTAAAAAATTTGTGAAGGGACATATGTATAGAGGGTACACAAAAGATGAGATAAAAAGGATTTTGAAGGAAAAGGGATACAAGGATAAAGAGATAAAAGACATAATCAATGAAGTGGAAAAGGAGATATTCTGAGTTATTCTATCTTGGGAAAACCTATATGCGCGACTGTTATTGTGCCTGAATTTTTTTTGTTCATGCCCTTCTTTTTTTCGTAAAATGTAACAGTGAGATCAGGTTTTACGGAGATGCCCATGACTTTCCCTGTGTCGCTATCAATGCCTGAAGGGCAGTCTATTGACACCTTGAACCCCTTCATCTTGTTGAATTTCTTTATAACCTCTGCATAATCTTCCTTTATGATATTTTTGAGGCCTGTTCCTATGAGGGCATCCACCAAAATATCTGCCGATATGTTGGGGATTTTCCCAATATAAAATTTGATAGGCTTTTTCAAACATTTGAGGGAGTTCAGAATTGCATAATTTTTTCTTGCGCTTTCGCTCCTAAGCAGGCTCGGGTTTTTAACGAAAAAAATCAAGACTTCTGCCCCGTATATCAGAGCATGTCTTGCGAAAACAAGTCCGTCCCCCCCGTTGTTCCCTGTCCCGCAGAATATCAAAACTTTTTTATTTTTCAACCCCACTTTTTTATTGACTATTCTGGCAGCATTCGCTCCCGCATTCTCCATCATTATGTCCTCAGATATGCCTATTTCCTTTGCCTTGCTCTCTATCTGCCTGATTTTTTCAACAGAAATCATGTTAATAATTAATTTTGGCAAAACTTAAAGCTTTTCGTCACAAAATTAAAAATTCACATAAAACTCTTCGCATCTTCGATTATTCTTTTTGATTCTTCGGCGAATCTTTTTGCTGCTTGTTCCAAAGGAATGCCCTTTCCAGATTCCTTTGACATTCTTTTCCTTATTCTCACAAATATGGGATAGTTCACAGCCTCGCCCACTATCAATCCTGTTCCCACTCGCAGACCGGAGATTTGATTGAGGACATCTTTTGTTATTCCTTCTGACGAGCGCCCGATGTGGTCGAGGTCGTATGGATTGGTAACACGAAGTATGATATGTGTGTTGCATTGTGACAGGGCTGTGGTGGAGAGTTGTATAGGCCTTTGCGAAACCAAACACAAGGAGGCGTGGAATTTCCTCCCCTCGCGGGCGATGGTCTGGATGATACCGCGGGAGATCGCATTCTCCGCTCTCGCTGTCTCGGGGACAAACTGATGCGCCTCTTCAAGAATCAAAAGAAACGGTGGGATTTTATTTTCCCTTCTGTAATTGAACATCTCTCTTGCAAGATGCGCAACTACCATCTGTTTCTTTCGGTTGTCGATGAAGCTTGAAAGGTCGATGATGCTTAATACGCCCTGCTTCACTATATCTGCAACAGGCGGGTTGTCTGAAAGGTCAAAAAGCTCTGTGTTCATCAAATCTGTTAATATCGTTATCAGAACATCTTTTGTGGATGATTTTATTTTTCCATCGCTTTCGACAAGTTTTATAAGTTCTTCAAGTGAATAGTGGGACTTCTCTTCTTTTAGATTGTGCAGAAACCTTGACAACTCCCTGACCTGGACATTCGATAATTTAGGCAAAAACTCGGATATTTGCTGTGTTGAGAGTTTGGAAAGCCCTATTTTTATATCCTTTCCTTCGATTATATTCACCTTTCCTGCATATTCTGGGTCTGATGCAAACGATGTGTATTCGCCGTGAACATCTACGATAACAATCCCTACCTGACCATCTTCTTTTCTGCGTTTAAGCAACTCCTCGGCAAGAACAGAGACGAGATATGATTTCCCTGCACCTGATATTGCGAGGATAGCAAGGTGCTTTTGCAAAAGTCTCGTCATATTCAATGTTACTTTAACATTATGATGAGGTATATCTCCTATTTCAAGACCATTCTCGTCCATTCCAAGAAATCTCTTCAATAGCTCAGGGTTGGCTTCGAAGACCTTTGTCCCGGGGGATGGAGGAATTGAAACATCCGAGAATATATTTTCGTCCTTTCTATAGATACCAAGCGGTATGACCTCTGCATTCAGATACTCCCAATTATCGACTGGAAATATGTCTTTCATGGATTGTGAAGATTCGTATCTTTCAACGGACTCCGGTCTCGAGAAATATCTGTTAGTTTTTATGACATCGGAAACTCTCCCCACCATTAAACCTTCTTCTGTTTCTATCTGAACGAACTGCCCGCGTCTGACAACTTCACCTTTTTTCACGACAAAGGATAGCCTACGCGTAGACGGGGCGTCAGGATTTGAAATCACAATGCCGATTTCTTTCATTCTTTGATATTAAATTGAAAACTTAAAAAATCTGAGGTTGATGTCATTTTCTTTGTTTTTTTCCAATCTTTCTTTGTAATTCCTTGATGAATTCCTCGTCAGGAAATCTTATATCCAAGTTTTTGAAATATTTTTCGGCGTCTCCGTAGTTTTCGGGGTAAAGTGTCACGAAATAGTCTCTGTGAAAGTTCATATGCTTGATTAGAAGGCAGAGGTCGCCATGCTGTGTCAAAGTTATGTGATTGTTACCAAATATTATTGCCCTGAGTTGTTCGTATGCCTTTCTTTCTTCTTCATTCAGCTCTTCAAGTTCGTAGTCGGCGTTCGTTGCATGGTATAGCCTGATGCTCCCTTGCCTGTGCATGTCTATGAGCTGCTTTATGCCCGGGTGTCTGTGGTAGAATATCAGGGCGGAATGATCGAGCGTTATCTTTACCATTTTTCACCACAAATAAATTAGAATCAAAGTTTTTAATCATTTGCATCTACGTGCATTGCCTTTATTTTCATGGCATCTTCAAGGCTGCTTCTTTCAAACTCTGGCTTTGTCCTGCCTGTCCTGAACATTCTGTGCGCTAAATACATCACAAGCAGGAACGATACAGAACCGAACAACTCAACAATCAATTCGTTCATTACACATTCTTCTTTTTGGATATTTTTAAACTTTATGTTTATTAGGAGCGTGTCTAAAAATAACTCTGTTTCCTTCCCTCTTCGTTGCACGCTGGAAAAATAAAGTCCATACGAAATCCCCCTCGCCGAGACATTTTCCCAAATGAAGATCAACAAGCCGCGGGAATTGTTAGATACGCCCTGTGAAAAGGAAAATTTATAAATAATTGTCCTTTTAATATTGAATATGATAAAAAGAGGGAAGAGATAATAGAGTATTTTTGAAGAGTATCTTACCTGAAGACATAACCAAAATCGATAACGAGGTGGACATGGTCGAGGTCAAAACCGATTTTGATTATTTTTGCTCCTTGTTCGGATAAAATTTCTTCGAACATTCTGGCGCAGAATGTTTTTATCCTCTCGTACCCAAATATTTTATGACGGTATTTGGGTATGAGGGCTTTCACCTCCAAGATATTTGTTACTTTATTATTGGGATTCTGCGCTCAAGAAGCAGACCACCGGTTAAAACCGGTGGAATTCTTTATTTAAATAACATTTTAGTGATACTAAAATTTATGAACCCTAAGGCATACTTAAAAATGCTGCGTGTAAGAAACTGGTTGGGATACTTTCTTATCGCCACTTTGGGATATGTAATCTTCACAAAACTGAACGCTTACATTTCAGAAACAATATTCTTTTATGCGCTCATTTGCCTGTGCTTGGGTTTTAGTTTTTCCATAAACAATTGTTTTGATAACAAGGAGGATTTATTAAAAATAAAAAACAGCAACCCGGTAGCTGCAGAAGAAATAAGGCAGAAAGAGGGCATAGTATTCTCCCTGCTTTTAGCATTCCTTGGGATGATCCTTTCTCTTCTGCGTGGTTTAAATGTTTTCTATTTCTTTTCTGTTCTCATTTTTCTGTCATTTTCGTATTCCTCCCCACCGTTCAGATTAAAGTCAAAACCGCTTCTCGATCTAATCTCCCATGGTCTTTTTTTCGGTTCTTTACTCTTTTTATTCCCTTCTGTGTTCTTTTCCAAAAGTTCCGAGCTCTTGCACATTCTCATTGCAATATCCATATTTTATTTTTCTCTCATCCTTGAACTGAGAAACCACATAGAAGATTATGATAGCGATAAAAAAGCTGGTCTAAGAACAACAGTTTGCATGCTTGGATTGGATACATCCAAAAAACTCACGCATTCTCTCTCGCTTCTGTTTCCTTTATCGCTCCTGCCTGTTTTCTTCACAATTAACAAGCACACAACAATGTTTCTGGCAATAACAGCGGTTTTTTACCTTATGTTTTGCACAAAGAAATCTTACAGGGTACTTGATATTTATTCCAATCTCTCATATTTTTTAATAGCATTAGGTGTTTTACTATGAGGATAGCGCTCTGTAGCGATTATTTTTATCCGAAAATAGGGGGGATAACAACCCATATAGAGGGCTTGGCAAGGGCATTGGAAGAAAGAGGGCACGAGGTAGCGATAATCACAAAGAAAGCAAAATTTGATGATAGACAGCACAAGCTAAAAGTGATCCGCGTGAATTCGATTTTTAAAACCTCAAGGGTATTGGACATACCCCAAAGTTCCGAGCTAGAAAGAAGAATAAAAGAATTTAAACCGGATGTAATTCACGGACATCACGCTTTTTCGCCAATATCCCTTCTTTCCATATCCGCAGGCAAAAAACTGGGGATAAAAACAGTTTTAACCAACCACTCCATCCAGTTCCTGTACGATTTCGATTACTTGTGGAAACCATCATCTTATGTTCTTTTTCCTTACAGGGAATATATTAACAACGCTGACAGAATAATTGCAGTAAGCAACGCGGCTGCAAAATTTATATCCCATTTCACATCAAAGAATGTAGAGATAATAGGCAATGCGATAAATGTCAATGAGTTTTCTCCGGAAGTTAAAATGTTTGACGGAAAAAGTGTGCTTTTTGTTGGAAGATTTACCTATCGAAAAGGAATTTATATTCTTTTAGAGGCTTTTCAAAAAGTTAAACAAGAAGTGGAAAATGCACATCTCACGCTTGTGGGCAGCGGTTACTTTTCTCATATAACAGATTTGCTTATACGGGCTTTAAATTTAAACAAAAATGTTTCTGTAATGGAAGGGGTGAAAAAAGAAAAACTTGTAGAAATTTATCAGAATTCCCATGTATTTGTTCTCCCTTCTGTTTACGGAGAATCGTTCGGTATAGTTCTTTTAGAGGCAATGGCATCAAAAACGCCTATAATTGCTTCTGATGACGGAGGAATAAATGAGTTAATAAAAAATGAGAAGACGGGATTTATTGTAAAAAAAGGCGATGCAGGAAAATTATCTGAAAAAATAGCTGAATTACTTTTGGACCAAAATCTCTCAAAGAAAATTTCAAGCGCTGCATTTCGCGAAGTTAAAAAGTACGATTGGAAAAATATAGTCAAAAAATTAGAAACTGTTTATAGGTAGTGAAAATGGTTGAAATAAGCGTGATTATTCCTGTATATCGAGGATCAAGGCTATTGCCAGAACTGTTAGGCACATTGTTAAACCAGAAAATGGATCCAGGGCTTTACGAGATCATTGTGATAATAGATGAACCAACCGAATACTCTTTAAACCTCTTAAAAAAATATGAGAAAAAAGTGAGATTTGTTGTAAATAAAAAAAGGCTTGGAAAGGCAAACGTCTTGAATCACGCTGTTAAGCGTTCCTCTGGAAATATACTGCTTTTTCTTGACAGCGATATAACCCTTCCGGACGACAGGGATTATCTCAAAAAGATTATAGATGAAATGGAAGATGCTGATATTTTGGATATAAAAAAGGAAGTAATAAGGAATTCATTTCTATCAAGAATTACTTATTATGAATACGTTGGTTTTAACATAGGTTCTTGGTTTGTCTCCAAATTTGCTGGAAAATGCCCGGCTGTCAATGGTTCAGCATTTGCTGTAAAGAAGAAAGTGTTAACTTCATTAAAAGGCTTCAGAAAAGTTATCGCAGAAGATTTGGACCTCGCTGTAAGAGCTTTCCTTGAAAATTACAGATTTAAATACACCAAACAGATTAACGTCTATAATTCTGTTCACTCGAACTGGAAAAATTGGCTTACACAGAGAAAAAGATGGTCAATAGGTGCTGCGTTGTGGTTTAAAGAATGGTACAAAGATTTATTGAAAATTTGTGCAAAACAGCCCCAGATATTTCTCCCCGGTCTGTTTTTTCTGTTCCCTTCCATTGTGTTGGTATTGCTTTATTTTTTCATGCCGAACTTACTGATGTACAAATTTTTCTCTTTAATCTTTCTTTTACTCGCTGTGAAATTGAATTTTATGTTTCCTGTCCTTTGGTTATCCACAATCAGCATAGATTTTATAAAGAGTTTGTTGTCATCTGTTCTGAGTTTCCTCTCATTTTTGATTGTATTCTTTGTTTTATCGAAAAAACTGGATTTTCGGTTTAAGTTGCATGAGTTCTTGGTTTACTATTTCTTTTACTCGCTTTTAGGATTGTTTGTTATGATCGCTGCTCTAATAAGTGTGTTTTTCTTTGATAGAAAAGCAGCGAGAGTGATATCAGACTGGAAAATATAGGTTCTCTTTGCCATTTTCTAAAATTTATATATGTTACAAATAATTCATATATATGCAAAATTATGTTCATAATATGGTGATTGAAAATGGAAGATAAAAATATAGGGACAATAACCACGATTCAGATTTTGAAATCTGCAATTGGAAATCCAGTTACGAGAGAGTTGATTTCTTCCATTTCTAACTGGTGCGAGAAGGACCGAAAGAATAGATTAGAGGTGGCGTTAGAATTATGGACTAAACAAAGGAAGGACGCTTGCTGGAAATGCAAAGCAGCTGAAAAGGGATTGGCTAGAATTCTGAAGACCGGTGGGAAGGCATTTGGCGTTTCTGAGGAAGAAATGCGTAAAAAATTCAGCGACCCCTGGTGGAGGAAGGGACTGACGAATGTTTTGCGAGGTATAGCTAAATTTGGAATTCAGCGACCATTTGTTTCAGGAGCTCCATTCTTGGTTGTATGGGACATCACCTGTGCTTGCAATTTGAAGTGTAAGCATTGCTATGCCACAGCTGGAAGACCGCTACCAGATGAACTCACTACCGAAGAAGCGAAACAGGCGATAGATAAGCTGGATCGAGCAGGCGTGCCAATAATCGCTTTTTCTGGAGGGGAGCCTTTGGTCAGGCCGGATATATTTGAATTATCCAGATATGCAGCAGATAAAGGAATTTATGTGGCGATGGCTACAAACGGGACATTGATAACGAAGGAGACTGTGAAAAAAATGAAAAAATCAGGAATACAATTCGTTCAAATTTCTTTAGATGGTGCTGATGCAAAAACCCATGATGGATTTAGGGGTGTTCCAGGAGCATTTGACAGAACGGTTAAAGG
>JAGGYQ010000023.1 GCA_021162425.1 Candidatus Aenigmatarchaeota archaeon
CTATTTTTGAGTGATATTCCATAAGCTCTTTTTGCAACTCTATGACACCTTTAACATCTTTTTTATTTGATGGGCTAAGCTTGGAAATGAGCATAATTAATTTTCGTGAAAAGAGAATAAAATTAATTTATATCAGAAAAAAGATTTAGATTTATGAAAACACGGGCACATGTCATAATTTCAGGTGTTGTTCAGGGTGTTTTTTTCAGGGCTGAAACATGCAACCTTGCCAGAAAACTCGGAGTTAAAGGCTGGGTGAGAAACCTCATAGATGGAAGGGTTGAAGCTGTTTTCGAGGGTGATGAAAAAGCTGTTGAAGAGATGGTTGCATTCTGTCACAGAGGTCCGCCATCAGCTGAAGTTGATGATGTGGAGATAAAATGGGAGGAATACAAAGGCGAGTTCGATGATTTCTACATAAGATATTAAAATTTTATACGTTCCTTTGATTTTTCTATGCCTGATTTTATCAATATTTTTAAATTACAAGAAAATGACTACACACCGTACTCTACAACTTCGCCTTTTCCAGCAGGTATGAATTTCTGAAATTCGTCTATGGGGACTTTTTCTATCCATATTTTGTCTTCAGGCGTCGCTTTTATGAGAATCTTGTTTTTGATTTCTATTGCAAGGTCAGAGGCAGGTTTTTCACCGGGTTTTATAGTAACGAAATAATCTGTTTGTTTCCTTATGGGCATAACAGGACCCGCCAAGACGAGAACATCATCGTTTTCTCTGTCTATTTTCACTCCTATCGATAGCTTCAGCTCCACGTCGCGAAACCATTCTCTCTGACCATAAATCATAAACGACCCTTTCGGTAAGTATTCGCCACTCGGTGGTTGTTTGCTCAGTTGATCAGGCCGAACCGCATACACATCAACCGTTGCTAATCCCAAAGACCATGCCTTTGAATATGCAGCCGCAAACTCCACTGCCTCTTTTTTTGCGTCTTCTGTAATTTCACGGCCTTCGGATTTTATAATAACGAAAGGTGCGCCTTGTATATCTGAATGAAAAACGAGGTCGCTCGGGCCTGTGTATTTCTTTATAAGCATCTCGTTCGTTGTCGCATCCTTTCCAGCAACCACGAGAAATTCATCACTTGTTTTAAACCATCTGAACTTCTCGAACCACTTCTTTCTTTTCCTGACAACCTTGACAGGCTTTTCGGTCTCCAGAGGAATCTCTTCTGGCATCTTCTCAAGATTTTTCTTTTGTTCCTCAATCGCCTCTATAACACCCGCAATTTTCTTTTTTGCATGTTTTGACTCTTCATAGTAATTAGCTGCATTTTCCTCGACCGACCTTCTGAAATCAAGCTCAACATCCTGACCTTCCAGCTCGATTATTACTTTGCCTTCGTTTTCTCTTATCTCTTTTATAGCATGAGCTTCGGGTGTGTCCGAAGCTTTGATTCTTGCCTTTATTTCCGACCATGGGAGACCTGACAACTTCGCTCTGTTTATAGCCTCAAGCACGCTCTCGACTGTCCCATAATGTGAATATATAAGGTCTGCCACAGACCTCTTTTCTTTGGTTTTCTCTATCCATTTGTCGAGAGCTTCCTTCTGTTTTTCCATTATTCTTTCAACTTTCTCCTTTTGCTCTTCCAATATTTTTTCTTTCTTCTCCTCAACGACCCTTATTTGCTGTTCTGAAAAAAATTCATCAAGCGCCTCGGAGAAATTGACTGTTTGTTTTTTTATGGGCTTGTCTTTTATTGACAAAAGCGGAAACGGTGAAACAAAGTTATCATATATGGTCGGTTCTATATGAAGGTTGTCAAGGTTCCTTATTACATCAAAAATTTTAGAAGCACTTTCTGCAGACAATCTATCAGCAGGTATCTGGTCGTTCACACCCGCGCGAATGCATATTTCTTTTGCATAGACAGGGCCGAAACCGAACCCTGCCGCGAGGACAGCTATCAACTTCTTGTCAAATCTCCCGAGAAATTCCATGAAATAATCAAAATTCACGGCGAAAGGATTTATCTTCGGCGGCGGATATTTATAAGTGATTTTTGGTTTTATGTCCCTTTCCTTCCATCTCTGAACATACAAAGGCATTATTATGTTATTATCTGAATCGCAGAGGATGACATTACCATCTGAAAAAAGCTCGAATATAAGTTTGTTTTTCTCCGTTCGCATCTCCACTATTCTGTCGAATTCGTGCTGGCGTACTTCGAGAATTTTCTGATTGTTGAGATGTTTACGCAGAAAAAGGCAGAACATAGGCGGTTCGCGTGGAGCGGGCTTTTTGTAAGTCGTGATAAACATCTTTCTTTTGTCAACGTATAGCCAGAATTCGCCTTTACCCGGAACAAATATCTCAAAAAGAAATTGATTCTCTGTCTTGCCTTCGAATGTATAGGGATATTGATATATCTTCCTGAACAGCCCTCCGATAAGGTTTTTTTTGAGTTCTTTAACGAGAAATCTGAGGTCAAGCGAAGTGATTTCCTTCTTTTCATCCATGTTTATTATTTGCCTGTTTTGTATTAAAAATCAAAACATTAAGTTTTGATGTTATCAAAGATAAATCTCATTAAATTATTCCCTTTGATAAAGAATCCTCTTTCACATGAATGCTCATCAAATTTGTCGATACTGTTTGCTTTTATATCATCACCAGATACCAAGGTAGGCACAGGGTCTTTTGTGTGTCTATAGTGGGGGTAATCAGGGCTACTCGCTGTTCTGTGGTCGCTTGTTATGACAATAACTGTTTTTTTGAGATTAATTTCTTTCAAAATTTTTCCTAATTCCGTGTCAATCTTTTCTATGAACCCCGCCTTTTCCCTTCGCTTGCAGTCATGCGAAAGGATGTCCGTTCCGTTTATATGAAGCCAAACAAAATCATACTTCTCTAGTGAATTTTTCGCGTGCCTGAACTTCGCCTCGAGGTCTGTGTCAGGATATCCTGTAGCACCAGGAACACTTATTATGTCCATGCCAAGATATAGAGCAACTCCCTTGACTATCGGTATTCCGGCGATACAGCACGATGTCATACCATATTTTTCACCAAAAGTTTGCGTTTCTTTTCTTTTTCCAAAACCTCTCATGAGTATTATATTTGCGGGGAACTTTCTCTGCCTGTTTACATACTCCGCCGAAAGAATTTTATGCGCACGTGAAACAAATTTATTGAGGACAGATGCTGTAAATTTAGCTTCTGGTTTTCTCGGTTTTATCTGTAAAATAGGCGCGCCTATCCTTTCTGGGTCATTAGATGTCACATGCTCAGAAAGTTTAATATTTGGTCTTATTGGGTGAAGTATTATCACAAGTCTGTGACCAGATGATCTTCTTACTCTGAACTGAATTCCGTTTATCTCGATTCCATTTAACTTCTCTGAAAGCTCATCAAGACCTGTCTCGTCACGAGCAGCACGTCTGTCAAGTATGTTTCCATTCTCGTCCAGTGTCGCAAAGTTTCCTCGAATACACAAGTCTTCCTTTTGTATGTCACGCATTCCAACACCCAAAGCTTCCAGATAACCCCTGCCCGGATAGTTTTCGCTGGAATAGAAGCCGAGCAGGGTCAGGTATCCTACGTCTGACTGCGGTGTTCCTTTGTAGCCGATGTCAACAAGACCGCATATTCCTTTTTTGGCAAGCATATCTATGTTGGGTTTTTTTGCTGTTTGATATGGTGTGTGCTCACCAACATCTCCTCCCCCGTCAAGGGTGATGAAAAGAAATTTCATATTTATTTTCTATACTTTTATAC
>JAGGYQ010000016.1 GCA_021162425.1 Candidatus Aenigmatarchaeota archaeon
AGTTGATTGCATTTATTTCTTCTACATTCTCTGGAAGCATATCTCTATATGACATACCCTCTGTTTTAACGAGGCTCATCCCCACAAATGAAATCAGGGTAAATATTATTAGGACTCCCAAAATTATCTGAGGCTTTTTTGCTACGAATTCAGCATACCTTTCAATTATTTTTTTCATGACTCAAACCTCTTCTAAGAAATTTTAATTCAAGCTCTTCTACTTTCTCGATAAATCTCTCCTCAAGTAATATAAGAGCAGGAGATATGACTATAGTTGCGAATAAAATACAGAAAATTCCCAGAGCAAGTGTTTCTCCAAGATGCTGAATCATGGGCATGGAAGCAAGCAATAAAGCAAGAAAACCAACTATGGTAGTTGTTCCAGAACCTATAATCCCTGAACCAACAGAAGGTAATGCCGCAATTAATGCTTCTTTTTGGTTCTTGCCTTTTTCTCTCTCTTCTTCATATCTCTCCACTAAGAAAATTCCGTATTCTGTGCCCAAACCCAAAATCATTGCTCCTATACCAACTGTTGCCATTGACAATGGAGTGTTAAGCCATCCCATAAGCCCAAGAGTCCATGTAAGACCGAGAACCAAAGGGGTGAAGACAAGAATGCCCCTTGTGAAAGATCTTTTTATTAAAATGAGTAAGAATAAAATTATAATTGCAGCAATACTTATAGTAAAGACCATATCATGTTCAAGCATTTCCATTAAAACAACTCTTATAGGAGGATTTCCTGTGACTATAACATCAACACATGCAGGCTTCTCTACACTCTCTATATCTTCTTTGATTTTCGAAACAAAGCGGTTAACTTTTTCCTCACTCTTCCCCAAATCTGCCGAAATTATCATTAAAGTTGCAGAATAATCTTTATTGAAAAACATCTCGCTATTCGGTATTTTTGCGAGAATTTGTTTTATCAATTCTATATTATCAGGAACATTTTCAGGATATACAAAAAACGAGCCAGGGGATTGAACGGAGCTTACAGAAGGTTCTTTTTTTATTTCGTTCTCAAGACTAACAAGCGTTCTAATTACTTTTGGATCCCTTATATCTTTAGGCGCATTCTCCAGTTCGCAATTCTTGTCCAACTTTATCAGAACCATTACAGTATCTGCTCCTCCAAACTTGTCAGAAATCTTATTCTGAAGTTTTATTACATCCAAGTCTTGAGGCAACTCCTTGCTTATATCCGTTTGCAAACGTATGTTTTGGATACCCAATCCTATCGCTATTGTTAAAATTACGGTTATCATAAAAATTAGGAATGAATATTTATACTGAAACCTAGCAAGGTTTTTTAGAATGTCCATTCTCACATCTCCATTTTTACTATTTTTCTCAATTTGCGGTTTGTTTCTTTCAGAATTTTTGCCGCTTCCAAGCATTTTTCGGGTTTGTCTGAAATCTTAAGGAGCAGATTAAACATATTGTGCATGTGAACAGCTAATGGACTTTCTCTATGCTTTTTCTTGGTATCTTCAAAAATTTTTTCAAGCTCCAGTTTATCTATACCTAAAATCTCTCCAAGTATCTTGCTCATTTTATCTTTCATTCTCTCTTCAAAACCTTTGATTTCTTTAGATATTTTCAATCCTCTCTTGGTCAATACATATCTCTTTTTTCTTCCATCATCAACTTCTTTCGTGAAACCTCTTTTCGTTAAAGAATGCAAAGCTGGATAGATTGTCCCGGGAGAAGGTTTCCAGAATTTTGTTTTTTCTTTAATTTTTTTCATAATTTTATAACCGTGCAATGATTCGTCTCTCAAAAGCAACAGAATATATGACTCTAAAAATCCTTGCGGTACAATCTGAGTTAAATTATTTCTTGATTTTTTTCCGCCCATAGTATACACCGGCTAATATCACAAAAGCAATAAAAAGAGTCCCCAAGAAAAATAATTTTGAATCTTTTTTCTTCATCTCCACCTTGATTGGTATTTGTTTTTCAATAATTTTAACATCGTCACCGATGAGGTGTCTTATTTCTGCTTTTAAAAGATATGTTTTTAGATTGGCGTTGTTATCCACATCAAATCTGAAAACAGCCTCTCCGCTTTGGTTCGGTTTAAGGTTTCCAATATAATCGTACTTTTCATCAAAATCGAATGGTTGGTCGCTTTGTTTGTAAATCTTAACAGAAACGCTTTTCGCCTCTTCAAAACCAACATTTTTTATTTTTAACCTTAGTGTTGCCTTGTCCCCCTGAGATAATTTATCAGGAGTTGTATTTACATTTTCAATCTCGAATAACGGCAAAGGTTTTACGACAATATCAACATCCAACGTTTGATTTTTGTATTCTTTTCTGTTATTATTGGAATCCTTATACTTTATAATAAGTTTTGCCTTGTAATTTCCTGGAGTGGTGTTTTTATCGACATCTATGTAATATTCTGCTGTTTTGCTTTCTCCTTCTTTAATTGTTCCAAGATTTGCTATATTGGAATAACTTTCACTAGGGGCGATTCCCTTAGGCAATGTAAGCTCTGATGTTACAAGTTCTGCATCACCTGTGCCTATATTTTGAATTTCTATGGAAAGTTTATTTTCTTCTGAGTCGGGAAAAAGTTTTGTAGGCTCTGATATTATAGAACCTATTGCAAATTCTGGAATTTTCGACTCTACATAAATATCAAACTCGTGAATTATCCAGTTATTTGAACTTTCTGTCTGACATTTTATTTTCATTTCATTCCATCCTTCTACAGCATTGGAATCAAGTCTTAATTTGTACTGCAATATGATTTCTTCTGCCCCGGGCAATTTTCCAATATGCCTCGTCGCGTTTTCGTTAGGATCTAAAGAGAAAGGATATTCTGGTAAAAGTATACATGTAACATCTTTGGCTTCTTCTATTCCAATGTTTTCAATCTTTATCCATAAATCCATATATTTGCCCGCTTCTGCCGGATACGGATTATACTTTAGTTCCTGAATTTGCAGAATAGCAGAGCCAGAAACGTAAGCATAAACAGAACTTGTTAAGTTTATCAATCCAAACATGGCAATTAACACTACTATTGAAAATTGCAAGAGTTGTTTTTTGTTCATACTTTCTAATATATCGATTCGATACATAATTTCATATTTATAAACTAAAAATATTTAAATGTTTCGTTAACTTCTCACCAAAATGCAATTTCTACGTCTTAATAGCCGCCGGCCAAATTGTTAATTATATTTGATAAACTTTAATACCATTTTTTTCGAATAATGTTCTTGTAACTCCTCCCTTTCCACATGATGGTGAATTTTTCTTTAAATACGCCTTTTTTACATTACACATTTTTGCAATCTTAAGCGCTAGTTTAGCACCTTTTAAATAACATTCTGTGTAATCTTTTCCATCTTTTCCAATTACTCTATTACCTTCTAAATAACAAGCTACTCGCGGAGTTGGCAATCCTCCCAATTGTTCAGGACAAATGGGTATCAGGAAATATTTTTCCATGTATTTATCAACGATTTTCCTCCTGAAAGATCTAGCTCTATATTGACAAGGAATTCCTAATGCGCATAAGCTTATAATTACAGGCTCTTTATCCATTTTTAATCACCAATTAATTTTTTCCAGATTTCTTCATTTTCCAAATCTTCTTCGCTACAGACTTTTATTCCATTCCTTTTCAATAACGCTACTGTTACACCATCCCCATTTACTAATTCTCTCTCTTTCTCGCCGCCCTGAGTTTTCCCCTTACCACAGGAAGGACTACCTTGTTTTAAAATAACTGTGGTTATACCGAATTGTTTACATAACTGTAAAGTTAATTCTGCTCCTTTCAAATAATTTTCAGTAACATCGTTCCCATCATCTGTAATTACTTTTGTTTTACCATCAATCACATCCTCTCCTTTTCCAGAGATTATTCTTGATCCACTTCTCGGAGTTGGTAAACCACCGAGTTGTTCCGGGCAGATTGGTATGGCTCTACCCTTCCTTATTAATTCTTTTACTCTCTCATCTGGTTTTGATTCTCCTTTATAATTGCAGTTTATTCCAGCCAAACACAGGCTTACTAATATCATCTTCTATCCACCTTATAGTTTTCGAATATATTGTTTAAATCAGCGAGCCGGCGGAATTAGATATAACAACTTTTATAAGGAAAACACTAATTTTTTTAGTATGAAGATTATAAAACTCAAAGATTTTCGCAATGCAAAAAAATCCTTGTCTGATGCCATAAAATCAGGCAAAATATTCGTTTACCCGACCGATACGCTCTACGGTATAGGATGTAACGCAAAAATAAGAAAGAGCGTTGAGAAGATAATAAAGGCGAAGAACCGTGACCCTGAAAAACCATTATCCATCATCGCTCCCTCAAAAGAATGGATTTTCGAGAACACAATTATTACAGAGGCTAACAAAAAATTAGTCGATAGCCTTTTTCCCGGACCTTACACTGTTGTGCTGAAGACAAAACTCAAAATACCTTACATTGTTTCAAAAAATGGCAAAATAGGGATACGCGTACCGAAAAACGAATTTTGTGATTTCATACGCGGGCAGGGCGTACTTTTCGTTACCACTTCTGTGAACATTTCAGACGAGCCTCCAGCCACAAAAATAGGAGATATCCCGAATGAAATCAAAAAAATTGCGGACTACGCAATAGACGCGGGTAAAATAAGCGGGGAAGCCTCAAGAGTTTTTGATTTAAGCGGGAAAGATGTTTTGATTGTAAGATTTTAGATTTACGGATTTTTCATTTAGTTCAAACCGATTTTAATAAACGGTTTATATAATCCTATCCATTTAAATACCTTTTCCCTATAATAAAGTTATACGTTTTAAACTTTTGTGGGGTGTCTTGATATGGCTGTTGTCAGAAAAAGTAAAAAGGCTGCTACTTCAAAAACCGCACGCAAACAGGCAAAGACAACAAAAAGACGCGGGAAAGAAAAACCAAAGATACAGTTTCATATAAAAATTGAAAATGTCGTGGCTTTTGCAGTGCTGAACGTGAATATTTCACTAAATAGAATAGTCAGCACCATAGAGAATACAGAATATGAACCAGAGCAATTCCCGGGTTTGGTTTACAGACCAACAAGTCCGAGGGCCGCTGCTTTAATATTCTCTTCAGGAAAAATAGTCTGCACAGGAACCAAAAGCATAGACAAGGCAAAGGAAGCCATGAAAAAAGTTGTGGAGAAAATAAAGGAGTCGGGTGTCAAAGTTCCCAAGAAATATCCAATAAAAGTTGAGAACATAGTCGCCTCTACAAAAATAAAAGCTGATTTGAACCTCGAAGACATAGCATTTTCACTTGAAAATGCAGAATATGAACCCGAGCAGTTTCCTGGTCTGGTTTACAGAATAAGCGACCCAAGAGTGGCATTTCTTCTATTCAGTTCAGGGAAAATAATATGCACGGGTGCGCATAGCATTGACGATATTCATAGGGCGCTCAACAAATTCAAAAAGAGGCTCGAGGATATTGGTATTAGGGTAAAGCCTGTTGCAGAATAATCCTTATTTTTATTTTTGTTTTGTGAATTCTATTAAAATAGTGATATGCATGGCAGAAATAAGCATATTCATACCTGTATACAAGGAATCTGAATTCCTCGAAAAGCTATTGAAAAGATTGATAAATCAAGGGACAAACAAAGAAATTTTTGTTGTTGTGGATGAGCCTACGAAAAAAACCGCTGAAATCATTAAAAAATTCAAACATTGTGTGAAATTCGTAGTGAGCAGTGGCAGAATGGGAAAAGCGAACGCCCTAAACCATGTTGCATCTCTTTCTAAAAGCGAACTTTTCCTTTTTTTGGATGCAGACGTCGAGATACCATATGATAAAAATTTTTTGCAAAAAATTTTGGACAGGGCCAGATATGCCGATTTCATAGACATAAGAAAAGAAGTGGTTAAGAAGAATTTTCTAACACGTCTTGTATATGTTGAATTTTCAGCATTTGGCTTGGGTGTATGGATGATGTCCAGAACCATCAAAAAATTCCCTGTAATCAACGGGTCTGCATTTGCCATAAAAAGGAAGGTCTTCGAAAAAATAGGAGGTTTTACATCAGTTGTGTCAGAAGACCTTGACATAGCTACAAAGGTGTTTGTCGAAGGTTACACCTCTGAATATGCAAATGATATAAAAGTTATGAGCTACGTGCCAGATACGTGGAGAGAATGGTTTATGCAAAGAAAGAGGTGGTCTGTAGGTGCTATGGTATGGATCAAAAGATGGTATAAAGACCTTATAAAAAGTGTAGTGAGACACCCACAAATATCGTTTCCTGCAATATTTTTCACATTTCCTTCTATATTCTTTATTTTTGCCAATTTATTCATACCGGCTATGTTTTTTCCGGGACTCCTGAATCTTTATAGGACCATTATAGTATTATTTGTTACGTTTATCATGTTCTCGATTGTATTTTATGTGTTTGTGCGGAGAATAGGATTCAAATTCAAAATTAATGATTTCTTTTTCTTTTATTTCTTTTATTCGATACTGACGCTTGCTTTTATGGTTTATGCATTCATCAAGGTTTTTGTTGTTAAAGATACAAGTCTTTCTGATTGGAGAATTTGAGTTTTGTAGGGCTTTGTGGGGTCATACATAATAAAGTAGAATTAAAAAAGAATTAAAAAAATTTATCTAGTCAGGCGAGCGGCGGATTGCAACTAACATATATGGATAAACGAAGTTGTTGCGTAAGCAACAATTTGGGGCGAGTAGCGTCAGCGTCCACGAGCCCGTTTATCCGCTGTTATATTCCCCGTAAGGGTCCGAGCGTAAGCGAGGAAGAGTTTGGGGGCAGGCAAGAAAAGAATCAATATTCTATTTGTTTTCTAGAAAATTTAGATTGAATTTTTACTTTGCCCTCTCCCAAAGTTATTTCACCTATTACATCTGCTTTAAAATTTTTAATCTCTTTTATAATTCCATCAACATCTTTTCTATCAACGCCCAAAATAAAACCAATTCCACAGTTAAATGTTTTATACATTTCTTCATCGGAAATACCTCTTCTATACAATTCAAAGAATATTTCTTGTGGTTCCAATTCATGGTCATTTCGTATCATCGCATCAGTATTATCAAGTAAATCTTTTAACTTTGTAAAAGCACCACCTGTAATATGCATCATTCCATGAATATCAAATTTTTTATCAAGTGCGAGAATTGTGTTTAAATAGATATGCGTGGGTAAAATGAAATCTGACCTGTATTCTCTACCAAACAACTTTCTAATTTTTGTGAATCCATTTGAATGCAACCCGTTACTTTTTATTCCTATTAAAACATCTCCTTCTTTGAATTGATTTGGTTTTGGTCTTTTGACAAACCCCAACATCGTAATGCTAAGTTCCAGACCTTCGAGGTTATCATGAATTGCTGTCTCTCCTCCTGTTATAGCAATATTCCTCTTTCTACACTCTTCAGTTAGATATCTTACTATATCCAAGATAGCCTTTTTATCATCTTCTGGAAGAAATAGATGATCAATCAATGCATATGGGGTTGCCCTCATAAATGCTAAGTCATTTAGATTCATTGCTAAGGCATCAAGAACAGCATTTCTAAAACTTCTTTGCTCCCAATGAAAAATTCCTTTAGTTCCTATTCCATCAATATGATGGCACTCCGGACAAGAAAGCTTTTTTTCAACAACCCCATTTTTTACAGAAACATAAGGGGTTTCCCAGGTTTGTTTAATTAAATTTAAAATCTCTTTCTTGTATGGTTTTGTTGGATCGTACATATTAATTTTCCTTCTTTAGTCCTTCTAAAATTTCTTTTGAAGGCTCATTAGGAATCACCGCCACAGTTTTGCCATCATATTCAAAAATCTCTTTATCATCTTTGGTAATTTCACCAATTACTGCTGCTACTCCACCTTTCGATTTAATGGCTTTCATTACCTCTTCAACATCTTCTGGCGAAACCTGCAAGGCAAATCTGGCTTGAGTTTCACAGATTAGAATTTCTTCAGGGGTGATATCCTTTACTTTTAAAGGCACTTTTGTTAAATCAACTTTTGCTCCAAAGTTACTATATCTGGCTGATTCACATACTGCTGCTCCAATACCTGCTGCTCCAAGGTCAGAGCAAGCTCTTATTTTACCAGTTTGGAAGGCAGCTAGAGTTGCTTCCATTGTACGTCTTTCCTCATCAAATAAAGCAACGGCTGGTCTCATCTCTTTGACCAATCCTGCTCTAAATAAGGTATCATTCCCGTCATTGCCAGTTTCACCAATTAGAATAATTTTGTCTCCAACTGCCTTTGCAGGTTTTGTTATTGGCTTCTCTGTGATCAATTTCCCAATTACTGCTACTACAACAGCTGGCACAACATCTGAAAAAGAAGTTGAAAGTCCACCACCGACAATGAAAACATCCATAGCTTTGCACATATCTCTTATACCTTTCATTATCAAATCTAATCTTTCCCTGCTTGTCATCTCTACACATTTTCCACAAGTACATTTACCTGAAAATCCACAAGGACCGACCATTACCTTTTCTTCCATTGGTTTGGTTCCAACAAAATTTAAGAGAAAAATCGGCCTTGCTCCCATTGCCACAACATCTCGCATAGCTCCTCCAGCTCCAGTAGCTGCTGCATCATAGGGCCGTGGTACACAGGGGGAACAATGACTTTCCATTTTAGCCACAAATAATCCCTCAGTATTGGGCATCTGAAAAACAGCAGCATCATCCCCTGGTCCTATTACTAAAGCTCCTGGCCAAATCTTGTCAACATCTGAGTTTAATTTTTTGATTGCTTCGAAATTAACCGCTTTGTCAATATTGTGATGCAAGTGTACAAACAATGCATGCATCAACACCTTTTCAATTTTGTTTGGTTTCATAACAGTCAGTTAAATTTAATTTTTATAAAGTTTTCTTCTCTGGAAGGCGACCCCGATTGAATATAACATACGCGATTAAGAGAAGTTTTGCCGTAGGCAAAGTTTGGGTGGGGAAGTCTGCAAGACTTCGTAACCTCTTAATCGCTGTTAGCAGACCCGAACGAAGCGAGAGCGAGGAAGCCAAAGGCCGAAGAGTTTGGGGCGAGCCAAAAATAATTTACTTTAAGTTTGACTCTCTGACTCCAAACTTATACTCTCTCCCCAAATCAGAGGAATAACTTTTGATGTTGGAATTTGCTGATGCACCTCGTCTTTGAAAGAAAGAATTTTTCTAAAATCTCCTTCACCTTTGGTTTTTGGTTTTCCATGAAAAATTTCCCAATGATGAAGGGGAATAATTATTTTAGGTTTTAAAAAAGAAATCTCGCGCAACCTGTTTGGAGATCTGATATCCATTAAAAAGATATCAATACCTTGAGGGATTTTTTTAAATGCGTCTCCTGTTTCAGAGCCAATTAGTTCGGCATCGTCGGTGTGGAGAATAGTAAAACCATCAATCTCAACAAAAAACCAACGAGTTGGAACCGGAAGCTCTCCTTTGCCATGTTCAGCAGCAAAGGCGGTAATTTTGGCTTGTTTGATCACTTTTGTCTCATCTTCATCCATAGAGATAAGATTTTCTGAATTGCCAAATATTTCCTTTAACTCTTTTCCTTTTGGATCGCTGCGTATTGGCTTGCGCCATTCTTCTTTAATTTTTCCCGACGGAAGCACCACTGCAACCCCTCTGCTCAAAGCTCTTTTAACTAAAGAACTATCATAATGGTCTTGATGGGGATGACTAATAATTAAAATATCAAGTTGATCTGCAAGTTTTGGAATATCAAAGTCAATCCATTTATGGGCTAAATCAAACCCAATAGTTAAATTTTTTGTTTTCGCCACTACACCCATATTATAGACATACCAAAGCTTTATTTGCCCGTCAGGAACTTGAGTGTTTTTAATCTCAGCATATAATTTGTCAAAACGTAATTTGTAAAACTTATGTAAATCAGAAAAAAGATAAGAGTAGGCAAAAAGCGGATGATCGTCATCAAGAATGGGGAAGTAATCAAAAGCAAAATTATCAAACTCTAAAAGTAAATCCTCCCTCTCTTTAGTCAAAATTTCTGGTTGATACTGATCAATCTTATTGCTAAATTTTCTTGCTTCTTCGGAAGGAGGAGCGAAATACCAGATAACCAAAAATAAAGAAAGCGCCAAAAAAATACATAAAATGATAATGTTCTTTTTGTTTAGCATTTTTATTTTCCCTTTCTATATCTTAATATAATTATTGTTGTTACTACTATTAAAATAACAGCTATAATCGGAACTAAAATAATCCATAAATTTCCTTTGTCTTTTTGAAATCTCGGAAGTATTTGAAAATTGAATTTATTTTATCCCTTTTTCTGGATATGCAATATTTACGATGCCTACAAAATGCTTGCTTTATTTGCTCTGAATGGGAAAAAAACATTTAAATACTTATTCCATAATTTAAACAATAAAACAACAAACGTAAAAGAAGTTTCTCTAATAGGAGGTGTTTGAATGGCAAAAGCTAAAAGGAAGACGGATAAAAAATACTATGTTCTGAAGAAGGGTAGCAAAATATCTGTATTCACAGGGAGATCTCCACGACAGGCAGCTTTGAAGGCGGCTGCGAGAGGATTCAAGGACATAAGATTGAGGGAAAGAGGAAGAAGAAACAAGGATGGAACATACACAATCCACGTCTTCAAGGGCGAGGTCAAGGTTGTTAAGGCACCAGAAAACAGACCATCTTGGCTTCCTGAAAAAATAAAGAAGGCATTTGTCAGAAAAGTTGGAATAGAAAGGGTTAAGAAAATCTGATTTTTCTTTTTCGGACCTCTTCCGAGGTCCATTATTTGCTTTTTGACTAAACTTTTTCTGTGTTGGAGTATCTTTATATAGGAGTAGATACAAATTTGGTGTTGAGGGGTTTGTATGATGCAGCCTGAGATATTGGAATACGTTGTATTGCCGATCCTCATATTTCTAGCGAGAATAGTGGACGTTACAATGGGGACTATAAGGATAATATTTATATCCAGAGGTTTGAAATACTTCGCCCCTATTATGGGATTCTTTGAAATTCTTGTATGGTTACTCGCGATAACACAGATAATGCAGAATCTCACAAATTTTATCAATTATATTGCGTATGCAGCTGGATTTGCCTCCGGCACATTTATGGGCATAATTCTGGAAGATAAAATAGCCATGGGCTATATGAGTGTGAGCGTCTTAACGAAGAAAAACCCAACGCGTTTGATAGAAAAGCTCGAATCATCTGGATACAAAACGACAACTATAGACGCTAAGGGAAATAAATCGAACGTTCACATGGTTTTCACGATAGTGAAGAGGAAGAAAATCCGAAGTGTTGTCAGGATTATAAAAGATTTCGACCCAAGGGCATTTTACTCCATAGAAGATGTCAAATACATGCACGAGATACACCTGACTGAAGCCAAGCAGTATGCCAAAAGAAGGAGAATTTTCTCTATGATGGCGAAAAGAAAGGGAAAGTGATTACCAGCAAATTCCATCAAAATTACTAACTTTGTTTTTGTCCAAAACTTTCCTCCCCTCCAATATCACCTTATTTCTCATTACATCAAAATCTTTATCTTCAAGTTGTTTGAATTCTCCCCAATCCGTCACTATCAGACACGCATCGCTGTTTTTCAGGGCGGACTTCATATCATCCGCGTATAATACATTTGGGAAAATCTTTCTCATATTTTCGACAGCCTTTGGATCATATGCCTTTACCTTCGCCCCCTTTTCCAACAGTTTTGAAATTATATTTATGGCAGGCGCTTCTCTTATATCATCTGAATTCGGTTTGAATGCTAAACCCAGAACAGTGATAGTTTTACCGTTTAGATTGCCAATTTTTTCTTTAAGTTGTTCTACGAGTTTTACCTTTTGTTTCTCGTTAACTTTTATGGTTTGTTCCAGCAGTTTAGGTTCATACCCAACTTCTATGGCTTTGTTTATCAACGCTTTAACATCCTTCGGAAAACAAGAACCACCGAAGCCAGCTCCTGCATTCAAGAAGTATGGTGAGATTCTGTGATCCATTCCAACACCTCTCATAACCTCGTTCACATCTATTCCAAGTTTTTTGCAGATATTGCCGATCTCATTCGCGAATGAAATCTTTGTTGCGAGAAAGGCGTTGCTTGCATATTTTATCATTTCAGCTGTTTTCAAATCAGTCCTTAGAATAGGAGCATTGAAATTTTTGTATAGTTCCTCGAGGACATCGCCAGACCTTTTATCTATTGAACCTATTACAATTCTGTCAGGATTTAAAAAATCTTCAAGTGCTTTGCCCTCTCTCAAAAATTCTGGATTCATGCATACGCCAAAGTCTTCTCCCGCTTTTTTGCCTGAATGCTCTTCGAGATTTTTTATAACGACATTCTCTGTTGTTCCAGGCACGACTGTCGATTTCACGACAATGACATGATATCCTTCTTTGTTTCTCAGCACTTCTCCTATCTGCTTCGAGACTTCCTTGATATATTTCAAGTCAATTGAGCCGTCTTCTCTCGATGGTGTCCCAACGGATATAAAACTTATATGTGTAGCCATAACTGCTTTTTTCAGGTCGGAGGTAGCTTCGATAAGTCCTTTATCCAGAACTTCCATTAGTTTCTCGTTCATACCAGGCTCGTATATGGGCGAAATGCCTTTATTTATCATGTTAACCTTTTCTGGGATTACATCCACACATATTACTTCGTTCCCTTTCACAGCAAAGCCCACGCCTGTGGACAAACCGACATAACCTGTCCCGATAATCGAAATCCTCATGCTACCACTCTGTTATTCCTTTGTTTCATAATTTATAAATTTTTGAACCATTCGCTAACGACGTCTCTGGCAGGGCCGGTCTTAACACCCAACGGATCAGAGTATGTTATGGTTATGCCATCCACCCGGTCTGCATATTTTTCGAAGAAATTGTTGTAGAATTCAACCTCTTCCTGTTCACTGACAATAGTGAATCCTTGAACAGCTTCCATACCCTCAGGTGTTGCGTCATTCTCCGAGAATATGTCCACTTCTCCTATAACGAATTTTGGCACGTTGTATTTCTTTTTCAGGGCATTTGCCCCTGAAATCGCTTCTCCATAAAAGTCAACGCAACCCTCCACATCCCCGTCCCCGCATGGAAGATTTGTGGTGAAGAAATCGTATCCTGTCAGATTATAATCACCAGACCATGTGTAGAGAACGCCAACACCCACCTTTCCGCGGTAATGCTTCCTCACTTCCTTGAGCAGTTCCTGCGCCAATCTGCCAACCTCTTTGTTTTTGCATTCCCCCTCGCAGTTTTCCGGGATGAAAAATTCATTGTCCAGTTCGCTGTTGAGATTGAACGCATAGACCTTATATTTCTCACAGAACTTTGCCCAGTCCGTTATGAATTCTTTATAGTTCTCCAAAAACGCATCCCTGTTCTCTGCAGGTAATGCTTCAGGACCACCTACCTCCAAATCGAAAATTACATGTAAACCATTTTCATGAGCGGTGGCTATACCTTTTGCAAATGTCAACTCCATGATTTCTTTTGATTCGTGTCTGTACACATCAAGCGACCCGTCCGGGAGAGGGGAAGCAGAAAAGAAAATCATCATCATGTTTCCGTTCATTTTGCTTATTTCTTTTATATCATCGATGTAGTCATCTTCCCAGAAATTAACACTGTATATTTTCCAATACTTTGGTTCTCCTTCAGGCGGTTCAACCATATCCACTCTGCATTTCCCGGGGTTTTCCATGCACCATTCTTTGCAACGGTCCCACCCTATATGTTCAACACAATACGAGGCGCAACTATCAATATCTTGTATGTTTTCAACAGGGCATCCAGTATATTCAGGGTTTTGTCGCTCTTCATGTAAAGGAGGTGATTTAAAACTTTCACGGACAGGATGATATGGTTTGTAAAGTAATGTAACAGAAGCTACAACAATTAAAACAATTATAATTCCAATAACTATTTTTCTCATTATTGAATTTTTGATTTTATCTATTATATCTTTTAACTGAATAAATTCCTGTATTCGGGCACGACGTCCTTCGAGAATTTTACAATGCCTTCAAACGTTTTTGGGTGTTTCAACATCTGTTCTATTACATAGAATGGAACAGTTGCTATATCAACGCCGAGCTCAGCTACTTCTCTTACCTGTCTTGCATTCCTCATGGATGCTGCTATTATCTTCGCTTCCAAATCGTAATTTGCAAATGTATCGACTATCCTTGCTACGAGATCAACACCACTGACTATTCCATTGTCTTCGAGAATTCTTCCGCCCTCTTTTCTTCCTTCAGCTGAGAAGTAATCAGGTTTTTCAAATTTTATACCTGCATTTGTTCTTATGAAATCATCAACTCTTCCAGCAAAAGGACTCACATATTTCGCTCTGGCTTTTGCTGCTAGCAACGCCTGCTCTGGTGTGAATATCAACGTCGCGTTGATAGGGATTCCTTTTTCACTCAGTGCTTTTATGGCTTTCAAACCTTCATAATGATTTCCATCTTCTGATGTTGCCGTGTTCACGGGAATCTTTATCACAACATTGTTCGCAATTGAATTGAATTTATTGTAAAGTGTTTCTGCTTCTTTTATCATACTATCGGCATCCAAACTTATCACCTCGAGACTTATCGGCCTCCCTTCACCCAGCGTCTCACATATCATTTTTATGTAATCTTCCATGTTGATATTTTCCCCTCTGGCTTTCAACTTATCGATAGCTTTCTTTATAAGAGAAGGATTTGTTGTGCAACCGGAACATACACCGTACTCCATAGCTTTTTTGATATCTTCGATATCAGCTGAATCTATGAATATATCCATAACCTATCACCCCTCAGGTTTTATTTTGTCAACTATACTTTTAATTTCTTTCAATGCTTTTGCATGATCATCATTTTTGAACACCGCAGAGCCAGCGACCAATATATCCGCTCCTGCTTCAACAACTTTTGAACATGTTTCCTTGTTTATACCACCATCTACTTCTATCTCCACGTTCAGATTTTTTGATTTTATTATTTCTTTCAATTTTGTTATTTTCGGGAGAACGGATTCTATCAATTTCTGACCACCGAACCCCGGTTCAACTGTCATAACGAGAATTAAATCAACTTTATCCAGAATGTGCCCGATGACGTCTATCTCGGTTTTTGGTTTTATGGATACACCAACTTTACATCCAGTATCTTTTATCATTCTCACAAGTTCCTCAATATTGTCGCATGCTTCCGCGTGTATGGTGATTATATCTGCCCCAGCTTCTGCGAACGCATTGATATATTTTTCAGGATTTTCTATCATGAGATGAACATCGAGAGGTTTGTCTGTCAGCTTTCGCAAAGCTTTGACAGCAAGGGGGCCGAATGTTATGTTTGGAACGAAATGACCGTCCATGACATCAACGTGTATCATATCCGCTTCTTCGACCGAACGTATTTCTCTTTCAAGGCACGAAAAATCGGCTGAAAGGATCGAGGGGGCTATTTTCACCATAAGTATTTCTTTACGGTCAGTTTTAATAATTTTTAGCTTTTGTTAAGTGACCGATTGGATGGAAGGCTCGGACAAAGCGAGGATTGCAAGCTCTGACTAAGAATGAATCTTTTTGGAAAATATTTCTGCTTTCCTTTACATAATGTAGTTGTTTATTAGTAGTGAAATAATAGAAAGTTTTAATATGAGTTATTTCGTATACTTTATATAGAGGTGTTAAAATGGCGGATATTCAAGCTCTAAAACTATTGGACGAGGCACTTATAGATAGTGCTAAGAAGGTAAAACCTCTTTATTATATTGAACCTGTTAATGAAAAAGAGGAAAAGGAGGAATTCCTGGCTGGCAGTATACAGAATCCTCGTTTCTCGTATAGAGATTTAGAATATGACCCCCGAGAAATTGAACAAAGATTGGAATCAATTGAAATCCCTGATGATGAGCTGGGAACAATTTTTGAAAGAAAGAAAAGGGACATTTTGCTTGAAAACAGAATAATCGCTAATAGGGGGGATGAAGATATTGTTAGGGAAGCTACAATTATGATTTATGGTCCCCCAAGCGAACAACTTGTAGAATATGCAGATAAATTGTTAAGGGAAACTCCTAACATAGAAGCAGAAAAAAGAGTATCTTCTGAACTGATTAGAAATGCATTGCAAGAAGCTTTATTTGAAAACGGTCTTGCTGATTGGCATGTTGAACTTTCAGATAAAAGATTAACAACAGTTTACGCCGCTGAGAAGAAAATTACTGTTTGTAAGGAGAGGAAATTTGCTGAAATTGATATTGAAAGATTAAAAGTACACGAAGTTGGTGTTCATGCTTTGAGAGCTGCAAATGGTTATGAGCAACCTCTTAAAATATTCGCATTAGGGTTGCCGGGCTATTTATCCACTGAAGAAGGACTAGCTTTGTATTTTGAAGAAATGACAAACAATACAAGCAAAGAAATGATGAGAGATTATGCAGCTAGAGTTATAGCCGTGGATTCTGTTTGCCAAGGTTTGAATTTCAAACAAACTTTTGACAGGTTAAAGAGCTATGATTTAACCAATGACCAAGCATGGAGTTTGGCAGTAAGAGCACATAGAGCTGGTGGATATATTAAAGACCATGTTTATCTGGATGGATATGGAAAGGTTAAGGAATTTGCAGTAATCGATGGAGATTTTGATACACTATATGTTGGTAGAATAGGAATTGAACATTTGCCATTAGTTAGGAGATTGGTAAAAGAGGGGACTCTTAAAAAAGCGAAATATAAACCTCATTTTATTAGATGAGAAATTCTATATAATATTTCGAGCATGTCGCCCTCGAATTGAAACTAACATCATATAGCGTTATCAGAAGTCCCTCCTTTAGGAAGGATTCGGGTGAACCAATGGAAGCGTCCGGCGAACCTGATAACGCTTGTCAAGTGACCTGAACGAAGTGAAGACTCGAATGAAGTGAGAGAGTCGCAAGCGAGGACAATAAATTATACCATATCTAATTATTATTCATGAAATTATTATTCATGAAATATCTGACAGTTGAAGAGATTATTCAGATTCATGACAGGCTCATAAAAGAGTTCGGCGGAGAAGCAGGAATAGTTGATAGAAATAAACTTGATTTCATAGTTAACAAAGTCGAATCTTCTAAAACTGATTTATATAGGAAAGCAGCAATGCTCCTTCATGATATTATAATAATGCACCCATTCATAGACGGGAATAAACGCACAGCTATAGAAG
>JAGGYQ010000062.1 GCA_021162425.1 Candidatus Aenigmatarchaeota archaeon
GAAAAACTCAGGGAGCAGGATAAAGAGGTTAAGGAAGCAGGGAAGGTCAAAGGGAGGGAACTCATAGGAAAGTATGTGAAAGCACCGGGGATAGAGAGAGAAATAATTATTCTCCCCTCGTATTTCTGCGACCCGAAGAAAGGAACGGGTATCGTGACCTCCGTTCCCTCCGACGCGCCTGACGATTACATAGGGCTTCGCGACCTCCAGACGAATGAGAAGGAATGCGCAAAATTCGGGCTGGACTGCGAAAAGATAAAGAAGATAAAACCCATCCCCATAATCGATTCGAAGGACCTCGGCAACCTCGCCGCCGTTAAGGTTGTGGAAGAGATGGGTATCAAAAACCAGCACGAAAGGGAGAAGCTCGAGCGCGCGAAAAAGCTCGTTTACAAAAAGGGCTTCTACGAGGGAAAGATGAATGAGAACTGCGGGAAGTACGCGGGCATGCCCGTGGAGAAGGCGAAGGTTCTCGTGAGGAACGAGTTGATCAAAAAGGGCGAGGCAGACGTTCTCTACGAACTCACCGGAAAAGTCGTATGCAGATGTTTGACAGAGTGTGTGGTGAAAATCGTATCAGACCAGTGGTTCATAGAGTACAACGACCCGAAGTGGAAAAAAATAACGCACAAATGCCTTTCGAAGCTTAAACTGTGGCCGGAGAAAGTGAGGAGGCAGTTCGAATACGTTATTGACTGGCTCGACCACTGGGCATGCGCCCGCGAGTTTGGTCTGGGAACGCGTCTGCCATGGGACGAGAAATGGGTGATCGAGAGTTTGAGCGATTCCACTCTTCAGATGGCGTACTGCACGATAGCAAAATATTTACAACATCCAGAAGATTATGGATTCTCCATAGATAAATTAAACGATGATTTTTTCGATTATGTATTTCTCGGTAAAGGCAACATTGAAGAGGTTTCAAAATCATGCAGTATCCCTGCGGATATGCTTAAAATCATGCGTAGAGATTTTGAGTACTGGTATCCGTTCGATTTCAGGAACTCGGCGAAGGACCTCATTCAGAACCACCTCGCTTTCTGTCTGTTTAACCACACTGCCATTTTCCCCGAGAAATACTGGCCTAAAGCGTACGAGATAAACGGGAGGATAATGATTGACGGGAAGAAAATGTCGAAATCCCTCGGAAACTTCTACACCATGCGCGAACTTCTGGAGAAGTACGGGGCGGACCTCATTCGCATCGCTTCCGCGAATGCGGGCGAGGGTCTGGACGACGCAAACTTCGAATTCTCCTTTATAGATACTGCGAAGAAAAGATTTAACGAGATATACGAGTTTGCGAAGCAGAACTACGGGAAGGGAAGGGAGAACAGGATATTCATAGACTCTTGGTTCGAATCCATGATACACAAGAGCGTTAAGGAGGCGACTGAAAACCTCGAGAACATGCTCTTCAAATCCGCGGTGAAAACGATACTCTTCGATATGCACAGATATTTGAAATGGTATATGAAAAGGACGGGAGGAGATTACAACAAAGAGCTGATAGCGAATTTCGTGGAAACACAGGTGAAAATGCTCACTCCCTTTGCCCCGCATTTCTGCGAGGAGGTGTGGGAATCAATAGGGAAAAAACCGTTCGTTTCGAATGAAAAATGGCCGGAGTATGATGAAAAGAAGATAGACGAGAAGCTCGAGATGGGTGAGAAAATCATAGAGAGCGTATTGAACGATATAAACGAGGTCCTGAAACTCGCGAAGATAGACAAGCCGAAGGTGATAAGGATATACGTCGCCAGCTCATGGAAATATAAACTTTTCAAACTGCTCAGGAAGACTTTCGAAAAGACGAGGGATTTTAGAGAGATAATGTCCGAGGTCATGAAAAACCCTGACGTCAGGAAGCACGGAGAGGAGGTTGCAAAAATCATTCAAAAATCATTGAAGGCCGGAGGAGTTTACGAAGTCGCGGACCAAGATTTCGAACTTCGGGTGTTCACGGATTCGAAAGACTTCCTCGAAAAGGAATTCGGGTGCAAATTCGAAATAGCGAAGGCAGAAGAATCGAAATCGAAGAAAGCGACGGTTGCGCTCCCCGGGAAACCCGGGATAGAGGTTGGATAACGCGAATATTTTTGGGAAAGATAACTTTTAAAAAAATTCATTACAAATTTGGTAATGGACACAGATTATGAGCCTCTTTTGACAGATTCAGCAAAAGATGTAAAAAAAGATGTAAAAGATGTATATAGATTATCTGTAAAAGAAACATTACCAAAAGACCCAAAAGAACTGATTAAAGAGATAGAGAAGATATCAGGCGGTGCGCAAATTGTGGAAATAAAATATTTTTAACATTTTATTTTTTTACCGACAGCGCAGTTCTTCTTAACCTCAATTATTTTAACTTTCGCTAATTCACCTTCTTTCGCGCCGGGAATGAAAACCGCGAAGCCCTCAACCTTCGCTACCCCGTCTCCCTTTTTACTCATATCCTCTATGTAAACTGTGAGAGTCTGACCTTTTTTCACAGGTGGTCTTTTTTTAGTGTATTTATCTTTCTTTTTGTGCGTCCTTGCTACTCTAAATGTCCTGCAACCAAACAAGTTGGGCATGATTTATTTTGGTTTTGGCTGCTTTATATATGTGTTTTGCCTGACCGAAAAGCTTATAAATCCTACATTTAATTATCACTTATAAATAGTAAATTATATGGGAGGGTGTCGAGTACGAACCCATTGTATGCACATAATAAATGGGATGAAATTCAGACAAGACTCATGGTTTGGTTGATGTTGGAAAGAAACTGATGGTGAAAGATTATGAAAGGTGTAGCTCTTAACTTTAGAATGATTCTCTTTATTGTATTCATAGTTCTGCTGGCTTTATCTTCAGCTGGGAACTCGACAGATAATTTGACACCGAGTATAGAGTCTGTATGGATAACACCTGAATCACCAACGAAATATAATGATTTGACATGCTCAGTTGAAGTTTCAGACCAAGATGGCAATCTCAATTACGTTCAGTTCACATGGTTTGTGAATGGTCAGATGAAAAGACAGGTGAATAAGCTTGTCTACGGCTCTTTTGACAGAGCAGAGGATGTCCTGAGCTCATGGTTTACAGAGGCGGGCGATGTTGTTGAATGCGAGGCAAAGGTGTATGACTTTGAACACGCTTACGATTTCGAAACTCATGCTGTCCACGTAGGTCATTTGCCAGCTAATTCTGTGCCAGCAGTAACCTACGTGGAGATCACCCCAAGACACCCCAACCCTCAGCAAGATTTGACGTGCTCTGTCCTCGCGACAGACACGGATGATAATCTTGATAACATTGTTTTTATCTGGTATAGGAATGGATATGTCATCAGGACATCAACCAAAAAGATTTACGGTTCGAGCGACACATCGTCTGATGTTCTGGACTCGAGCTATACTCACTCTGGTGACTGGATTAAATGCAAGGTCATGGTGTATGACACAATGAGCGCGTTAGCAACGTGTGAATCGCTGCCTGTCATGATTTCCGAATATATACCATTCTTCCCGCCATACCATGGAAATCTAATGCCTCACGCTGTTGTCTCAGCAGATGATACAGATGTTTCGGTGGGTGAATATATTCGTTTTTCAGGTGAGAAATCGTACGACCCAGACGGCTATATTGTCCAGTATATATTCGATTTCGGTGACGGCAGCAAAAGCGCATGGTTACCTTCAAACACACCATATATCTATCATGCATACTCAACACCAGGAACTTATTATGTCAGGGTAAAAGTCAGGGATAGTTACGGCGTTGAATCATATTGGAGCTCGCCGATCGCAGTTCATGCCTCCAGCGGCGAACACTATGGCGGATGCGGTGTTTTGTTCACAACTTTCGATTACAGCTCCTATGTCCCGGAAAATAAAACAGCGTGGGTCGAAGCAGAAATTAAAAACACAGGCAGGTCAGGAACATTTACCATGAAATTCTATGTTGATGACAACCTGAAAGATACGTATACACGGTATCTTTATTCAGGCCAGAAGGTCAAAAAAAGATTCGAATTTTCAGGCAGGACAGGTTCTCATAAAGTTAAAATTCTTGTCCATATGCCATGCGGCGGGTACAAAGAAAAACGCGCATCAATCAACTTCTATTCTCTCGACTCAAAGGTCTTTATAAAAAAGGAGAAAGAAAAGAGGATAGAAGTCGCAGAAGTTGATGTTCACATAGAGCCGAAGAGCTTCGACACAAAGAAAAATTCAGGCAGGGTCTTGACTCTTGTATTAGAAAGTCCAGAACTCCGAACATTCGAGCTGTCGGTCAAAGGTTTGCCAGAGAATTGGATAACATATCCCGAGAAAGTGGATGTAAAAGGCAGGGAAACCACTTACATTTACGTTGTCCCGAAGGAAGCAGGTTCATATCAATTTACGATTGTCATCAAGGCTGGAGACAGAGTATTCGAGAAAAAGATAAATATGTATGTTGCTTTGCCATTGCCGCACACCGAGACCTATATGCCTTTTTCAGGTATGATAACATTTATGGAGAAAAACCCTTATGTATCTATAGGCATTGTGCTCATAATATTTGCTCTGATTATATTCGCTGCTCATGACAGATTTGAAAAAGAAAAGTACGATGAGTATCGCAGGGTAACCCCTTATAGCGGATAACACGGTGGCAAAATTTAGGCAAAAACGCGACATCGGTGAGAGATTTTGAAAAAAGACAGAATCCAAATGCGTATAGAGATTGAAGATATAAAAAAATATACTACTGAAACTGCTGGAAATATTATAGGCATTTACGATATAAATGAGAACAAATTCTACCCACTAGCAGGTTTTGGTCGAAGGGGAAAGAGTTTGCTGGTAAAAGATGAAGGAGGGTCAATAAAAGAGTATGACCTCAATACGTATAAAATTCAGAGGAGTGGACGTTTAAAAATAAGGGCTGCGTGCGGAGAACAAAAAGGAAACAGCGAGGGGATAATACTGATTTTAGAAAAGCAACGCACGACAGTCGAAAGGCTTGATGCATTTTTTCGGAACCTGTTCAACATTGATTGAAACAAATCCTGACTGTATACAGTATATGTTTTTAAATTTAATCACTAATTAGGTATTAACCAGTCAACAACAGAATAAGTGGTAAAAATGGAATGCAAGAAAGCAATATGGCCGATTGTTGCATTTGCGCTAATCCTTGTTTTCAGTCAAAATACCCTTGCATACACAGATTTCTCCGTTACGCTGTCCCAAAATACAATATCTGGTTGTCCGGGATACACGATTCCTGTTGATGTTGTGATTACAAACAACGACGATGAGACACATACATACTTTCTTTCCCTTAAAATGCCAGATGGCTGGGCTGTCCCTGACAATGCGTTCATACAACCAGACATAACACTTGCATCTGGCGAAACTCAGACCATACGGTTTTTTGTGAATCCACCGAATGTCAATCCAGGCATATACAAGATTTCTGTCGGTGTCAGCAACGGATACGAGACAATATTTACTGGTCTAGATGTCGAGGTTCTCAAATGCCATTCTGTTGTCTTCTCGGGTGAAAGAAGTCTCGATGTCTGCAAAGACAAAAAATTTCTCTATACGATAAATATCACAAATGACGGGAAAGACACGGAAACATTCGACATCGACGTAACTTCATCTTGGAGTGGAAGTATGTACTCCGACGTTGTTAAGCTTTTATCAGGAGAGACAAAAGCATTGAGAATAAACATAACCGCACCGTCCCAAACAGGGAAATTCACAATATCTGCCTCGGCTACTTCGCAAACATCATACGCGCATGCAGAATTTCAAACAAGTCTCAATGTTGAGAACTGCTACGATTTCTCTCTATCCTTGCAGCCGCATGAATCAACTTCATGTATGGGCAGAAGCTCGAAGTTTTCATTGGTCGTAACGAACATCGGGACAAAAAAAGACTCCTACAACATTTATGCTCCTGATTGGGCTTCCGCGAGCGAAAAACAATTCGAATTAGAACCTGGTGAAGAAAAATCAATCGACATAACAGCGTCTCCCGAATTCAAGGGTAAAACAGACTTCAACATAACAGTTTCATCAGCGTCCTATCCAAAAGCAAAGAAATTGATTACAGGTTCGGTCAATGCAGTAGAGTGTAAAGATGTCGCTGTCATAGTATCTCCTGCCAGACACGAAATATGTGGAGGCCTTGAAGCCGAATATAACATAATCGTGAAAAATACGGGAAGTGTTGAAGACACGTTCGGCTTGACAGCAAGTCTGGGCATCCTTGAGGAAAACAAAGTTGTGCTCATGCCCGGGGAAATAAAAACTGTTAAACTGACGGTTGACACAGATAAACTGGAAAAAGGAAAAGAATACAACTTAACTGTTGTCGCTTCCAGCGGAGATGTTAAGGACGAGGACATGGTTTTGCTTTTTGTTGAAAACTGCTACTCGCTCCAATTCGAAGTCACACCAGAAGAGGCAAGTGTATGCAAAGACGAAATAGTGGATTACACACTCGTTCTTAAAAACACAGGAAAATTTAACGATGAGTATATTATATCCATTGAGAACAAGACAATAGGTAACGCTTCTTTATCTCCCCAGCAACTTAAGATGTTTGCCACAAGATTGAAGGTTGACTATCCTGAGGGCGAATATACCTTGAAGTTTAGGGCATATTCGGAGCATGCGTCAATCGAAAAACCTATAAAATTAATAGTAAAACCGAAGAGGGAGTGTTACAGTGTTGATGTTTCTACAAAAGAGCATGAAAAGGTGTTGCAAATAACTGCAGGTAAAGGCGAGGCGTTTAGCGTTAAAATAAAAAACACAGGAGAACGCACAGATACATACAAACTCGAAGCCGATGGCCCTGAATGGATACATCTTAGTGTTGGCACGGTTTCTCTTCAACCTGATGAAGAAAAGTATATTTACGTGTACGCTTCTCCCGGATTCGATGTGAAGCCCGGAATATACGAAGTTTCTATTAAAGCTGTGTCTGAAAATTCAGAAGCGTCTGTAACCCAGAAGGTAGAGGTTGTGTCGGAGTTTGCACAACCAAACATAACAACAGAGATAAATCAGACAAATGCTACTCAAGGCAGTATAACAGGC
>JAGGYQ010000053.1 GCA_021162425.1 Candidatus Aenigmatarchaeota archaeon
GGGGTTCTTTCGGGATCGCGAAGCTCTTCAGAACACCGTCCA
Organism: Candidatus Aenigmatarchaeota archaeon; assembly: GCA_021162425.1. Taxonomy (GTDB): domain Archaea; phylum Aenigmatarchaeota; class Aenigmatarchaeia; order QMZP01; family QMZT01; genus JAGGYQ01. Next base: position 43 of record JAGGYQ010000053.1, read on the forward strand.
TTTCCAACCGCAAATCCCAGTGGTGCTTGCTAGCGAAGTGTTCATGCATGACAAAAATTCGTTCACCCATTCGATTAAATTTTATAAACAATTATTAAAAAACAATAAATTGACAACGGTGACTCTTTCACACAATGGGCTGGTAGCTCAGCGGTAGAGTGCTCGGCTCGCATCCGAGAGGCCCCGGGTTCAAATTAAAACCTCATTGGCCCGGAAGGGTTGATAAGGGAGGGGAAGGCTCCCTTATGGCTCGGAAGGGTTGATAAGGGCGGGCGTGGCGCCCTTATGTTGGAAATCCCGGCCAGTCCATAATACTGCGTACAAAAATTTCTGCTCGAAAAGAATTTAAATAATTGTTGTTAAGTATAAAGAAGAATGTTCAAAAAATCAACACCAGAGTTCATGAAGTTTGTATCTGACATAGTTTTGATTATGTCAATCTAAATGGTCGGGTTTTTACTTCTCCGACCATACCATAAACAAAAAGACGAGAGAGTACATATGTGCCCAAGAACAAAGAAAGACAGGGAGAAGTCTTGGAAAAAAATAATTAGTCCATTCTCCGTCGTAATCTTGGGCATTATCATGTTGCTCATCTAGACCTGGGAGTTTCCCCGGGTCTGGTGAGTAATTATTTCTGTGACCCGATTCGGGGGACTCCTAAAAGGAGGTTGATAGAATGTACGAACATCTAAAAAACTATCCTGAAATTCGGGACTTGGATAAGTCTTTGAATTTCCTACGAGACGAGGGCTATAGATTGGTGTTAGTACTCGGGGCTCAGGGGAAAACCCTCACATTCGCTCTTTGGCGTGAAGGCAAGATAGTAGATGAGATACCCTTGAATCCGAAACGCCCCGAGAGTGTTTTAAAATTTGTAGGCGAAGTCAGAAAAAGAAAGGTGATGAAGGCAATAAGCGCCAATCTTGGAAAATCACATTGCAAATATAATGAACACAAGGAGGTGAAATGCATGTCAGATGAAAACATGTCGAAAGAACAGAATCGCAACGCATCAGGTCGGTATTGTTTCAACCCAGATTTTACACTTATGCCTCTTAAGCCTCTTAATAAAGAAGAAACAGGTTCATACAGACCTGGAGACGAAGATTATAGCTATCTGATACATATGGGTCCGTGATAAAGATAAATTTATAAATAACAACCGCAAAAGATTTATTGAGCGGCCAAAGCGGGAGGGCTCACCCGTTCCCATTTCGAACACGGAAGTTAAGCCTCCCAACGGTCTGGCGAGTACTGCAGAACATGCGGGAAAGCCAGATAGCTGCTCACCTTTGTTTCTGTTTTATTGCTAAAAACGAAAAGCTAATATATTTTCTGTATTAATAGAAAATAAAATATATATAATTGCCTCGGTGGTGTAGTGGCCTAACAACAGGCAAGTTGGGCCAATCATCTGGGACTGTCATAAGCCTTTTACCCAAAAGACTTAAGCGAAAACAGGAGCTTTCGCTCCCATATCAGGCTTGCAGACCTCCCAGGACTCGGGTTCAAATCCCGACCGAGGCGCTCACTCCAATCATGGGCCCGTAGCTCAGCCGGTAGCTGATATGTAAACCCATATCGTTCGGCGCAGAGCACCAGGCTTTTAATCAAGGATTAAAAGCGTATTGAGGTTCAACCAATGATAGGCTCTGCGAGAAGCGACCTGGGGGTCGCGGGTTCGATAGGTAAATGCTCGAAATCCCCGCCGGGCCCATGATATTTCTCAATCTAAAATCAGGTAAAAACCAAAAACTATTTAAATGTTTGCATAAAGTATTTAACTTATATCCAACAAAATTTAAATACTGTCTTCAACCCACTCCCATCGGCTGTTTAGCCATGTGAGAGTGAAAGGGTGGTCTTATTAACACAGACATGTTGCTTCCAATAAAAATGAGAAGGTTTTCTGAAAGCGAGGCGACTCTCACGCGATGCGCTTCTGGAAAATTGTACAATATGACTCGGCATTTGAATGAAAGGTGAAGATATGAGTTTTGTTGCAATGATAAAAAGCTTCGAAGAAGAAAGGAAATGGGTGAAATATCAAATAGATTCATTCAACAATTTCGTAAGCTTCGGCTTGAAACGATTAATAGATGAAGTAGGCGTGATAAGAATTTCACAGGAGAGGGAAGATTTTAAACTCAAATTCGGCGATATCGAAATAGGTAGACCAGAAATCCATGAGGCAGACGGCTCAACAAGAGTAATATACCCTAACGAGGCAAGAATAAGAAATCTGACATACATGGCACCCATCTTTATCAACATCACGCCTATCGTGAACGGTGTTCAAGACCCTTCTGAAAGGGTTCATATTGGCGACCTCCCTATCATGGTGCGCTCAAAAATCTGCACGTTGTCAGGACTTGATGAAAAAGAGCTTATTTCTGTGGGTGAAGACCCAACCGACCCGGGTGGTTATTTCATAATAAATGGGACCGAACGCGTCCTCGTCCTCATAGAGGAGATCGCTTCTAACAAACCTATATTCGAAAAAACATCTGAAGGCGGTGTTTCAGTGAGGGTTAACTCCGAAAAATCAGGCTTCAAACAAAGGCATCTGTTCGAAATGAAACCTGATGGCGAAATAAACATCTCATTTGCCAATATCAAAAAGCTCCCCATCGTTGTTCTTCTCAAGGCGCTTGGTCTTGAAAACGACAAAGAAATGTGCGACATGATATCAAAAGATGACAGGATTCTAAATGAATTTTATACAAACCTCTACGAAACTGATGTTATAACGACCGAAGACGCTATCAACTTCATTGGCAGAAAAATAAAGGTTTCAAGAGAGTATATGGAAGAAAGAGTTAATCAGATACTTGACAGGTATCTCCTCCCACATCTCGGTCAGGAAAAGAAGGACAGAATGAGAAAGGCAGAATATCTGACAAGAGTTATAAGGAAATGCATATGGGTAAAGCTTGACATCACACCTGAAGATGATATAGACCATTACGCTAACAAACGCCTTCTCATGGCTGGCGGGCTGTTCGAGCAGCTCTTCAGGTCAATACTGCTTGGCAGATGGGGGTTGATAGCAAAAATGACATATAATTATCAGAAACTTGTAAAAAGAGGTAAATACCCTTCGGTCCAATCAATAATCGAGGCAAGCACAGTGACAAAACAAATTCTGTCATCGCTTGCCACAGGGACATGGATAGGTGGAAGAACAGGTGTGTCCCAAAGGCTGGATAGAAGCTCTTACATAAAGACTATATCACATCTCAGGTCTGTTCTGTCCCCGCTTACACCCACGCAGGAGCACTTCAAAGCAAGGCAGATACACCCGACCGAATGGGGAAGGCTTTGCCCGGCTGAAACACCAGAAGGTTCTTCAATAGGTCTGAGAAAACATCTTGCTTTGTTTACTGAAATAACACCCGGCCTGCCTGAAAGCGAGGAAGAGGAGATTTTGAAAACTATAAAAGGTATGATAAAATGACAGCAAAAAAAATAACCGGAAGGGAAGCTGATATTTATTTCAATGGAGACTTTATAGGAAAGACCAAAGAACCTATTAAGTTTGTATCCGAAACAAGAAAAAAAAGAAGACAGGGCATTTTGTCTGATCAATTAAACATTGTTTATTACGAAAAGTCAAATGAAATAAGGATTAATACTGATTCAGGTCGTGCAAGAAGACCGTTGATAATAGTCGAAAACGGTAAGCCAAAGCTCACAAAAGAGCACATAGAAAAGCTTAAAAAAGGAAAAATTACATGGAGCTATCTCGTGAAAAATGGTATAATGGAATATCTCGATGCAGAGGAAGAGGAAAATACATACATAGCATTGCACCCATCGGATATCACAAAGGAACACACGCACGTTGAGCTCAATCCACTTTCAATTCTCGGGACGTCTGCAAGTTTGAACCCATATCCCGAATACAACAGAGGAGACCGCGTGAACTACGGGGCAAAAATGGTGGGTCAGGCTATAGGTTCGCCTATAGACAATTTCTTGTTAAGGACAGATACAAAATTCAACATTCTAAACTACCCGCAAATGCCTCTGGTCGACACAATGAGTGACAAAATTCTTAAAGAACACCCCTACGGTCAGAATATAGTAATTGCCATACTTGTGTGGGACGGCTTCAATATGAATGATGCGATTGTTCTCAACCGAAGCTCTGTTGAAAGAGGATTGTTCAGGTCATTCCACTTCAGAACATACGAGACAGTAAAGAAGCGTTATTGGGGTGGTCAAGAAGATGATATAGGTATACCTGAACCAGGGATAAAAGGATACAGGGGAGAAGAGGCCTACAAACACCTTCCAGAAGACGGGATAGTTAATATCGAGACGATAGTTGAATCAGATTCTGTTCTCATAGGCAAGACATCACCTTTGAGATTCCTTTCAAGTGGAGATTTCACAGCCGACATAGAAAACAAAAGAGAGTCATCTGTTACCATAAGATATGGTGAGAAGGGAATAGTCGACAAAGTCTTAATAAGTGAAACACCGAATGGCGAACAGCTCATAAAAGTGCGAACAAGAGACGAAAGAATACCAGAGATTGGCGATAAATTTGCGACAAGACATGGTCAGAAAGGTGTGACAGCACTTCTCGTTCCACAGGAAGATATGCCCTTCACAAGTAAAGGTGTAGTGCCAGATGTTGTCTTCAATCCTCATGGTATACCATCACGTATGACTGTCAGTCAGCTTCTTGAAATACTTGCGGGCAAATACGGCGCGCTTGCAGGCAGAAAAGTTGACGGGTCTGCATTCTCTGGAACAAAAGAAGAATTTATAAGAAAGGAAATGCTTAAGCTTGGATTCAGAGATGACGGGATGGAGACGCTTTATGATGGGAGAACAGGCAAGAAATTCAAGGTTATGATATTCACAGGCGTTGTCTACTACATGAAGCTCGACCACATGGTTGCGGACAAAATTCACGCGAGGTCAAAAGGTCCTGTTACACTCCTCACGCGCCAGCCAACAGAAGGTCGTGCCAAACGCGGTGGTCTGAGATTGGGTGAAATGGAACAGCAATGTTTAGTTGGGCATGGCGCTGCCCTAACACTCAAAGAAAGATTCTCTTCCGATGATACACTCATACCTATATGTCAGTCGTGTGGCATGATCGCAATTCATGACAAAATGAAAAATAAGACATACTGCCCGTTATGCAAAGACTCGAAAATACTCTGGATACAGACATCTTATGCGTTTAAACTCACGCTTGATGAAATGAAAGCTCTTGGTATATACCCAAAACTGAACGTGGTGGAACTATGAATACCACAACAAAGATAAAGTCCATTGAATTCGGCTTACTATCACCAAACATGATAAAATCTTTAGCCACAGTCAGAATTTCAACTTCTGACCTCTACGATGCAGATGGTTATCCCGTGGATGGCGGAGTTATGGACCCAAGGATGGGTGTGGTAGACCCGGGTTTGCGATGCAGGACATGTGGCGGAACAATAGGAGATTGCCCCGGGCATTTTGGCTATCTTGAGCTGGCAAAACCTATTATTCATGTCATGTATACAAAACAGATACACCAGCTTCTAAAGGCGACATGCCATAGTTGCGGTAGAATATTGAACAAAAACGCCACATCTCTTGACAACGCATCAAAGAACACACCTAAAAAATGCCCTTACTGTAAGCATGTAAACAAGAAAATCACATTTGCTAAACCTTATACATTTTACGTGGATAAAGAGGAACTCAACCCAGAACAGATAAGAGAATTGTTTGAAAAAATACCAGATGAAGATTTGGAAAGGATAGGTTTCAGAGGCGGGAGACCCGAATGGCTGATACTCACACTATTCCCAATACCGCCTGTTACGGTCAGACCAAGCATCACACTCGAAACAGGCGAACGTTCGGAGGATGACCTCACACACAAGCTTGTTGACATCGTTCGTATAAATCAGTCTCTCAGGGAGAACATAGATATAGGCGCCCCTGAATTTATAATAAATGACCTGTGGGAACTTCTACAGTATCATGTCGCAACTTATTTTGATAACGAGCTTACGGGCATTCCCCAAGCAAGACACAGGTCTGGCCGTCCACTTAAAGGCATAATACAGCGTTTGAAAGCAAAGGAAGGCAGAATAAGGGGAAATCTTCTTGGCAAAAGGGTAAATTTCTCTTCGAGGACTGTGATATCCCCCAATCCAACGATATCCATAAATGAGATAGGTATACCAGAGCAAGTCGCCAAAGAGCTGACCATACCAGAAAGTGTGACAGGGCTCAATATTAAGAGAATAAGAGATTTGATAAAGAATGAAAAGGTGAACTATGTTACAAGACCGGACGGAAGAAAGATAAAGGTTACAAAAGACAACAAGAAAGATTTGATTGAGAATATAGGACTCGGGTGGTCTGTTGACAGACAATTGCAAGATGGCGACATAGTCCTTTACAACAGACAACCGTCACTTCACAGAGTGTCAATAATGGTTCACAAGGTAAAGGTCATGCCCCACAGGACATTCAGCATGAACCCGAGTGTGTGTGCTCCATACAACGCAGACTTCGATGGTGACGAGATGAACGTCCATGCCCTCCAATCAGAGGAAGCCCAAGTGGAGGCTGCTATGCTCATGGATGTGAAATATAATATAACTTCACCAAGATTTGGCGGTCCGCTTGTGGGCCTTGATCTAGACCAAATATCCGGCGTTTATCTGCTCACAAAAAAAGACACGGTCCTTTCAAAGGAAGAAGCAGCTGAACTATTTGCAAGAGCAAGCATATGCATCGAGCTTCCAGACCAAGAAAGATTTACTGGAAAAGAAATTGTTAGCCTTCTGCTTCCGAAAAATCTGAATATCGAATACAAATCAAACTCATGTATAGAGTGCGATAAATGTGTTAAAGAGAAATGCGTGTATGATGCATGGGTCTCCATAAAGGACGGCAAACTCAAGACAGGGGTCCTTGATGCCAAAGGTGTTGGTGCATTCAAGGGCAAGGTTTTAAATAAGGTAAGGCGGCTTGTCAGCGTGGATAATTTGAAGAAATTCATAGATGACCTCGGTCGCTTGGGTATTGCGTATCTTATGATGAGGGGCTTCTCAATAGGTCTTTCTGACCTCGACCTTTCTGCTAGCGTTATGAGAAGAATAAAAGAAGAAATACAAAAATCGATAAAAGAGTCCGACAAACTCGTTTCCGAATTCGTCAAGGGCAAACTCAAGGCTTTGCCCGGCATGACACCTGAAGAATCACTCGAAACACTTATACTTTCAACACTTGCCGAAGGCCTCAACAGAATAAGCGAAATAACAATGAAACACATAAAACAAAGCGATATAATCGCAATGGCAGAGTCTGGTGCTAAAGGTTCAAAAATCAACACAACGCAGATGGCTGCGTGCGTCGGTTCGGAAACAATCCTCGGCAAGCGCATACAGAGGGGCTATTTTGGGAGGACAATTCCACACTTTAAAAAGGGTGACCTATCAGCTGAAACACGCGGCTTTGTTGCAAGAGGGTTCAAAGAAGGTTTAACACCGTTTGAATTCTTCTGGAATGTGATGAACGGGAGGGAAGGACTTATGGACAAGTCACTTCGCACAAGAAAATCTGGCTATATGCAGAGAAGGTTGATGAACTCGCTTCAGGATTTGAAGGTCTGGGATGACCACACGATAAGGGATTCCAACGGAAATATAATACAGTTTATTGCAGGTGAGGACGGCATAGACCCAAGCAAGTCAGACTGGGGCAAACTTGACTGGAAGGAACATATATTAAAAGGTTGATAATAATGGCAGAAATAACATTGCCCAGAAAAATTATGGAAGAAGTGGAGAATTACATAAGGAAAAATAATCTTGAAAATAGAAGGAAGGAGATATTAGACAGAGTCAGGAATCTTTATAAACAGGCGATGTATGACCCTGAGGAAGCGGTTGGCGTTGTTGCAGCTCAATCACTTTCCGAGCCAGCTACGCAAATGACCATGCGTACATACCACTTTGCAGGAACCGCGGGTATTCAGGTCACTTTAGGTTTACCGAGATTGATAGAAATTTTTGATGCCAAAAAAGTTCCTGAGACACCAAGCATGACAATATATCTGAGGAAGGAGCATCAGAACGAGAAAAAAGCCCTTGAAATCGCACAGAAGATAAAAGAAGTGAAGCTTAGGGATTTTGTGGTTAGTGATGTCATAGACCTGCTGAACCTCAAAATAATCTGCAGACTTGACACAGTAAAGCTCAAAAAATATGGCATTCATGTTAACGATCTTACGAAGTATATAAAGTTAAAAAACGTAAGCGTTGAAATAAAAGGCAGGGAGCTCATAGCCACAATTGAGAAAACTGAAAATGTAAATCTTCATAAAATCAAATACAGATTACTTGAATCCCATATAATGGGAGTTAAGAGCGTGTCACATGTCATAGTCACAAAAAACGAAAATGATGAATGGATAATTTCCACGCTTGGTTCTAATCTCAAAAAAGTTTTATCAATAGACGGAGTTGACCCCACAAGGACAGTTTCCAACAACCCGTTCGAAATGTGCGATGTCTTTGGTATAGAAGCTGCAAGAAATTCCATAATAAGAGAGGCTGTTCACACCATTGAAGAACAAGGTCTTGGAGTCGACATAAGATATGTTGGCATACTTGCTGACCTCATGACATCAACAGGAAAAATAATGGGCATAGGAAGATACGGTGTAGCTGGAAACAAAGATTCGGTTATAGCAAGGATGGCATTCGAAGAAACAAAGAAACATCTTATAAATGCTGCAATAAAAAGAACAAGAGACCCGCTCAGAGGTCATGTTGAAAACATCGTAATGAACCAGCTGATACCTATGGGCACAGGTGCATTTACATTGGTTGGCAGGATACCAAAAATTGAAGAGCAAAAAATCACAAAGGAAAAAAAGAAAAAATCTCATCAGCCATCCAAGCCAAAAAAGAGAAAAACCAAAAAAGCCACAGCTAAGACTAAACGCAAAGGCAAGAAATAAATATGTTTAAATATAATTTAGTAAAATTCTAAACACGGTGAAAAAATGATAAGTGAATACATAGAAATTCCGGAAGGTGTTGAAGTCAAAATCGAAGACGGCAGTCTCCATGTTAAAGGTCCTAAAGGTGAGGTTTCAAAAGAGTTCAGGCACCCGCTTGTTAGTATTAGATTGGAAGATAAGAAAATCGCAATATTATCTGAAATAGAAAGAAGAAAGATAAAAGCTATAGTAGGAACATGGAAGGCTCTGGCCAAGAATATGATTTTAGGAGTTACAAAGGGGTGGCGCGGCGAGCTCAAACTCGTTTATTCGCATTTCCCTGTTAAACTTAAGGTTGAGGGAAACATGCTTGTCATAGAGAATTTCTTGGGAGAGAGAAGCTCAAGGCACGTATCCGTACCTGATGATATAAAAGTTGAAATAAAGCAAAGTATGATTTATGTCTCTGGCGCAGACAAAGAAAAAGTCGGTATGGTGTGTGGGCGCATTGAGCAGACTGTGAAAGTTCAGGGATTTGACAGAAGAGTTTTTCAAGATGGCATATACATCACCAAAAAACCATACCTAATGGAGGAATAAAATGGAAATTAAAGCAAAGTTATTGGAGCTTAGGAAGAAAATAAAGAAAAAAAAGCCCAAATTCAAAAGGCAGGAATGGTTTAGAAAAAAGCCTCTTGGAGAGAAATGGAGAAAACCCAGAGGAATTAATTCAAAGTTAAGGATTCGAAAAAAATCCAAAGGCAAGGTACCCAGTCCTGGATATGGCTCACCCAGATTAGTAAAAGGTTTGAACAGCGAAGGTTACAGAGAGATACTTGTAAGAAATGTGAGAGACTTGGAAAAAATAAACCCAAAAGAAGAAATTGCGGTTATAGCAAGTGGTGTTGGGAAGAAAAAAAGATTTGAAATAATCGAAAAGGCTTTGAAAAAGAATATAAAAATCGGCAACGATAGGTACGGGTTGACCAAGTAACTTGGTTTTGAAACTAGTTTTGTTTTCACAGATATAGTGTAAAGTTTAAATATAATAAAAAAATATATAACATCATATGGCTGAGATAAGGTCGATAACCGTAAACAAAGACGAGATAATAGTAAATCTGCGTGTCTCCAAATCAGAATATGAAATTATACCTAAAAATATAGATAATATCATACTGTTGCCATCTGATGATAAGTCTTTGAGCAACAGCTTGACAACAGGCAAACTTGGCAACAGCAACAGAATTATGCTTCCAAAGAAAATACTCAGTCGCTATAATATAAAAACTCTTGAAAAAAAAGTTCCGGCAAAGGTTTTCAGAATAAACGATGAGGTGTTTTTATTAATCAAACTAAAAAAATCCAAATTTGGTATACCAACATTTGAGGAGTGATAATTTGAGGAGTGATAACATGTCTGTGAGCACGGGTATGAAAAAACTTGATGGGCTAATAGGAGGAGGTTTGCCAGAGAATACAGTTACATTGGTTTCAGGTGGACCCGGAACAGGGAAAACTCTTTTCGCTCTGAAATTTTTGATGGAAGGTTGCCAGAGAGGTGAAAGGTGCTGTTACATCTCTTTGAATGAGACACCAGAAGAGCTCATAAGGGCATGCAAAAATATAGAATCATTGAAAGATATCGGCAAGTATTTGAATAAGAATTTTGCTATGGAGCATATGCCTTTTTGGGACGGTAACCTTTCCTTAAAAAGATTTGTTGACATAATTTCATCTTATCCGAAGATTGACAGGCTGGTCTTGGACAATGTCAATAAGTTGCTGATATTCGCTGAGAACAGAAAGTCATACAGGGCAAATCTTTCCAAACTACTCAAACATATCAGACCAATGAAGTCCTCGATTATAATATGTGAGACCAGAGGTGACGAAATAGATACAGGAAACGGAGAGGCGTTTGAGTGCGATAGTGTGATACATCTTTCATTCCTTGAGCTGGAAGAAAAACCCATGAGGACGTTGACAATTGAAAAGATGAGATACACGCTCTTTGAACCAAAAATTCCCTATGAGTTCTTGATAAATGAAAAAGATATAAGTCTCGGGGAATCAAAAGTAATATAGAATGAAGATAGCCGAGTTTTTGAGAAGAGGTATCATTAGAGTGGCTGGCGGTGTTATAGTAAACTATTTTAAAATAGGCGGGAGAAGGCATACCCTGTATTTTGGAGAAATTCCAGCCAAATATTTTCTTTTGTGTGAAAGACACGGATTTGGAGATGAGTTGCGAAGAATAGGTCAGAAATGGATGTATCTTTTCTTTTCAACGCTAACGCCTAGTTATTTAAGAAGACTTTCCCCAGAAAGGTTGCTGAATAATATTGTAAAAAAAATGTGGGCGAATCTGGGTCTGATTGACGATTTTCATGTTGAAAGAGAAGGGGACACGCTTTGCATAGAGGTAAAAAGGGAAGGCACTACCGAACTGATAGGTAAAAATTCCTTTCAAGTGGGGTTTCACGAAGGAGTATTGAACGCATTTTACAACAAAGAGACTGAAGTTGTTAATGTCAGGCAGACAAAAAATCGTTGCATTTATAAATTTAGACTGCTCCCAAGGAGTTTTAAAATAGAAGGAAAAAGCAAGGACGAGTATCGGAGATTGAACAGTCTGCCAAGAATAAGTGGTGTATCTATTCAGGACATGCTCAAGAACAAAGTTTTTTACTTAAAGGGGCAGAGACTTTATTTCAGAGGCAAAATAATTTACCCGGTCGAGAACACGGTCATACACCTTTTCAGTAACAAAGGATTGATGCTGGATAAAGTTTCTTGTATTTCCTATGATTTTTTTCAGAAAATACTTAAGAGAGACGCGAGCGAAAACGAAAAGTTGAGACTTCTTAAGAATTTGATGCAGGTTATGGGCTGGGGAGTTTTCAACATTATAAAGAGCAATGATATGCTGAGAGTTAATATAGAAAATCCTCCATATGGTCTGCAAAAAGAGAAAGACAACTGGGATTTCCTTATAAAAATGATACTGGGCTATCTTATGGCTGTAAACAAAGACTACAAGATTGAAGAGGTCAAAGAAGGCTACAAATTTCTTGGAATTGTTTTCTCAACCTGAATAAAACGACAGAATGTATCGATTGAAAAAGGATTCGCACTTCTTCTTACAATACAGCTCCCTGCACATGTCTCCGAGAATGCACACTTTTTGCAAGGGGGTGGCAGGTCTATTTCCCTTTTTATGAATTCCGACAGCCTTTCTTTATGGAATTTGTCAAGTGTTACTTCTATTTCGTCTTGGAACACATTGTAGAGCGGCTTTCTATATGTGGCGCAGTAGAACACATCACCATGAGGTGATATGGTTGTAGATGCACCGTGATACGAAACGCAGAAACCTCCTGTAACCTCAACTGAAAGTTTTCTTTCCAGCGGGAACAGAGGGTCACCTGTTTCAATTCTTTTCAAACCATTCTCAATACCGTACTCGTAAAGATTTTCCAGCGTCTTGAGGTAGTCAGTAGGGGCTAGATTTATGTTCATCTTTGCCATACCTTCGGAAGGTGTCATGTCCCATACTCTGCATCTATGAACGCCTAAATCTCTTGCCAATCTAAATATGTCAATTACCTCTTTTTCATTGAGGTTTGTCAGGACTGTCTGTGAAACTGCTGTTATACCAACCTCTGATGCATTTTTAAGACACCGGACAGCCTTTTCAAAAGAGCCTGGCATGCCTCTGATGAAATCATGCTTAACAGGGTTTATGCTGTCTATATTTGTCTGAATTTGGGAAAGGCCGAGATATTTGAATTCTCTTATCAAATCCTTTGTTAACACATATCCATTTGTGTTAATGTGGACCACGAATCCCATATCCTTGGCTATTTTGATAGCGTCTTTTATTCGAGGGTAAATTGTTGGTTCACCGCCTGAAAATGTTATCTGTTTCACACCTGCATCCAGAAGTAGTTTAAGCACTTTTTTAAGGTTTTCAAACGGCATGTGTTTTCTGGGTCTTTTTATCGCATAGCCAGCATTGGCATAACACCATAGACAGTTTATATTACATGCGTCCGTAATTTCAAGAACGACCCATGAGAGTGTTTTTTTCTTTTTGAAATTCTTGACTTTTTCAATTGCATCGTTTTCCTCAAAATCGAACGTTACAACACACATTCACACACCTCCTATAATACGCAGGATGAAAAGATAGAGAGAGAAAACAGTAAATGATGACAGCATCGCGGCTCTTGTTTTTTTGTGGTTGTCGAGATAAAGGAAGACAGAAATCAGTATCATGAAGGGTATCAGCGGATAGAAGGCGCGTACACCAACTAAAATGACAAGCACAGAAAACAAAAAGGACATGGCATACACCAATTTTTTTGCCGCTCCTATACCGAGCATTAGGGGAATTGTTAAAACTTTGTTTTTCCTGTCGCCCTCTACACCACGTATATCGCCTAGAAGGTTCAACATGAAGCCAAACACAAAAACGAACGGGAGATGTTTGATAATTTCTATGGTCAGATGCGATGAAGTAAGAGAGCCTATCAAAAAAGTGATAGTTATTGTAACACCGCTGTAGAAATTTTTGAGAAGAGTTTTTTTGATCCTGAAACCCGAGTAGGCAACACTCAAAATCATAAGGATTAAATAAAGGATTTTTGATTGCTCTGAAAGGTTAAGCGCGATGAAAAAGCCTGAAATGAATAACAACACAACAAGAAGCATACCGATTTTTGTTTTTTCTACAAAAAAATTGAGTCGGCCGTTGTTTATTATATCCTCTTTCATGTCAGTTATGTGGTTGTATGCATAGCTTGCCGCTGAACCAAGAAAAATGGAGAGAGAAAGCAGCAGAATCTTTGTGCCAAAATCGTTAAAGATAAGGTATCCTGCCACTGAGATAGCGGTTATAAACAGACAGGTTTCGAGTCTTATAAATGATATAAACTCTTTGTTTATGTTTTTGTAATAAAACCTCATAAGTTTAAATATTAAGTTTTTATTTAAATAAAAAATATTTTTATGTTTAAACATAGGGAAAAAGAGCTGGGTTCATGTACAAATAAAGCGGGTAGTATATGTATGAGAAATCTAAAAGTTGTAAAGGCGGTTTTATGTTACCCTCTTGAAGGTCCTTCAGACCTATCTATTCTTATATATTTTCCAAGAACAGGATGGACTTTCATGATTTCATCGTGCATGAGCCATGCAATTCTGCGATAAGAAATATGCCCCTCTTTACTTGACCTCAACTTTATCAAATGATGGAGTTCACGTAGGTTTATCGTGAAAAGCGTGCGCTTTCGAAACGCTAAAGGAACAACATACTGCGCTTCCTTTGGGAGCTTCGCTCTTATCATTTCGAAGGTTTGCTTTGCAGACTCCATCTGCCTCGTGAACCCATCCCCCAATCCTATTTCTTCAAACTCTTTTGGCATCTCGAATCCATGCGCTATTGTTACATCTTGGTTTGTTTGCGTGCACATGCGGTGACGCTGCAAATCCCTGAACGCCCCGTAATCTACAAGTATGTCAAACGAGTAATACACATGCTCGAGTTCGCGCATGGGCCAATCATGCTTGCTCATTCTTTTCACGTATTCATTTATGACTTTTCTTTTCTCTTCTTCGCTCATCGCTTTCACTTTTTTCAAAATCTGTTCGTATGGGAGATTCGAATATTTGTAAATTATAGACGCAACTGTTTTATTTTCTGCTTCTGTATCGTATCCAACAAGAACGACAGGTTTTGAAGGCGAAGGCTTTTCGTTTTTTACCATTTCCTTGACTAGATTTTCCATAACATTGTTCGTCTCAACAATGTAATCATTTTTGTTCGCGTATTTGACGAGTGTTGGTATGATTTTCTTGACCTCTTCTTTTATCGCTAACCCTATATCATTCATTTCCTTCAATGGGTGGGAAAGAAGCTTCCTTATCATATGTTCGAGCGTTCTTGCGTTCGCGGTCATGCCGATGTTCGTGAGAGTGGAAGCAGGCAAAACATAACGAACAACATCGCATGCCCTCGCTTTCGTTATCGATTCGTATAAACGGTCGGGCATATCTTCCGGTTTCGGATACTTCTCTCTCATATGCTCCATCATCTTTGGCATGGCCTCCGCGTAGAAATCGAACAGAGAATCGCACGTCTCCTCGTAAACCTTTGCAAACTCGGATTCCATTATGTTTCTGGGTTTGTAGTATTTTCCTTTGTCAAAGATTTGGTAGCGTGTCGATTTTTCCGTATATGATGCAAGGCGGTTGTCTTCTATGACCTTGCTCGCAAGTATCGATACATTTTCGATAGCTATGCTTGCTACTGCATGCTCTGCAATGCTTGAATGCCCGTACCCTACGACCCATTTCTCATGAAAAGCTCTTGCCTTTTCCTTCGCTTCTTCGTAATCAAGACCCTGTAATTCAAAAGCATGTATGAGCTTTCCCATGTCAAGGTCTTTGCTCTTTATAAGTTTCAGTAAATTTTCACGAAAACTTAACGGACTTCTCGATACGTAAGCGAAAAGAACCGCTACGACCTCTGGCGGGAGATTGTATATCACGTAAATATTCTTATCAATGTTTGAGACATGCCTTTTGAGAAGTTCAATATCCTCTTTTGTGAAGTCCATGCAAGTCACCTGAAGTTGTCTAAATCTTGTCGCGGAAATTAAAAAAGTTTTGTTTGGTTGTGGCAGGAATTTATATACATTATTATTAAATTATTTTATATGGAGAAAAAAACAAAGTTTGTTTTTGTGATGAGTTTTTTCACGCTGCTCGTTCTTTTATCAGGATATGCCCTTGCAACAAGTTTTTGTTCTAATTGCGATTGGAAGGATTGTGAATCGGTCCAGGGCCCGGATATGTCTTGGCCGGGTAAAACGCTTTGTGGGAGAAGCGGAGAGATAGGGTTCAAAATAAACGACACTTGCAAGTTACACGCAGATAACAGGTTTTTGTGTTACAACGGGAATTTTTACGCATGCGAGAGAGCGGATAATGTTGACTGGGATGAAAATAAATTTGGAAATCTTGTGTTTGCAAGCAACGGAGATAAGAAGGGCGAATGGACATGCGACACTGCGACGCAGTATGATGACAATGGCACGAGAAGCATAGGGTGGGTTAAAGGAGGATGCACAAATTTTGACCCTTATTGCGAGGAGTACGCAAACGGGAAATGCTACATGTACGCATACCAA
The DNA here is from genome assembly GCA_021162425.1 of Candidatus Aenigmatarchaeota archaeon. Classification (GTDB taxonomy): domain Archaea; phylum Aenigmatarchaeota; class Aenigmatarchaeia; order QMZP01; family QMZT01; genus JAGGYQ01. The sequence goes on from JAGGYQ010000053.1 coordinate 16,213, forward strand.
ACCTACAGGTTCGATGTTGCAGTTAAGAACACAGGCGTCCTGGCATGGCAGGACGGCTGGTATCAGATATGCACCGATTCAACAATTTTCAACAAGGACCCGAATTTCAAAAACGGCGAATTTTGCGTTAATATAGGCAGCGTTGATTTAGGGGAGGAATCAAAAATCAGCTTTAATGCGAGAATGACAACAAGTGTCGGTAGATATCCCGTAAATTGGTATATAAAGAGCAAGAACAGCAACGATGTTAAATTCGGAGGGGATACCTGTAGCGGAAGGATAATCTTGTGTTCGGGTGAGGACGGGCAATGTGCAGACGGGCATGTGCTCGGTGGTCAGGGTGGAGAAGGGGGGCAAGAAGAAGGGACAGGTGGATACGAAGAAGAACAGGCAGGTTACGAAAGCGAGGCTACAGGACCGAGGTGGATACACATCCCCAACGGCGGCGGAGGGGAGGGGGGCGCAGGCTCACCTCTGGAAGGACGAGTCAATTTCGGTCTTGCTTTTGACACATGGAACAACAAAATCATTCTTTGTGGTGGCTGAGGATTCAACGATGAGGGCAAGGTGTTCTACTATGCTGACACATGGGAATATGACGATGAACACGGCTGGCAGAAGATAAACACAGTCGGTCCTTCTGGCAGATACGGTTTTCGCATGGTTTTCGACGAGGCAAGAGGTAAGGTTGTCCTTTTTGGAGGTGATGGATGCGATCCAAACAAGAAAGAAGATGGAAGATATACCCATGACAGAAAAGGCACGCGGGGTATTCATTTTAAAGAAGAATGCGGCGACACATGGGAATACGATGTGAATACAAAAAAATGGGAACTGAAACACACTTCTCATCACCCGCCAACACTTCATCACTACGCAATGGCTTACGACAGCAAAAGGAATGTCACTGTTTTATTCGGCGGATATTCCAAAGAAATGCATAATAAATATAACCTTAATGTTTTAGATGATACATGGGAGTATGATGGGACTGATTGGAGAAAGGTGAATACTTTACATAGTCCACCTGGCTTAAGAAAATCACCTGACATGGTTTATGACAGCAAAAACGGAAAAATGATACTTTTCGGCGGCTCAAAGAAGAAATCGCCTAACAGCGGTTGGTTTGTTCAGAGTGACGAGTTGTGGGAATACGATGGACATGATTGGAAAAGAATATTTTATGGGACAATACCCCCATCAGCCAGAATAGAAGCCAGAATTTATCATGCAATGGCTTACGACAGCAAAAGAAACAGGGTGGTCCTTTTTGGAGGTTATCATAAAAGGGGTGACACGTGGGCAGAGAATATGCTGGATGACACATGGGAATACAACCCGGATACAAGGGAGTGGAAAAAGATAGAGATTTCTCCCCATCCAAGCGCTAGGGATGCCCACAGAATGATTTACGACAGCAAGAACGGGCGTGTGATACTTTTTGGAGGGGCGTACTCACTAACATGTGTGCCAGGTATAATGATGGACATTGCCAAATATTGCGGCGATATGTGGGAGTACATATATGTGAATGTTGAAATCAACACGAGCTGGCCGTTGCAGGAGGGAAAAGAAATAATCTTTGATGGTTCAGGTTCCAGTTACGGCGGCAAGAAAATAACGCAATACTGCTGGGATTTTGGCGACGGGAACAGCACATGTCTGAGCCAAAGCAAAGTTACCCATGTATACAACAAAGAAGGTACATACACCGTTATGCTTGAAATAGAGACAGAAGACGGTAGCAAGGCAAAGGGGAGCAAAGTTATAGGTGTGGGCGTAGGGCCAGTAGCCAAACTTAAAGCATTCGCAGAAAACAGAGAAATAGAAGAAAATGGGACAGTTGAGGTTAATCATACAATCATGTTCGACCCATCGTATTCCGAGGTTTATAACCCATTGGTGTCGTGCGTGATAGACTTTGGCGACGGCGAAATTCAGGACTGTGGAGGCTTGGATGCCCTGTTCCATAAATACAAAGAAACAGGGACATATTATGTAACGCTGACCCTCAAAGACAGCAAAGAATATGAAGACAGCACAACATTCAAAATAACCATTGTTCCTCAAAAACCACCCGTTGCGGCTGCATTAGACTATGTAGATTTAGGAACAGACTATGTGGTTTTGGTATGGACAGCAAACAAAGATTACGACTTCGATAGATATGTTATCATCAAGAACTCAAGCGTAGTTGATGTCATACGTAGCGAAGATGTTAATCTGTTTTGCTACCTGAATCATTGTTATTACGATGTATCAAATCTCAAACCAAACGAATATTATGAGTTTACAATACGCACATACGACAAAGACAATCTCTACAATAACTCAAACACCAAAGTTGTGAGAACATACTTATGCGAACCGGGCTCGTGGAAACTCTGCGACAATGCCAAAGGCATATGCACCCAAGGCTCGCAAGAATGCAAAGGATATTATTGGACTGAATGCAGCATTCAGCCATCCGTCGAAACCTGCAACGGAATAGACGACGATTGCGACGGGATAATAGACAACGTGAACGGCGGCTCATCCGTCGAAGAAACCCGTTGCGGCTGCTACAACGGAAGCTCGTTCGGATACGAAACCTGCAACGGAATAGATGACGATTGCGACGGGATAATAGACAACGTGAACGGCGGCTCATCCGTCGAAGAAACCCGTTGCGGCTGCTACAACGGAAGCTCGTTCGGATACGAAACCTGCAACGGAATAGATGAC
>JAGGYQ010000018.1 GCA_021162425.1 Candidatus Aenigmatarchaeota archaeon
GTTTTTTGCTCTGGAGGAAAATATGGAAAAGATGATAGGACAATCAAAAAATTCGTTGATGGTTGTCAATCGGTTTTCTCGAAATATAAAGGATGTAAGTGGATTGGGTGCACGAGTTCGGGAGAGATAACTCCGAACGGAATTGAACACGGCTCGGCTATGGTTTCTGTTGTTTCAAGTAAGTATTTGAAATGTGGTATAGGGGTGGGAAAGAATGTAAATAAAAACCCAGTCGAGGCAAGTAAAAATGCCATTATTTCGGCACTAGAGGAACTCAGTATAGATCCGTATGCGGATGCATACATTCAATATCTTACCACCAAAAGAAAAAAACCATCAGAATTAATAAGACTAAGGCAATTCGGAGTCCTGATACTTCCAGCTGGTTTTACCATGAAAGAGGGTGGCTGGGAGGATGACATTATCAAGGGTATAGAAGAGGTTATAGGACCCTACACTCCCATTGTAGGCGGATCTGCTGGAGACGATCTTAGATATATAGAGAACTATCAGTTCTGTAACGGAAATGTGTACAAAAAATCGGTAGTGTGCGCTGTTTTCTTTGCTAGCGTCAAATTTGCGTTCAGTATGAAACACGGATTCGTTCCTTCTAGCAAAACAGCCCTAGTTACAGATGCTAGAAAGAATATTGTCAGAAAGCTTAATGGCAGATTGGCTGCTGATGTTTATGCGGAAATGATAGGGACTACAAGAGAGGAACTCTGTAAAGGTCTGGGTTTTCTTAGAATTGGTAACAAAATTCCCACGACCCTTATGAGATTTGCACAAAGAATGGGAATGAAGCCCGAGAAAATGATGAAAAATATATCATTTTACAGATTTATAGCGGAAAATCCCTTCGGTGTGCCTGATATTACAGGTGAATATCATCTCAAAGTTCCGAAGACTATAACAAAGGAAGGATACTTAGAATTTTTCTCAACCATCCCAAAAAACCTTCCTATTACACTAATGAAGATAGACAAGAACAAGTTTATAAATGCGCCAACGCTTGCGCTTGAAGAGTGTAAAAAAGAGCTGGGGGAAGAACCTGTTTTAACTGTGATATTCGAATGTGTAGGTAGGTATTTCTATCTAGGTAACGAAGTAGAAAAAGTTCACAAATCAATAAAGCAGGTCACCAGTTCACCATTCGTAGGATTTTATACACTCGGTGAACAGGGCTCGTCTAAAAACAGACCGAGTTGCAACAACACATACACCGTGACCATGATGTGTATAGGTGATAAATTGATTGCGGAAAGGTAGAAAATATTTAAAAATTTTACTACTAAGTGATTAAAATGAAATTCACATACCCAGTCACGAAGAAAAAATATGGTGAATTTCTAAAAGATTTAGAGAATGCGCTGCTCAATCAATTTGAATCATACGAAATTTACAGGAAGTTATGCAAATTCAGAGGTATAGAGGAAAAAGATTTGGAGAAAATTGTGCATAATGGTGAATTGTGGTATATACCTTCTATTCCTGCGAGTTTTTTTAAGATTAGAACTCCAGAGGGGAAGAGAAATGATTTAGTTGAAAATTTGGCGAATAAGAAAAAACCAGGTGAATATAGTGTATCCAGCTCCACCAGTGGGAACCCAAGTTATGTGTACAGAACATCTGAGGACGAAGAGGTAAGCTTCAGGTCATATAAAGAAGCCTTCAGCAAGGCACCTGACACAGATATAGGGCTTATGTTTTGTCCAGAACTCGAATTTATGGAATATGTATCCAAGGGGAGATTGGAAAAAATAGATGATAAAGAAATGCTTATGTATGCATTGATAGGTGCACGAGCAGCAGCTGAGAAAGTTAGAGAAAAATTTTACATGTTGAAGTTGAGATCAAAGCCAAAGCTCGTGTACGAGGTCGTGAGATCCAAATTAACGGGAAGTTCTTTCACCCCTTTATACTTCTCAAAAAATGACTTTTTAACTGGACTTTTGAAGGCTGAAGAAGAGGGCAAGAGTATATTACTCGGTGGTTCTGTATTGGTGATGTATCCTGCTGTTTTGGAACTTAAGAAGGCGGGTAAAAAATTCAAATTAGATGATAGAGTTTATGTAATCACTGGAGCAGGGGGATGGGATGGTGTAAAAGGTAACACTAGATGGAAACCTATCAACAAATCTCAGTTTGTGAGGGATTTATCGGAAGTATTTGACATCCCACCAGAAGAAGCAGAAAGAAGATTTATCGATAACTATGGGACGACGGAAGATGGAATGTCACACTCAGGATATTTCAGCAAAAAATTAGGTGATTTCATTTTTGAGGTCGCTGAAGGTATGAAATTATATCTGCTTAAACCCAATTCTCCATTAAAAAACCCTGAAGTAATAAAAAATCCTGATGAACCCGGTATTCCGCTTTTCATAAGCCCTTATGGAAAAGAAGGCCATGCTGGTGTTGCAATTGAGCAGGGCGATCTCATTGAAGCAATTTCTTTTAACGATGACTATTCCGTAAGAAAATTTACCGGTGTAAGGAGGGCAACGGACAGAGATAGAGGACATAGTTGTGCATTTGGAATGATTAAGGATGTGAGAATATGAAATCGACAAAGATCGAAATTCATGAATCTTTCACTGATCCTGTTATTGATACCTATGAGAGTAGGAAAGTAGGAGATCTTTATGTAGAACTTCCTGTATACAAAAGGGGTAACATAGAACATGTCGTAGAAACCGTGAGGAGAAACGCAGAGAAATATTATAAGGATGTTGGAGATGTTAAAGCGTTTGGAGTCCTTCAATCGGCTTTAGAGAAATGGTCTGACAGAAATTATGAGAAGAGAAGAACTGCTGTTCCCCTTTTATCCCAGGTGACTGGTTTTTCGGAAGAGAACCTAGAGATTTTTGGTCTGGATTCGCTCACAGAATTCGATGTTAAGGAAATGGAAAATATAAAGTACCTGGTCAAAGAACTCCTTCAAACCAAGAAATATGATAAATTCCATCCAGTTGAAAATAAAGGTTACATCAGAGCGTATGGTCAACCTAAAATCAAAAAACATAGAGAACCAGAGATCATCACACACATTTTGGCTGGAAATGTTGTAGGACCACCTTGGCTTTCGGTAGCACTAGGACCGGCTGGGAAATCTGGGCAAATCATAAAATTACCCTCCGAAGATATTTCGATGTTATACTTTTTGGATACCTTAGGTGAAATCGACTCAGAGTTCAGAAAAACCATAGCAATTGGCTATTATCCAGGTGGTGCGAAAGATGTAGAAGAAGTTCTTTTCAAGTATTCTGACATCGTAAATGCTATGGGCTCTGATGAAACCATAATGGCGGTAGAGAAAGAGCTAAAAAGGGCTAATAAAAAGGCAGTTTTATTTTCGCACCCGAATAAAATAGGAGCTGCGATAATCTGGCCAGGATACGAGGCACCAGAAATAGGCGAATTAGTGGCATGGGGAAGTTCTGCGATGGATACCAATGCGTGTTTTTCGCCTATGAACATCTACATTCAAAAAGATAAAATCGAAAAATTCGCCAAATACGTAGCAGAACACTTAGATAAAATTGCTAAATTTATTCCGCCTAAGAAAAGCTTGCCAGTTGCAATTTCTGTTAGAAAATACAAACTCGAGACCCTCAGGCGTAAGCTTACAGATGAAGATGTGAAGATTATAGAGGACATAAATGGCGAGTGGACCGTCATAGTAGATAAAAGTAATCCCTACTTGACGCCTACTTGCCAAGAAAGGACCATTGTTCTCAAACCATTTAATGATCCAAAAGATGTGATAAAGTATCTCGAACCTTTAGGAAAACACCTTCAAACTATAGGACTTGCAATCGAGGAAAAGGAACTCATTAAATATTCTGATAAATTAGGACAAATAGGCGTGACCAATATACACGTCCCGGGAGCGGAATATGTGCTCAAAGGCTGGGAGCCACATGACGGTATCTTTCCTTCTGTAGAGATTGAGCTGTCAGATAATCTACGTTGGTTAGCAGTTAATTTTCAAGACCCAGATGAAGAAATGGGAAAGGCATTAGAGAGGAAGAGAAGGTATGTGCCTAGGTAAGAAAGTCTAAGAAAGATTCGATGCCCGATTTAATTGAGTAAAATATGAATTGTTGAAAACTGAATGAGGTTTAACATGTCTAAAAACGTGTTTGCTGGGGTTGGGATTTCCAAGAATGACGATCCTTTTCAGGCTGGGAAGGAAGCTGTGGAGATGGCGATTAAAGATATGAAAAAACGTGGCGGAAATGAGCCGAATTTTGGTTTGGTTTTTTGCTCTGGAGGAAAATATGGAAAAGATGATAGGACAATCAAAAAATTCGTTGATGGTTGTCAATCGGTTTTCTCGAAATATAAAGGATGTAAGTGGATTGGAGGAACATCTTCTGGGGAAATAAGCAATTACGGTATATATAGAGGATCTGTTGTCGCAATGGTTGTCTCGAGTAAATATATTCATGTGGGTATCGGCGCGGAAGAAGGTGTGCACAAAAATGCAAAAAAGGCGACCCTCTCATCTCTCAAATCTGCTTTATCTGATCTTAAAGTAGATAAAAGAATCGATGCATATATCCGCTATCTTGTGACCAAGGAAAAACCATTATCCGAAAGTATGAAGGTAAAACCTTATCTCTGTTTTGTTGTTTCTGCCGGTTCGACACTAGACACAGGTTCCAGTTATGGTGATGATGTTCTGGAAACATTAACAGAAGCCCTGGGAGGAAACATTCCTGTCTTTGGTGGTTGCACAGGAGACGATCATTTTTTCAGAAAAAATTATCAATTTGCAAATGGCAAGATTTTGAAAGATGGTATAGTTTTGATGTTATGGGTGATAAACACTAAATTTCGAGGTGAAGTTTTCCAAGGCTTCGCACCCAGAAAAGAATATGTTGTTGTTACAAAGGCAAAAGATTATACTGTAAGCGAATTTAACGGTAAACCATCTGTTGATGAGTTTAAAAAAACATTAAAGTATGAAGTAAAAGTCATACCACATTCAGGATTTATGAAAAACATAAAGATTGGGGTAGCAAAGCTTGTGACTTCCCTTGGTTTACCGATTACAGAAAAAATTATTTATGAAGTTCTCAAGTCCCCGTTGGGTTTCATTGATAAGAATAACAACATGACGATACTTCTTCCCATAATGAGGGTAAATGAAAAGATAATGTTTACAAGCAAACTTCCCGAGCAGACACTTCTAAGAAGGCTTGACTGTGATATTGACACGCTTAAATTATTAGAGCGTGACATATATTCCAAAATCGAAAAGAGTGAAGAGAATATCGCATTTTTCGTGGACCTCAACTGCTCATTGAGGGGGATACTTTTAGGTGATGAATTTTTCAGTAAATTGGGTAATAAGATTAAAAAGATGAATCTGCCACCATTTATAGGGTTCTTTTCCTATGGAGAGTATGGATTTACGCAAGATTATCATAACACGTACAACAGTCTCGTTCATAACATTCTCGTGATTTCAGACGAGTTAATAGTCAAATAATTATTTAAATTTAATTATTATATAGTGATAATATGGAATATCCGCTCCACGTTGGGACAAGCAGAACCAAAACCTATGAAGATGGGATTCTTAAAAAATTGTCAGAACTCCATGAGCGTTCTTTAGAAATACCTGCATATCGGGAGAGATTGAAAGGAAAAGGGTTGGATAGACCCCTTTCTTCGGAGGAAATTGAAAAATATATGCTTGACCTTGCTACTACCGATGGTCTCTACAAATCTTTTAACTTTAATGGTCTTCTCTTCCCAGAAGATAACCCAAAAGGCTTTGTGAAGTGGCTTAATTCGATAATGTACGAAAAGATCGACCCGGATAAATTCGATAGGAAATATTCACGCCTACAGGAATTAATTGACGACCTTGAAGAAGAAGGTATATATCTGGCGACAAGTAGTGGTACAGGAGGGAAACTTACATTTATTCCGAGAGACAAAGATACTGTGGAAAAGGCAAAATTATCGTATTCTCTCCATGCAAAAAATGTAGTTTTACCTGATGAAAACCTAGACGAGTGGTATTTCATTGCCGCTATGCCCGAGAAAACCGTGATTTATATAGCAAATGGTGGTCGTTGGACAGCAGAAGAACTATTTCCGGAGAGATACAAATTCGTTATGCCAGATGTTGATGCGGACACTTTAAGAAAAAAAATGGGGAATTACAAAACAAGGGTGGAAAAATTATTTGGTCCTCTGATTGCACCAGTTTTGATAGAAAAATTGAAAAAGAAAACAGCCGAAAAGTTAATAGAAGCTTTTGAAGAATACGAAGGCAAGAAGGTTGTTCTTTTTTGTAACGGTCCTCAGTTGTATAAAATATTGGAAATAGTGGAGAAAAAAGGTTACTATCCAAAATTTAACGGGTTGATTATAGCTACAGGTGGTGGAAACAAGGGTATAAATGTCACAGACAAGGAAGTGGAACGTGAATTCAGAGAATATTTTGGTAAACATAACGATTTCAAAAGAGCTGATGTCTACGGAATGGCCGAAATTAACAGCGCATTTATGAGTCTTCAAGAGCCAGGTGATGTGGAAGTAAATGGGATAAGAAATAGATACGCACCGCCTTGGATATATGTAAGAGTGGTCGACCCCTATACAATGAAGATTAAGCCGCGTAAGGGGAAACAGAGAGGCCTATTATTGGTTGGAGATCCATTACATACCAATGTTTCTCCGTTCTTCTTGGTGGGGGATGAAGTTAAAGTTAATTTTGACCCTGACGAAGAAACAGGTATTATAACACCAAGAGTGGATGTATTGGGGAGATTAGGAATGGATACCAGAGGTGGTTGTTCACGTGAATTGAGTTTGGAAAGGTGATAATGTGAAGGTATATGCAAAGGAAATTAACTACACTCCGCCAGATGCTGATTATGCTGAACGTGTTATTGAAAATTTAGGAAAAAAAATACCTTTTTCTACCGA
>JAGGYQ010000042.1 GCA_021162425.1 Candidatus Aenigmatarchaeota archaeon
ACAACCCGTGTTTTGAAGCCAAATCCAATATTCGTTGAGTTTGTGAGAGCTGCCATAAGAAACAAATAATTATTCGTAATTTGTGTTGAGTAGCTTCCATATTTTTTCAGCTTTTTTCTTTCCTATACCTTCAACCTTCATAAGTGAGCTTATAGATGCTGAGAATATCTTTTTTGGGGTTTTGAATTTGTTCAGAAGATTTCGGCTGAGTTTTGTGTTGACTCCCGGGAGTCCTGATATGAGAAATTCCTGTTGCTCGGTGAATGTTTTAAAGCGTTTAGAAACTCTTATTGAAATATTGCGCTTTTCTTTTATTTGCTCTCTGTATGCAATCCAATAGAGGAGAGCAGCTGTTTCTCTTGGGTCGCTTGACCATAAAATAGGGATCTTGTAATCTATCGCCAGAGAGGCCAACGTCCCGCGTATAGTGTTTGGGTGAAGATTCCTTTCAAGATAAAGAAGGTCATAACTACCCTCTATCACAATCACAGGTTTTTCGTATTGTTCGGTGAGGTTCCGACTTTGGTCGAATATCCTCTGGTCTGTTATGGAGTTGAGAAAGTCGCTGACAGTTTTACGTTCCACACAAACCCTGTCAGAGCATATATAATCACCTGTATCAAGCTGGTCAATCACCACAACTGCATTAAAAGATTCAAGATATTGTAGGATGTTGGTTTTAGCCTCTCGTCTGTCAGCGATGATTCTAACTTCACCAGACCCGAGGATTTTTTGCCCCATCTCAATAATATTAACAAACTGAAACAAATAAAATATATGGTCCTTGAGAGGATTTTCCCCCATGAATGGTTGGAGAGAAAGGCGGAAGTTGCGTTTTTTCTCGGATGGGGCTATTCGATAGTCTCGATAATAATGGCATCTTTTATTTTTCCTGCGGACCCATCCTTGCCTGCCATAGCGTTTACATCACTGCTGGTTTTGCCAAGCTTGAGCAGATTATTCGAGCTGAAAAAGGAGATGTTAGAAGAGGAAAATGTTTTCTCATTCAGGAAATTGTTTTTGAGGAACAAAGAGTTTGTCAAGGTTTACCTTTTTCTTTCACTCGGAATATTCCTTGTTTATTCTACAGCTGCCATAATCCTTCCCGCATTTCAGGTTAACAGGCTTTTTGAAACCCAGCTTGGCATAAGAGGTGTTCACGGGCGCGCGATAAATTTTTCCATTCTGATATTCTGGTCAATATTCACAAATAATCTTCTCGTCTTGATTGTATGCTTTCTCATGTCGCTTTTCACAGGTGATGGGGGTATATTCATGATAACGTGGAATCTCTCTGTATGGGGCACGATATTTGGTGTGACAGCAAGAAATGCTGCCGCGGCATCTGGTTACAATCCCATAATACTCTTCATAATCATAATGGCAGTGGTTCTACCGCACGCAACCCTCGAACTGCTGTCTTATATTCTCGCATCCATTTCCGGCGGTGTGATATCCAAGGGACTGAAGGTGGAAGGCTTCAAATCAAGCAAATTCAAGACGCTAATGTATTATAACATAGCCCTGCTGATGATAGCAATAAATATTTTAATACTCGGCGGGCTGATTGAAACATTCGTTCTCGGCAATATCCACATATACAGGGAGATAATAGCGCTGAGTTATTTGGTGTGAGTTTAATAGGCCTTGTAGAAAAGATTCTGTATTTGAAATTTCTTGTCAATATGCCGATTTTCTTTATTTTCCATCAGATTTTGACATTTCTCAAGATTAAACTTGATTGTAATCGATTTTGATGCCTTATTCTTCAGATGATTTCTACAGAGCCGTTTAATAACCTTTTGAAATAAAGTAACCTATTAAAGTCATTAAAAAGTAAAAAAAGAGAAGGTGTTGTTTAGCAATAGTCACAAAATTCCCCAGTCGGGCAACCAGCGGCTGTTCCTACATTGCTGCAATAACATTTGTTGCTAGTCTTGTCTCCATATGCGTTATAGCAACAGCAATTCTTTTCATCAGTCACTATGGCAGCTGCAGGACCGCGTCTTGAGCGCCCCCCGTAGTAGGCCCAGTACCAGTCTGCAAACGACCAGCCAATTACTGTCCCGTTTTCATCCAATGTTTCCACGAGAACAGGGGTTGTCGAGTATCCCTGCCCTTGCGATACGCTGCTCGTCACCATTACAACTATACCCACTATTGCAACTATCGCAACAATCGCCAGCAAAATCAGGGTCGGTTTCAAATCTTCAGCCATCGTTTCACCTCCAGTAAACCAATTTATATTTTTTATCTTCGTGACTTTAAATAGTTTGGCAGTTAATGGGGCGTGTCTAACAATTCCCGCGGTTTGTTGATTTTCATTTGGGAAAATGTCTCGGCGAGGGGGATTTCGTATGGACTTTATTTTTCCAGCGTGCAACGAAGAGGGAAGGAAACAGAGTTATTTTTAGACAGGCTCGAAAATTTGATTAAGTTTTTATACGGGCTGGCTCAATTATATATTATGAAATCCAAAAAAGGTGCGATACAGCTCAGTTTAGGATTCATTATAACAATAGTTTTTGCAGTAGTTCTATTGAGTTTGGCGATTACATGGTTGAGGTCAACCATAACAGGCATCAGCGGACTGACAGTCGACCTTACACAGCAAGCCCAAAGTGAAATAGCAAAAACATTCCAAAATACCCAGAAGAATTTCGCTATATGGCCGTCAAGATATGAACTTCATCCAGGTTCAGAACTAATAATGGCAGCAGGTATTAAGAACAATGACGAGGAAGGAAGAACTCTTTATTTCGTTATAAACATGAAACTCACGTCAACAGACGCGAATGTTGATGAAGATGAAGTTAACACGGAATGGATAACAGTCCCGCAAGTAGCAACAAAGATAGACCCTGCAGCCACAGCGACCCGAGATATTGCAGTAAAAGTCCCGAGCAATGCTCCCCAAGGAAGTTATTTATTCGATGTTTACGCGTGTTATGGAACAAGTGCAAGTGAAGCTGGAAATACAAAAGACTGTGACATAAACAGCCCGAATCTATGGAGCAGTCCACAGCCTGTCACGATAAACGTCAAGGGTTAACCGTCTATTCGAGTGATTAAATGAACGTGGGTCTCATTTTCGGAATAATTTTTGCAGCAATTGTCATAGGCTTTTTGCTCATGTTCGGTATGGGCTCTGTTACAGACCTTTTTAACATAAGCGGTAACGCACAGCTTGGACAGCAAGTCGTTAACCTACAAAGCAAGGTGGAATCAACCTTTAACCTGGCGTATGGCTCTGTTCAGGAATTCAAATTCGTGCTGCCATCGGGGGTGAAAAAAATATGCTTCGTGGATCCTGACAATCCGTTTTCAAATCCAGACGGTAGCTGGGAGTCAAATAAATTTCTTGATGCGTATATCTCGAGATATAGTTACAATTTGCTCATTTTCAAGGGGGATGACCTACCTGAAGGATATGTTATAAAGAAGTTAAAGCCAAATCAGAATTTCTGCATGACGAAGACGAGAAAAATAACTTTGAAGAATTTAGGCTCTGTGGTAGAGGTAACACTTCCTGAATTTTAGGTGTGGCTCTATGATAAGCGCATTTCAGCTGTTCAAAATAATTTTAGGCGTAATAATGTCAGTTTTTGTTATAATCATAGCAATGCAGTTCTCTGGGAGATATATACAACTCGGCGAATCTGGAAAACAAGTGTCAACTGTAATCAATTTGAAAAAGGCAATAGAGGATGTTTACACAAGCGGTGTGCCAACAGATTTCAAAATAAGCGACGCTAAAAAAACAATAGAATTTTACAGACCACCGAACATAATAACGCCGTCCGCAACAGTTAGTTTAGAACCCATACCCACGCTGCTCGTCGCAGGGGAGGACATATCTATACATAGAATTGATTACGAGATTGGCTGGTGGAAGTTTCAGCTTATAGAGGCCGTTCCAGATACAAAAATACTGTTTGTACCTCTCACAGATGACGAGTCTGCTTGGCACGTTATTGAGGACATTGCAAAATATATGCCTTCAACAGAAAACACAAGAACCAAAGTCAGATTTGGAATATGGTGCAACAGAACAGAATTCTACTTCGGCTGGGAAAAGAACGATTTCATAAACAAAGTTATAAGGCTGTTTCTGATAGAAAAGCGCGTGCTGAATTTTTGCGAAAATGTTAACTATTTGAGGAAAAAAGGCTACAAACTTGTCGTAATAGCCGACGATGATTATAATGCTGACTTCTTAATCAAACCAAAAAGCAGGAAAATAGGTTATGTTTATATCACGAAAGGTGACGAAAAAAAGGCTTATCTTTACAAAAATCCACTCGATATCGTATCACTGCTTCTTGGCGGCGAGACATTTTACGAATACGAAAACAAAAGATTTTTGAAAGAGCTTGGGGTGGCAGTTAATGCATCCATAAGAGAAGCCAACATACTAATGACAAGCGAAAGAATGGGCAGGTGCAGAGTTGAGCTGGCATCATTTATCTCTGTTTTAAACGACATAAAACAAAAACTTGAGCAAATGAATTATAAAAATGAAGATGATGTGAACGAGCTAAACGCGTATCTGGAAGAATCATCAAAAATATATGAGCGAATCGATAGGCTGGGGTGTGGGTGATGAAGGGCCAATCACATTTGATGGAGTATGTCCTGCTCATGTTTTTTGTAGTTATGATAATGGTTGTGCTCATGTTTTTTCTGACGGGATGGCAGGTCACAAGCTCGACATCCCAGCAATATGAAGCCATGTCACACAAAGCAGCTTTCTTGCTTCGGGCATTCGCGAACTCGCCTTATCTGAACAAAAAAACATACCCAGAAGGTTCGATGTTCGAGGATTCAAAACTCACAGCGATTACGTGTGAAGACCTCAGGAAACTCTACGGTAGCGGATGGTATGCAGAACTGAAGGATATATCAATGGAAGGCGAATGCAATGAGGAGACATACCCGAACTGCGGTGAATGGACATTCTGCAAAAAGAAAGAAAAGAGCATGGTATTTGACATACCTGTTAATATTTATAGAAAGACAACAGGGGAAATACACATAGGTATACTCAAGGTGGGGCTTTATGTGTGAAAGATTTTCAGGTCAAACAAGCATGCTTGTGATGGTTTTAGCGATAATCGTTATAATGGCTCTTGGTGTTTTTCTTATAACCTCGTCGATTAAACCGCAGTCAGACGAATACAATAATTTGTATGTTCATAATCTTCTTTTATCTGTCCTTCGCGCAAACACAGGCTACAGGCAGCCATGCGATACCATAGCATCTGCGATAAGTTGTGCGTCCTTGACTCCAGACAGGTCATGTGAAGGCATGTCATGCTATCAGTTTTCGGCTAGGAATATTCCAGCGGTGATAAGAGAGGTGATAAAGCCGAGCTTCGACTACTACATGATAGTTCAGCCAGAAAACTGGGAAATTGTTGGTGGCGAAAGAATAACCTATGGAAATCCTGATGTTGCAAAGAAGAGGTCAAGATGGACTGCGAACGAAAAAATTCTTCAATATGAATCTAATCTCCAAATACAACTTATTATAGCATACAGATAGATAAAAACCGGGCGTGTCTAACAATTCCCGCAGTTTGTTGATTTTCATTTGGGGAAATGTCTCGGCGAGGGGGATTTCGTATGGACTTTATTTTTCCAGCGTGCAACGAAGAGGGAAGGAAACAGAGTTATTTTAGACAGGCTCACAAAACCAATACAAGTTCAGAATTGGTATAATACCAAGCAACTACCAAGAATATGCTTCTGCCCCCTTTTGGATGATACAACTTTGTTGTCATTGTTATACCTTTATTAATACAATATGAAATTTAAAAATTCAAGGTGAAATTCTTAATGAATGAGATCCGCCATCGTAAGTCACAAAGATATATTGGCACCGCGGATAGAAAGCAGTATAGAAGAAAAAAATTTTCTTGAATACCTAAAATGGCAGAATGATAAAGAGCTGATAACAACAATTATAATTAATCCATTCAGGAACAATGCTTTGGAAAGTGTGGACTTGGGCAGCGAGGAAATGATAAAAAAGCCATATGTGATTAACGATATCCATTTTGAAATTTCGCTGAAAAAGACAACCAAAAGACCTTCCTATAAATCTGCGATTGAAAATTTCAAAAAGGAAATTGAAATGTTGAAAACCCAATATGATAGGGGTATGGCTAGAAAAGGGTATAAAACGATTGATGGTGAGCTCTTCCTTGAAATGGGGTATGTAGTCGGTGTGCTCAAAGAATCCATTGAAAAATCCAAAAAAGGCAAAGAGGGATTCGAAAGAAAATTCGAGTTAATCAGTCCTGAAAATTTGAAAAAATTTGTCCCCAGAAAAGTTACAATAGTTTTCGGACAGGACTACTCTGTACAAACAGAAAGCAATGCCCGCGTTTTTGTGGAATCAAACAACTTTTTACATATGTATGACGAGTATGCGGAGGAATTCAAGAAAAAGGTAAGAGATGATTCATTCGATATAGTCGGCAGGGAGATTAGCAAGGCAGCCGCTGTGCTATACAGCTTTGATAATTACAGATTCCAGCACATTATAATACCGAGATATCTGATCAAATACCAGAAAGTTATCGAATCGCTAACCAAACAACCACCCAGAAACATAACAAAAAAGTCTAAAATAGGCGACATGGAAAAGATAAAATTGATAATTATTGATGGTGCAGAGGACTTTCTAAAAGAAAAGAAGCTGTTGGATGAGCATTTTCTGAATGATTACAAGCCGACACGTGCAGGTGACAGGATTTTTCTTAGGGCAGACGGTATTTTAAAAAGGGTGAGAGACTATGAGAACAAATTCAGAAATTTACATTACCAGCAGCAGATAAGACTAATCGTTTGAGACGCTGTTAAGATAAGCCCCTAAACCAATTATAAATCACCGCAAAGCTTGTATCCATTCTTCCAGTCCTTTTATTCCCGAATCAAAACTCTTCACATTAATATTGTTGCAGAACGATTTCATCCTCCTCTTCAGCAAACCACTGCCCCACGCAATTTCTCCCACCAAATATCCATCCGTTATACCATATACCTTTGTCTGTTATCAACCTCGCCTGTTCAAACATCCCCTTCGAACGCTAGAAAGGAAGAAATACGTTTCCAGACTGCTCCTGCCCAGCGAAGCCCTCGTTTCGATATCCATCGCAACCCATACGTAGACACGTCTTCCCTTCGTTTCGCTCTATCCTATTCAATGCAGGACCTATTCTGCGATACCAATTCAGAATCGAAACGTGGAAGCCTTTACGAAGGATTTTGTCTTTCTCGAAGAAAGACCAAATCCATCCAGCGAAAGACACGACCTTGTTGGTTGGCTTTTTATTCCGCAGGAAAATATTTAAGTCCTTAATGCATTGGATTAATCGTGGAAGGGTTTTTCCATCGATCGTTTGGCTATGAAAGGATTTTAAAAACAATAAACCATTCTCTTTTATGAAGAAGGCATACATTGAAACATATGGGTGCTCAGCGAATCAAAGCCATAGCGAGGTTATGGTATCAATTTTGAAGGAAAACGGTTTTGAGATAGTCAGAGATATCGACAAATCTGATGTGATCATTATAAACACATGTATAGTGAAAACACCCACAGAGAACAGAATGAGAACACGAGTCAAATTCTTCGTTGAGAACTATCCAGAAAAGAAACTGGTTATAGCAGGATGTGCTGCAGACGCTGAAAGGGAAATGTTTAAAAAAATAGCCCCAAGTGCTGTCTTCCTGTCTTCACATGAGTCAAAGAAAATAGGAAGAATCATTCTGGGTAAAAAAGCAAGGCTGCCGAGCAAAAAAATAAGATTTAATCCTGTAATTGGTATAGTTGAAATAGCATCTGGTTGTCTTGGCAGTTGCTCTTACTGTATCACAAAGCTGGCAAGAGGGAAGCTAAAGTCGAGAAATACAGACGAAATAATATGCGAGGTTGAAAACCTTGTGAAAGACGGTTGTAAAGAAATATGGCTCACGTCCCAAGATAATGGATGCTATGGTCTCGACATAGGAACAAACATAGTAGAGCTGCTCAGAAGTGTCGTGGCCGTTGATGGAGATTTTCGTATAAGACTCGGTATGATGAACCCTGCTCACCTTAAAAACATGATAGATGACCTTGTCAGTATTTTAGACAATGAAAAAATTTACAAATTTGTTCATATACCGGTCCAGTCAGGCTCAAACAGAATTCTTCGCCTAATGAAAAGAGGATATGTGGTCGGAGATTTTCTTAAAATAGTCGATGTGCTCAGAGGAACAATTCCTGACCTGACAATATCAACAGATGTTATAGTTGGATTTCCGGGCGAAACCAGAGAAGATTTCGAACAAACGCTGAAGCTTTTAACCAAAGTGAAACCTGACATTGTCAATATATCGAAGTTTGGATCAAGGCCAGGAACAGAGGCAGCGAGAATGAAACAGCTCGACAATAAAATTGTAAAACAAAGGTCTGTCTATACGGTCAGAATTACCAGAGAAATAGTAGAGGAACGTAACAGCAGATGGATTGGGAAGGAATGCGTGATTCTCGTCAACGAAAAGGGAAAAAGAAAAAATCAATTTGTTGGGCGTAACGAATACTACAAACCTGTTGTGGTTGCAAGCAAAAAGAATGTAATGGGGAATTTTGTGAAAGTGAAAATAACTGAAAACTTGGGAACCGCGCTCCTCGGTGAGATTAAAAACTTGGTATGAAGCCGCTTGCCATACCAACGAGATATGGTATCAGGAATATGCTTAACACCCACCCAATTACGCCTACTATGACTGCGTGAGCAAAGCTCATGTCTTTGAAAAACATTTTTATGAGCGCTATCCATATGAGCACGGGAAGAATTACAGGCAAAAATGGTATGAATGATATAAATCCTATCACAATACCAAGAACTCCGAGCATATTAATGAGGTTTATTATCAGAACAACAAGAAATGCGTTTGTTGGCTGCACATTCTCCGAGAATTTCTTACCAACAACCTCTACAATTAAAAGCAGGACAAGCCCTCCTATTATTGTTGAAAGAATTATATTAATGGCAAGGGTGACAGGGTATGTGAAATCCATCCCTAGATTCGTTACGAAGTCTGTGAGAAAATCTGCAGCCATAATTAATATTTGACCGAATTAACTTTTATAGCTTCGTATTACTTAACAGTTACTGATTTTGCCAAATTTCTTGGGGTGTCTATTTCACAGCCCCTGAACAAACCGAGGTGATATGCGAGCAGCTGTATGGGAATTATATTGACTATTGGCGAGAGCACGCCTACACTTGGTGTTTTTATCCATAAATCAAAAACCCCATATCTTTTAGGCCCGACCCCTATGACCAAACCACCCCTCGCCTTTACTTCCATAGCATTGCTTATTATATCGTGGTCGTCCTCACCTTTAGTTAATACAATACATGGTGTGTTTTTCTCTATTAAGGCGATAGGACCATGCTTTAGTTCACCTCCAGCAAACCCTTGTGCATGTATGTAGCTGACTTCCTGTATTTTTATCGCAGATTCCAATGCCATTGGATAGTTGAACCCCCTGCCTATTATAAATATATCTTTTTTTCTATGCAATCGCTTGGCTATTTTCTTAATATGTTCTTCGTATCTCGGATTGAGCATGTCGTTTATTTTCGATGCCGTCTCGAGCAACAATCTTTTCCCATGGTCAATGTTTTTTGCAAGCGAGTAAGCCAGAAGATAGAGAATCGCGAGCTGTGCGGTGGTCGCCTTCGTCGAAGCCACCGCTTTTTCAGGGCCGGCATTTATCAGGAATGTATAGTCTGACATTCTATCAAGAGTCGAGCCTTTAACGTTTGTGATTGAAATAACCTTTACACCCTTCTCCTTTGCAACCTTTACTGCTTCAAGCACATCGGCTGTTTCCCCGCTTTGCGATACAGCTATGAGCAGGGTTTTTTTTGTAAGGAAATTTTTATAGTTTGGAAATTCAGACGAAGTTACGTAATTCACATGTTTGTTGGCAATATTTGAGAATATGTACTCTCCTGTTAGACAGACCTTCCCTGCGGTCCCGCAACCTGTCAGAAATACACCAAAGGCTTTGTCTATCTCATTTGCAACTTTTTTTATAGCTCTGCTATCCTGATTTAACGCGCGTATTATCGTTTCTTTTTGCTCCATTATTTCCTTTATCATGTAATGCTTGTATTTGCCTTTTTCAATCTGTTCGGCATCCCAATCTATTGTTATTATTCTCTTTTTTATAATGTCATTCGATTTAATGTCCTTGAATACGGGGGCTTTATTCTTCTCTATTATCACCATTTGACCATCATCGAGATACATAACTTTATTTGTTCGATTGAGGAATGCTGGTATGTCTGACGCTATATAATATTCGTTCTCACCAACACCGACAATGAGCGGTGAACCTGTTCTTGCAGCTATGATACCATCAAAATCCCGTGATATTACAACTACTGCAGAACGTCCGCCTAAGACAAGCATGGCCCTTCTTACTGCTTCTTCAACTCCTGCTCCGATGTTGTTCTCTATGAGATGTGCTATTATTTCGCTATCTGTCTGTGACCTGAATTTGTGCCCGTCTTTCTTGAGACGTTTTTTTAATATCTCGAAATTTTCGATTATGCCGTTGTGAACTATGGCTACATGCTTTTCACAATCAACATGAGGATGTGCGTTCGTTTTTTCCACATTTCCGTGCGTTGCCCAGCGTGTATGACCAATGCCTATGGTTCCCGGAAGCTTTTCGAATCCCGCCTCGCTTATTTTTCCTTTGTTTTTTCTTATCCATATTTTCCTTTGGTGGAGCGTGGCAAAACCGTATGAGTCATACCCCCGATATTCAAGTTTTTGCAGCGAGGCGAAAAGTATGGGCGCGGCTTCTCTATGACCGACATACCCTATTATTCCACACATGGATTTTATTTTTAATCTCTTTATTTTAAACTTTATTGAGAGAAGTTTTTCAATAATTGCTGGATTTGACCGAGTTTCTGGGAAAGATTTAAATATTTTATTAAAATATAAATTATAATATTACAAAAAAATTGATAATATGAGGGAGAAATATTTTCTACTCAAAATTGGAAAGAGAAGCGAAGTAACGGACACGGAAATAATAAAAGACCCAGAAATATTAAAACCGATCTCCAGCAGTCTTGGTTGGAAAATATTCTGCCTGCTGACTTCGCCAAATTGCCCTATTGATATTGCAAGAACACTCGGTGTCCATGAACAGAAAGTCTACTATTATGTAAACAAATTCAGAAAAAAAGGACTTTTGAGGGTCGTCAAGGAAGAAACAAGGCATGGAACAATCGCCAGGTTCTACAAAGTGAAATCCAGCGTTTTCTCGTTGAACCTAGGGGCAGCTGAATGGCAGCGTGTGCACACCATAAAATCAGGCGTGCCTGAAAGGCTTGAACCTTTCATAAAAAATGGCGAGGTGAATTTTACTATAGTAGTCGGTTCGCCTGACCCTCACGGTCCATGGAAGGGTCGCGCGCTGGACGCACCGACAGCGATAGACCTTGCCCTTTTTTTGGGCTCTTTTGTTACATCCAATGTTCACCAGAACTACAAACTGGATGTCGAGGTAAGAGAAAGGGATATGGCAGGGAACTTAATACTTGTGGGTGGCCCTGTTGTTAATATGGTAACAAAGAAGGTGAACAAATTTTTGCCCATACGCTTTGACATGAAAAAAATGGATATAATTTCGGAAATAACGAATAACAGATATGTGGACGAGGAGTGTGGCTTGATATGTTTGACAGACAACCCATGGAACAAGAAGAGAAAGATACTGATATTTGCAGGAAAAAGATTCTCCGGGACAAGGGCTGCTATTCTGGCGTTTATAGAGAACACGGAATCTATAGTAAAAGGTAATAAATTCGATGGGTCAAAAATAGCTAAAGTTGTCAGGGGATATGACATTAACGGGGATGGGATTATAGATAAAGCAGAGATTTTAGAATGACGTCTATATAAGTTCAGTTGATTTCACATATCACGCGGCGTTTGTTTAAACATCACCTTAAACTTTATAATCCAGCCTTTTTAATTTATTTGATAGGGAGGTGATATTCATTCTCAAAGACCCTGCTGTCAGAAACAGACTAGAGGCAGATCAAATAAAAAGAGTCTTGAAAGAAAACGACATAGTTCTTTTGCTCCTTCCGCACAACCGTTATTCGGACAAGATAATAGAAATTGCAAAAATAATTTCGTTGTTGAACAAAAAGGTATGCTACGTCTGCCTGAACAAACCACATGCAACATTACAGAAAGATTTTGAAAAAAATAAAATAGACGTAGATAAATTCTTTTTTGTTGACTGTGTGACGAAGAATGCAAATGATAAGAGAGACGAGTATGCGGTATACGTATCTTCACCTAAGGCTCTGACAGAGATTAGCATTGTTGTCAAGAAAGTTCTCGAGACATCAAAAATAGAATCGACCATTTTTGATTCGCTATCAACCTTGCTGATATACGAGGATGCTCATGTTGTTTTGAGGTTCACCCATTCGATAGTTTCTGTGTTTCGGAATCTCGGTTCAAAGGGAATCTTGATAGCATTGAAAGAGGATATGAAGAGTGAGCTGGGGAAGGATTTGAACATGTTTGTGGACAAAGTTTTGGAATTGGGAAGCTGAATCGGGCGGTAAAAATGGAAGAAAGAGAAAAAACATCCGAAAATTTTTATCAGACAATATTTCGAAACCTGCCTTTCATAGCGTTCACACTTGACAGACACGGAAGGCTTTTAGATGCGAATAAAGAGGCTGAACGCGCAACAGGGATGAAATTGAAGGATTTGAAAGGTAAAAGGTTCTCGCAGTTCGGACTTCTCGGAAAAAAGGACCTGCTGAAGGCGTTCATAGAATTCAGGAAAAATCTTCAGGGAAAAGTGACGGACAAAACAGTTTATAAGGTCAGGTTGAGAAATGGGGAAGAAAAATTCATCGAATTAATAGGCATACCGCTGAAAGAAGAAGGAAAGGTCATAAAGGTTCTAGATGTTGGTAGAGACATCACAGAGGAGTTGAAAGCGGAAAAAGAATTGAAGGAAAGCGAAGAGAAGTACAGAACGCTTGTGGACAATGCCATTGTCGGTGTTTACAGGACCAACTTGAAGGGTGAGTTTCTCTTTGTAAACCGCGCGCTTGCAAAAATATTTGGTTTCAGGTCGATAAAGGAAATGATAGATGAGGGCGTCATGGCGAGGTATAAAAACCCAGATGACCGAAAGCTTCTGATTGAAACCCTCAAAAAGAAGGGAAAAATCAAAAGTTTCGAGGTAGAATTTCTTACGAAAACAGGAAAAGTGAAAAACATCATCCTGAGCGCAGTGCTGGAAGGCGATATGATATCTGGGATGATTATGGATGTAACCAAACTGAAGAGGGCAGAAGAAAAAATCAGGGAATCGGAAAGAAAGTATAGGCTATCGTTCGACAATTCAAGGGACGCTATCAACATTTTTTCAAAAGACAGGAAAATTCTGGACGTTAACAAGAAATTAATCGCACTTAGCGGTTATTCAAAAAAAGAACTTCTTTCCATGAAATTGGAAGACCTGTTCCCCGAAGCCTTAAAACCCCAGACAGCAGAAAGGCTAAAAAAACTGTTAAGCAGAAAAGAAATACCTCTGTTCGAGACCTACATCCGGACAAAAAAAGGAAAGGATATACCTGTTGAGATAGGAGTCACCGTGTTAAAGAATTGTTATGGCAGGGATGTTGTATTTCAAGGGAATATAAGAGATATAACCGAGCGCAAAAAGGCGCAGGAGGAAATTCGGGAGTCAGAGGAAAAATTCAGGACAATATTTGAAAATGTAAACGATGGAATGGTATATCTGGACAGAACAGGAAGGATTATCGATATAAATGAAAAGGCTTTGCGGATGTTGGGTGGGCCAAAAAAGGAAGTGATAGGGAAGCATTTCACAAAATTGGGGATATCTTCTCCTGAAGAGATGCCGACGCTCATGGGTAATTTCAAAAGAATCCTTACAGGCAGAGAACAAATGCTTGATATACGTATCAAAAACAAAAAAGGCGAGAATATATTGCTTGAGTGCTCAGCATCTCTTATGAAAAAAGCAGGCGAAATCATCGGTGTCATGGTTGTTGCGAGGGATGTCACAAAACAGAATAAAGTCAGGGAAGAAATTAAGAGGGCAAAGAAATTTCTTGAAACCATAATAGAAACTACAGAAAGCATGATTGTGGGTCTTGACCCTGAAGGAAGGATAAAACTTGTGAACAGGGCGTTTGAACAGCTTACAGGGTATAAAAGGGATGAAATCCTGGGGAAGAACTGGTTTGATATGTTCATGCCCGAAAGGCTCAGAAACGAGATAAAGAAAGTTTTTGAGGGTGTCAAGACGAGAAGAACCATAGCGAAATACCATGAAAATCCCATCCTGACGAAATCAGGGGAGGAAAGGACAATTTTGTGGAGCAACAATGTCATAAAAAATGAAAAAGGAGAGCCTGAAATGATAATATCCATAGGGAATGATATCACCGAGCGGAAGCGTATGGAGGAGGAGCTGAAAAAAAGGACAGAGGAGGCAGAGAGATTTACCAAGCTTTCCGTTGGGAGGGAACTGAAAATGATTGAACTCAAGAAAAAAATAAGGAGTCTGGAAGAGAAGATTAAGGGGAAGGGTGGTAATCCATGAAGAGAGTTCTTGTTCTCGGTTTCTGCATTTTAATGATTATAGGCATATCAGGCTGTGTATCACAGACGGAACGAACGGAAGGTGCAAAAAAGGATACGATTGTAATAGGTCTCGAATCCGATATATTCGGCTTTGCACCATGGATTGAAACATTCGAAATTACAACGCAGGGGATAAATTATAATGTGTTTGATGCCCTAGTAAAATCCGAGGGGACTGAAAAGAAAATTGTGCCTTCATTGGCCGAGAGTTGGGAAAATCCAAATCAGCTCACATGGAGGTTCCATCTGAGAAAGGGGGTGAAATTTCATAACGGGGATGACCTCGATGCAGAAGATGTGAAATACACATTCGATTATATTCTACAAGATAGTGAAAATCCCTTTAACGAGCTCCTGTCCCCCATCGAAAGGGTCGAGGTTGTTGATAACTATACTGTTGACATCATAACCAAAAAACCGTACCCTTCTCTTCTTACCAATCTGTTCGAAATATTTATAGTTTCAAAAGAGCATGTTGAGAGTGGTAAGAAGTCACCCGTAGGCACAGGGGCGTATAAAGTCAAGGAGTATGTGAAAAACGATCATATTATCCTAGAAAGGTTTGAGGATTATTGGGGGGAAAAGCCTGAAATAAAGACTGCCATATTCAAAATCATACCTGATAACGAAGAAAGGATAAATTCCCTGCTCTCAGGTAGACTGGACATAGTCAAACAGGTCCCCGTAGAGAAATACGAGGAGCTGAAAAATAACGACAAAGTCGAACTGCATTTCAGCATGCCTGATAAAGTAACATTCCTTGATTTTGATTTCAGGGAAAACAACAGTTACGGCTTTCCAAATGGCAGGAACCCGACATCAGATGTCAGGGTTAGAAAAGCAATATACCATGCGATTGATATAGACAGAGTCATCAATGTTGTAATGAATGGCCTGGCAGAACCGGCAAGCCAATTCGTCACGCCCAATATTTTCGGTTACAACCCGGATATAAAGAGGCTTCCGTATGATTTGAAAAAGGCAAAGCAATTGATGAAAGAGGCCGGTTACGAGGAGGGGTTCAGTATAGAAATGGACTGCCCTAGTGATTTGGATGTGAATTATGTGAGCATCTGTAAGGAAATTGTCAACCAACTGGCAGACATAAATATTAACGTGACTCTCAATATCCAACCAAAAGCCGATATGATACCGAAGATATTGTCAAGGAACACATCTCTTTGTCTTCTGGGTTGGGTTATTGATGTTGGGGATGCCCAACAGATTTATGATTATTTCCTGTATGCCGTCAATGAGGAAGAAGGTGTAGGTTCTCTTAATGTGGGTTACTATTCGAATCCTGAGGTGGAGAGGCTTGGTAGGGAGAGTGCAAAAATCATGGACCCTGAAAAACGATTAAAAGCAATGCAGAGAGGATTTAAGATAGCGATGGATGATGTGAGATGGGTTCCGCTCCTCACACCCAAGGTGATAGCAGCGAGTTCGCCTGAACTTGAGTGGAAAATCGCATCACAAGGTCAAATCAGATTGGATAACATCAAATTCAAATAGGTGGTGTCAGGTATAGAAAATGTAAAATGGAAGTCAACTAAAGGCGGTGATAAAGGACAAAGGTGGGAATGCATGTTCCGTGGTCGGTTTGTCCGGGCTCTTCCCCGAAGAGATTTCGGGCTTTCAAGCGGAAACCTGTGCGCTTCGAATCATATCTATATCAAATGGTGATTGAGCAAATGAAAAGATTTTACAGCATCAAGGTAAAACTTGTTACGCTTCTGGTAGTAATACTCATATTTGTTTTCACCATAAATACTTACTTTGTAATCGAAAGGGAGTTCGAGATTCTCAGAAAATCTCTAATAGAGAGTGCGAAATCCTTCTCGATACTTTCTTCGAGCTCTATAATAAAGAATTATAAGTTGTATTACGACTCTGGCTTCTACAAATACAAGGAGATAATCGAGGATATCATGTCTCTTAATAGCGACTTGGAAGGTTTGCAAATAGTGGACATGCAGGGCAGAATAATGTTTGATTCAAAAGAATTGACTGAGGGGAAGTATTCCGATATTTTAGGGCCCAGAATGTTCAAAGACGATAATATCATTGAAAGGGTAAGGAAATCGGAGTCTTCATTGAAAGAGGTCTGGATTGACAACAAGAGGTATATAGAAATAATACAGCCGCACATAGACGAATGGGGAAGGCATGACTATTCGATAAGATATCTCATTTCTTTTGCATCACTGGAGCAAAATATAGCAGGGGCAATTGTTTATATGATAACCGTAAATGCGGCCTCTTTCTTGGCTTCCATAGTTTTAATATATTTCTTCTCACATCGTTTCATAACAGGGCCTATAGAAAAGCTGACAATTGGTGCTGAAGTGCTGGGTAAGGGGAAACTCGAGACTAGGGTTAATATAAAATCAAAAGATGAGATTGGACGGCTTGCTTCCGCGTTCAATGAGATGGCATCCGATCTGAAGAAATCAAGAACCGAACTCAAGGAATACAGCAAATCCCTTGAAAAAAAGGTTGCTGAGAGAACGAAAGAGCTGGAGAAATCAAAGAAAGAGCTGGAGATGAAACTTGATGAACTTGAAAGATTCAGCAAATTGTCAGTCGGTAGGGAGTTGAAGATGGTGGAACTGAAAAGGAAGGTGAAAGAATTGGAGGAAATGTTGAAGAAAAAGGGAGGAGAGAAGGGGTGATTTTATGAAAAAGGTTTTTCTGTTGCCATGCCTTGGCATATTGATTATTTTATTTTTCTCGGGCTGTGTCACAAACCCTCAGAAAGAAGAAACAGTTACGAGAACAGAACCTGAAATTCTTGTCATGGGCAGTGCGGTCGACATCTACACAATAGACCCCGCGGTCGGCTTCGACGAGGCGATATCGAGCACGTTGAAATCGCTTTACGATAGTCTTTACAGACACGTTGATGACCCTCCACGCGTGATACCCTGGCTCGCAGAAGGCTTCGATGTATCGGAGGATGGAAGGGAATGGATTTTCTACTTGAGAAAGGATGCGAAATTCCATGATGGCTCCCCAGTGACGGCTGAAGATGTTGTGTACTCCGCGAAAAGGCTCATGAGGATAGGGAAGGGGGCGGCGTCGCTTTTCAAGGGGATTATTGATGAGAACAGCGTTGTGGCTGTGGATAACTACACCGTGAAATTCGTTCTTTCAAAACCCTTCGCTCCTTTCCTCGACATAATTCCTTGGTTGTTCGTGGTGAACTCGAAACTGGTGAAAGCTCACGAAGGAAATGACTATGGGCAGACGTGGCTGGAAACGCATGAAGCGGGTTCTGGTCCGTTCACGATCAAGAAATGGGTCCCCGGCGAAGTGTATGAATTCGAGGCTGTTAAAGATTATTGGAGAGGCTGGCCTGATGAAGGGAGGCTCGCAGGATATGTGAGGAAGGTCATGAGGGAGGCCTCCGAAAGGAAGAAGGCGCTCGAGAAGGGTGAGATACATTTGGCTGACTGGATGTCCGCGGAGGACCAGCTCGTTCTTCGTGATGTAAATGGGATGGTTTTGACTGATGAATCAGCAATAAACACGTATGAAATAAAAATGAATAACAAGAAGGGTTACACTTCGAATATTCATGTCAGAAAAGCAATATCATACGCTTTCGATTACGAGGCCTTGGAGAACATATGGGCTGGTAGGGCGAAATTGCTGAGGGGACCTCTGCCTGCGGGAAGCGAGTGGGTCAACAGAAATCTCAATGTGTATCGGCTTGATTTGGAAAAGGCGAGAGAGGAACTTTCGAAATCCCCATGGCCAAACGGGGGGTTCGAACTGGATTACGTATATGTAACGGGTTTGGAAGAGGAGAGGCAGACAGGTCTGATACTCAAAGACCAGCTGTCGAAACTGAATATAACCGTTAACATTATCCCTATGTCGTGGACAGACGCAGTCGCTTTGTTCGCTAATCCTGACACATCACCCGACCTCTTCCCCCTGTATTCGAGTTCTGCCTACCCCGATCCTGACAATTACCTCTGGTCTGCCTACCATTCGTCACAAGCAGGCAAATGGACAAACCCAGGGTATTACGAGAATCCAGAACTTGATTTGCTCCTCGAGGAAGCAAGGGGAAGAATAGACATAGAAAAGAGGAAAGAATTATACAACAGAGCACAGGAAATAATAGTTGAGGATGCCGTGAACATATTTGGCGTGAGCCCACCTGACTTCCATGTATGGAGCCCAAAGGTCAAAGGGCTTGATTACTGCCCCGTTCAGGGCTCGGATGAAGACTTTTACTGGCTCAGGATAGAGGAGTAGATCACATATGATACAAATAACAGAAGGAATATGAATCTGCGATAGGGGAGAAAAATGAATGTGTATACACTTTTGCCATTATTTGCATTTTTTGCAAACATATCTCTCGGATTTTACATTCTTTATAGAAATCCGAAGGGAAAAGTAAACATACTTTACGCCTTGGTCGCGTTCTCGGTAGCAGTCTGGAGTCTGGGTGATTTTCTTGTTTTTACCTCTCCTACACCTGAATCGGCAATATACTGGGATAAACTATCAACATTGGGTAGTATGCTTGTCCCTGTTTTTCTGCTGCATTTCTTTTTGATTTTCACGAAAAGCGAGCTTGCCTCAAAGAGAAGAAAATATCTTCTGTATATACCTGCCATGCTTTTCGGATTCCTGAACTTCGCAACAAACCTCATTCCGGATTCAGCAGAGCTGAACTACTGGGGATATGGGGTAACAGGAGGCAGTTTATACGCACCGTTTATCTCCTATATAATAATATACGTGTTCGCTGGTCTTTTCCTGTCTTATCGTTTTTATTCAAAAACTCAGTCTGCAAAAGAGAAAATCCAGGCAAAGCTGCTGATAGTTTCAATATCAATTTCGCTTGTGGGCGGGGTCGTCACAGAAGCCGTTCCTACGATACTCGGGTTCAAAATCATGCCTTTGACATCCAGTTTATCTACCCTCACAGCGCTGATAATCGCATACACCATAATCAAGCACAAGCTTATGACTCCGATTTCGTTCAGCATTCAGAGAAAAATGATAATGTCTTTTTTGGTGGTTGCTGTCCTGATGGGTTTTATAGGGTATTCGGGCATATACGCCCTGAACCATTTAGATGCAAGCACAAAAAAAATTCTCGAGGAGCAGCAAACAGTCATGACGCATATATCAGATATAAGGTCTGATTTGCTGGTATGCAGATTGAAGCTTGACCAATACATAGCAACTCAAAATAAAGCCCATCTCAACGAGCTAGAAAGAATACTGAACCGCGTGAACAAAACTCTCATACTGGTTAGAAACAAAATATCAAAACATAAAGAAAGAGACATCGCTGTTTTGGACGAGATAGAAAACGCATTTTGGTCATATAAAAACCTTATAAATAGCATAGTATCATTTTATGAAAAAAATCCAAATGATAAAGAGACAATTTCAACAAAAAAACTAAGAATAGACTCACTTCTGGATAATGCGTTGCTTGTTAAGCTGAACTCACTCTATGCTATTGAGGAAGAGGAGATCACCAAACTTGTCGAGCACAGTCATGTGGTATATACTCAGTCAATATGGAACATTATCTTTTTTAGCCTGATTTTAATTGGCGTAGGTGGGGTCAGCTCTTTTTTGATATCAAGAAGCATTGCGAACCCTCTTATCAAGATGGCGAAAATTACACAAAAAATCGCAAAAGGCGAATTCGAACACAGATTAAATATAAAATCAAAAGACGAAATAGGCGAGCTCGCATCTGCCTTCAACAAAATGACCCGTGACCTCAGAAATTACCATGAACAAATAAAAAGACATGCAGAGGAGCTTGAGGAAAAAGTCGCTAAACGAACGAAAGAGCTGAATACAAAGGTCAAAGAGTTGACAAACATGAAAACCGCAATGCTTAACATGATGGAGGACATGGATGAGACGAACAGGGAGCTTATTCGGACAGAGGATGAATTGAAAAAGACTCTGCAGGAGCTGAAAGAAATGGACGTGAAAAAAGACCAGTTCATCTCGATTGCTGCGCACGAGCTGAAAACGCCTTTGACCTCAATTCATGGTTTTTCCCAGCTGCTTCAAAATAAAAAAATTGCCGATGACCCTGCCAAGAGAGAGAAGTATCTTAAGATAATGGACCGCGAGACCAAGAGGCTCGCAAAACTCGTCGATGACATACTTAATCTTTCCAGGATAGATCTCGGAGCGGTGAAGCTTGCATTCGAAAAGGTTGATGTGAATGAATTAATGGATAGTGTGAGACGGGAAATGGAAGTTCAAATAAAGAAAAAAGGTTTGAAAAGCGAATGTATCATAGAAAAGGGTCTGCCGAAGATAGTGACCGACAGGGAAAAACTCACCCAAATCCTAATTAATCTGATAAGCAATGCAGTGAAATATACCGAAAAGGGAAAAATAACAGTAAAGGTGTTCAAAGACAATGAGCATGTTCATTTCATGGTAAAGGACACAGGCATAGGGATAGCAAAAGACCAGCAGGAAAAAATCTTCGAAAGATTTTATCAGATCGATTCATCATATACGAGAAAGGCAGGAGGAACGGGTCTGGGTCTCGCTTTGTGCAGGGAATTTGTCACGCTTCTGGGCGGGAAAATATGGGTGAAGAGCAAGAAGGGCAAGGGGAGCGAATTTCATTTTGTTTTGCCAGTAAAAGGAGTTCCTGAACAAAAGATAAAAAGGCAGGAAGAGAAAGTAGCGAAGAACTTGAAAAAAGTAGAGGAAATTAAAAACAGGCTCAAAGAAATCGAGAAAAAAAAGCCTGCCAAATGAAATATAAAAGACAAAAAAGAAATATTGATTAGATGAACAGCAAAGTTAAAATAGGATTGATTATAGCAGTGATAATTTCGTTAGCAGATATATGTCTCTATAATGCTGTTCCGTTAAATAAAGATTTGTACATTGTCTATGAATCATCGGGATTGGGACTTTCTTTGGCTTTGGTCTTTGCGAGTTTCTATGCGTTCAGATTTCATGGTCATAGGAGCATGCAGGGCAGGGCTTTGCTTCTCATGGTCATAGGAGAAATATTCTGGTTCTTTGCGCTGTTTTCCTACATTTATCAGGGAAACATTCACGGATTTGAAATGTTTGATTTCACGATTTCTGATATTTTCTGGTTTGTTGGCTATTTATTTTTAGGGGCAGGACTTTACAACATCTTTGTAATAGTCAAGCCTCCTCGCTTGAAAACAAAGCATGTGGCTGCCTTGGGTTTGTTTTTGTTTTTGACTTTGGTCAATCTGTGTATAGCATATCCAGCAGTTGCTGGTTTGGAGGCAATGCCTATTGTAAAATGGGGGTTAATACTGTATATAATTGCCGACTTTGTCATGCTCTCCCTCGGTGTGCTCATAATACTGTCGACCCTCGATACAAAAACATCAAGGCCGTGGATGGTTATAGTATTGGGTTTGCTGCTCTCGGCTGTTATTGACGTAGTCATGACAGATTTGCGCATAACAAATCTGTTTGAAGCGCCACCGTTTGTGTTTTCACTCTGGGATATAAGTCTGGTGATTGGAGTGTTTGGTTATTTTTACTACAGGCAAACCATGGAAGACATCGTTAGGTTGGTTTCAAAGAAAAATGAAGTCCTACGTTGATTTTATTTTATATTTTTCATAAAGTGGTTTGAGCTTCTTTTTGGCAGCTTCTTTCCCTATAAATTTCTCGAGGAAATATAGGCATTCATCGAGAAAGGCTCTAGGGTATTTTTCTGGGTCATCGAAGCTATCTAACTGTTTGGCTACTTCTGAGCCGAGGATTCGCTCGAATACAGACTTTGCCTCGTCTTTGAGAGACATAGATTTAATTTTGACATTTTCTGCTTAAAAATTATTTACGGATGTTTAACCAATTATTTTTTTTACCCTTCTCACAAGGTCGTCGTTATCAAACGGCTTCGTGATATAATCAAGGACGTTCATTTTCTTTAGAATATCCTTTCCCGCTTCTGAAAACTTTGCGACTGTCAGGAAAGCGATTTTCAGGTTCTTTGTCTTTGGGTCCTTTCTTATTCTTTCACAGACCTCTCTTCCCGACATGCCGGGCATCATCATATCGAGAAGTATGAGATCAGGCTTCACAGTTTTCAGCTTCTCCAGCGCTTCCTCCCCGTTCATCGCTGTTATTACCCTGTACCCTTCTTCTTCCAGAACAGCTTTTACCAATTCGATTAAACTCTCTTCGTCATCCACGACCATGACTTTTTTTTCTCCCATATTACCACCCATTTACATGATATTTAATTGGTTTTGGTCCAATAAAATCTTTTCTTTCTTTTTTGTCTCCAGACTTATTGACATATTGGCGAACATCATTAAATCTTTTATGAGTTTTTCCCTCTCCTCGTTGAGAAGGTCACCACCCTTTATTGTTATAAGAACGTTTCTTGAATCACCTTTCAGATTTTCCAGAACCTTGTGCGTGAACTTTAAAATAACGTAGTTTTGCTTATAAATGAGAAAGGTTGAGATTGTATCGAAAACCACAACTTCACATCCTTTTTCTTTGACGGCTTTCACAAGGGCATTTATTATGGAAATGAAATCTGTCGGAGTATGGATGAATACGCAATTTCTTGAAGATTTGCGGTCATGGTAGTAGCTGCTCAAAACGTCTATGAAAAAGAAATTGTTTATATTAACTTTTTGCTTCTTAAGGTCTTCCATCACGTCTTTGTATGGTTTGTTCAGGCAGACGTAGCATACCTTTTTGTGAAGTTTTCCCAGCGACCTTAACACATCACCGATCTTTTTCTCATATTGTTCCTCGTCTAGGATTATGAGCAGGGTTTTATTTTTGAGAATTTCTTTAGAGATATCCATATGCCACCTCGTTATAATATTTAAGTTCTTTATTTAAATAATTGGAATAAATTGCTAAACAAAAGTTTAAATTTATAAATATTTTCTGTGTTAAATTAAACAAGGTGAAATCTTGGGAAAGCGGTACGTTCCTTTGATCACTTACGCTGTTCAATCAAAAGGTCCTGTTTTGAGCGGATTGAGTTTCTTTTTGTCTGGTATGGTTTTGGCGTATCCGAATCTCTCGGAGATCATCTTCATTCCCTCTTTTGCTTGGAAATAGCCAAGATTGTATAGAATACTTGCTGTCTTTTGGAATCCCATTTCTTCTTCAAGCAACCGCTGGAGATATACATAAACATAGAGCTGAGAAATAAAACATGGTATACCCCACAGAAAAACTCCACCTTCCCTATGCTGTATAGCTTTGAATCTTAATACTCTCTGCACTATTGCAGGCGAGGCTTGAACGCCATAACAATCAGCTTTTACTTTTCTGTTGAGTGCACAACGAGACCTTTGTTGTTTATTTCAAGAGGGTGTATATCCTCATCGTTCTTGGTGTGCCTCATTTTGCGAACAAGGAGACTTCGCGAGAACTCACCACCCATAGACTCAAAGACAATGTGAATTATACCATCGCACACAAACTCCGAGATAGTATCCCTTGAAAGATATTCGCCTTTCTCAGGAGATTCAGATATCATTATTGTTGTGCAATGGTCCACATTTCGTAGGTCATCTA
This sequence comes from Candidatus Aenigmatarchaeota archaeon, assembly GCA_021162425.1. GTDB lineage: Archaea > Aenigmatarchaeota > Aenigmatarchaeia > QMZP01 > QMZT01 > JAGGYQ01. Next base: position 24,289 of record JAGGYQ010000042.1, read on the forward strand.
TGAAACTGTATATGAAGCGCTTGACTATGAAATCTCCGACAATCGGCGGGGAGAAGAATGAGCGTCCATTTGATATGTCTATTAGCGCGGTGTCTGTCATGAACGTGTATATGGGAGCGTTGATGGCGAGTGTGGATATGGAATCGATAACAAGCCTGTGAATTTTTTCTTTCATCACTTTCTCAACGATGGATTTTGTTGTTTCTTGATTTATTTCTCTCGTTGATATGTGAAGTATCTGGATGGATTTATTCTTGAGATATTTTTCGAAATCCCAGCCGAACAGTTTCGCCTGTTCAACGAGTGCGCGCTCTGTTTGCTCAAACGTTACGTACAAACCTTTCTCGTTGAACTTTGAAGCCCCGTTATACAGGAACTGGAGCCCAAAAATAGTTTTTCCTGTTCCGGGACTCCCCGTGAGCAGGATAGTGCTCGCAATCGGGAACCCACCTTGAACAAGCTCATCGAAACCCCTGATACCGGTTTTCACTCTTTTTACCATAAATGCACCTTATAACATTCTATTGTAATG
>JAGGYQ010000010.1 GCA_021162425.1 Candidatus Aenigmatarchaeota archaeon
GATATTAAAAAGTTTAAACCTAATTTTTAAGGAAATTAAACATAAATATATAAATATGAAAAAAATCATCCCGACCCTTTTGTTGACACTCTTTGTGCTCCTTGTTTTTTCTGACACATCACAGGCGCTTTTCACCTATATTGACGGGTATACATATTCTCTGAATGAAACAATTTTAATTCGAATTAATAGCACGTCCACCACCAACATAAGCGTTTCCGTCACGAACTCCACGGGCTCGACAGCTGACAATTTCACCATACAGGGCTCTATGGGCATAATTCCATACGAATATAACCAAACCCTTCCCGAAGGGGAGTACACCATGACTCTTACGCAAGGAAGTGATTCTGTCCAGATAGGATTTCGCATTGTCTCGGAGATTATAAAACCTGTGGCGAGATTGATAGGGACGGATGAAGTGTGGTTTGTCAATACCAGCACAGAGATAAAGGGCGAGGGAGACCTCGGAGGGAACTTCTCCGATTTGCTCCGGCTGAACCTGACCGCGAACCTGCTCTACGGGAAAATAGTGAACCTCACAGGAGACGACCGCAACTTCAGCTTTGTCCTGGTGGATGAAAACGCACCGGGGATATACGATGTGGTTTACGTGGACGATGACAGGGTTTTCCTTCTCTACAACTTCTCCGAGGACGATGCGAATCACCCCTTCATAGAGGCGGAGGAGAAGGTAGGAAAGATACTCGAAATCCCTGTCGGCACGAATGTGGAAAGATATATGATAGAGGAAATAGAAATCCCCACGGGGAAGAAGCTGTTCCTGGCGAGACCCCTGGACGACCCGTTCTTTTCGCCTGGCGAGACCATACATCTTCTCGTTTTCGCCATGAACACCACAGGTCACTTCAAATCCGGCCTGCTCCTCAACGTTTCCATAGCGGATGAGAACAAGAACATACGAAACTCCACGCTCGTGAACATGAGCGGATATTACAAGAACGTGAGCTTTATTGCTCCGAGCGGCACAGGAAAGTATTTCGTTCTGGTTAACGGAACACCCACGGATATGTTTGTGGTCGAATCATTCAAACTGTTCGGAAAGGTCACAGACCTCTCCGACAACCCCACGCATTCCTTTGCCCCTGGTTCTAAGTTAAGGATATGGGCTGTTTCGAAATACACGAACGGCACCCTTTTCAATTTGACGATAACGGGTGTGCTAAGGTCACCTGACGGCTCTACTTCATCATTTTCACTTCCTGTATACAACACGGGCATATACAAAAGCGCGGACATTGACCTCTCGGGCAAACCGAATGGTAAATACAAGGTTGTTATAACAGGGGTGGATAGCAACGGGAACACGCAGAGTTTCGAAACTGGCTTCGCTGTCGAGAGCGTGAGCATGTTCGCCATGATGGTCAACCCGAAGTACATGGAAGAGGCGGGTCCGGGTGCCATGATAAACACCTTCGCCCCCGGCTCGAATATAACCGTTGCGACCTTTATGCTCAATCTCAGCAAGGGAGCGGGAATGTTCGCAGGAGGTCCTCCGTGTATGGGAGGTTCATGCATTAATGTCCCGTGTAATAGCAGTTATTTCTCGGTTTCTGTTAAAGACGAGAAGGGAACGAAGTATGAGGCGAACTTCACGGTTGTCAACGTATCCACCGCCTCCCAGATGCTCGGAGGAGAGGAACCGGAAGAAGTCGAAATGAGAAGCCAGTGCGTTGTCGTTATATGGGGGAACAACTCATGGACTTCGAAGAAAGGACATTACAAGGTGGACATCGAGTTTTCCCATCCTGACCACGGGATGCACAGGGCAGGCGAAACATTCAACATACAGAGACTCCATGCAATGGGCTCAACCGTGGATTTCAAAGGAGAGGAGTTCACGTTCTTCGCCCCAAATACAACAGTCAACATAAAGCTCAAGATAAGGGACATGCTCACAGACCAGTTCTTGAGTGCGGAAAACATCCTCGATGCAAAAATAACGGAGATGTGGAAGGAGTGGCCTTCAAGGAAGGACATGCTGATGGGTTCGACCTACAACAAGAGCGTTCTGAATGAAAGCATAACGAACGGCACGCTCTCATTCCTCGCACCGCCTGAGGAAGGGTTCTACAGGGCGAGATTCAGGTTCAAGGCGAACCTGAGCGGTAATATCACGGAAGGAACGGGGCTGGCCTTCTTCGAACTCAAGAAATACCTGATATGGGCCCAGCCGCATGGGGTGGAGCAGGGATTCTGGTTCTTCAAGCAGGGTCAGAACATCACGCTTGTAGTCAAAGTTATGGATATAGACAAGGGGAAGCTGTTTGGAAAGACCTCGCCGGAATGCACGGGCTGCGCGGGTCTGATAGCGGATGTTTCCACGCTCCGAAACGAGCAGGTATTCAAGGAGATGGAAAAGGGAACGGACTACAACGTTACGAAAGGCGCGATAATAAATTCGACATCCGGCGCGACAATAAACATAACCGTAAACCCGTCGAAACCGCTGCCGCCTGGTTGGTATAGTGTTGACATAATGTTGTATAACCCTGACAACCCGAATGAAACATATTACGGATGGGGCTGGTTTGAAATACGAAACTTCTGGGTTGACGTGATGTTCCTGCAGCTAATAGATTCACAGATGGCGAGCCAGCAGCCTGAACTTGCGGGCTATATCGGAAATTACACGCAGGTTTCGCAGACCACGTATCCGAGCAGCTCGAACATGCTCGTGGGCGTGGTTGCGTTCGAGCCAAATCCGAACCAGCCCGGAAACCTGATTGTGACGGATGTGAATATCGAAGGTATACAGAAAAAGGACACGTGGCCGCCGGTCCCCGTTCCGAACACCAAATACAATGTTACGAACGAAATATCAGGCAATGTTGTCGTGTTCTGGGACCCGCAGCATCCCAATACCGTTTCGGCCAGGATTCTGAACATCTCACTCTTCAACCTCGAAACAGGGGACTATATGATAAACCTGATAACCACGGTTCAGGGAGAAGCGCAGGATGTGGGAGCCGGGAATTTCGATGTTGCCAGCTACATGGTCAACATGAGGGTTGTTCCGGAGTCAAAGATGTTCGAATGGCCTCCCCTTTACTCTTCCATGGAAAACATAACCATGATATTCAACGCGACTACTTTCGATGGAACCCCGCACAACATCACGAACGTTACGATTGACGAGCTGTTCAGCGAGAGGGAGAAGAGACCGGTAAGAATGAAATCGGGTGAAAACTACACATATTCATGCAGCGGGAGCATGTGCGAAATAAACGTTTCCCTCCAGAATCTTAATCCTGGCGAATATTTCATAAAATTCGCCATTACGGATGAGAGCGGAAACAGAAAGAGTTCGAACTTCAGGTTCGAAATACGTAACCTCATACTTGCAATACCTCAGATATACGAGACCCACACATGGGGCGATGGAGGAAAAGATACACCCGAAAAAGACCTTCAGGCATGGAACACGAGAGACGAATGCTTCAGCAATGACCTTCGCCTCACCCCGGATAACAAAACCATTTCCGGCTCAACCTCGAACATAGTAACGCTCTGCTTCGAGGATGGATGCCCGCCAGAAAGTTATATCAACATTACCCTACCGTTCAACAAGACGGCCGCTGTTCAATATTATGCTGGCAGGGCATGCATAGACCAGTGGTCGGGAAGATGGGACTTCCATTCAAATCTCTGCAGCGATGGTTACGCTGCCTATGTGGTTTCGAACGGGACGCATGTGTGGATTAATGAAAGTGTCTACAAAGAGAACGGAACGGTTGACCTGAGCGGCTGCGACCCGTCAGGCATGAAGGAAAACGACACATTCATGCTTCCGAATGCCTCACCGCAGGCGAATCCTGCCTTTGAATGGGAGATTTACTCGGTAGGAGGGCAATATGGAAACGAAACGCTCCAGATAAGACACGCCAACCGCGTGATATGCGGAATGGGCGAGAACGGTCTGATACGGATAGTCCCCCCATCGGGTCATGACAACTACCAGACCTATTACTACGCTATGAACTATCTGGTGAGACAGAACGACTGGTTTGCAAACCAGATGGGAATGTCCGATAGGGTGATTTACGTCTATCACAACACCACGCATGTGTGGTTCGCTCGGGAAACGCAGGGAATAACAAACTTCACGAACCAGAGCGAGGGACCCGTTCCCGCTGGAGGGGTGATAAACGACACTTTCGGCGGGAAATGGAAGGTGCTCTCGATAAACAAGAACCAGATAAAACTGTGGGGCATGAACGTTCTCTCCCGCGGAGTTTTTGTAAACACATCGCTTTCGAACAGCGGGGTCTTCTGGCTGGGCGGAATAGACGAATCCATGGTCGGTTTCGTGAACAAAATGAGCGGCCAGATAGAGGGCATGGACCTGAACGGAGACGGTGTGCGCGGGAACGGGACTCTGTTCTTCCTCATAGCCGACAACGGCTCCTCATACAACACGCTCGCATTCAGCAATGATTGCAACTTCACAAATGTTTCGCACATAGTCACAACGGACGAGGCCAACTGGAATCTGAGAAGGGTTGGACTCAACGATACGCTCACGCTCCTCAGCATAGACCCGAGGGCCACCAAGGTTCTTCTATACTCCGAGGCGAAAGGCGAGTGGCCTGAACTAGGAAACTTCAAGGCAGGGAGCAACATAAGGATCCCCGTTCTGATCAAATCACCAAACGGCTCGTTCACAAAGGCGAACGTCACGATAAAATATCTGAAACTGAAAACATCAACTGGAAGCAGCGTGAACAGGTCCTTCACCTACACGCCTGTTGAGATAAACGGAAGAGGTGAACTCACGATAAATCTGAGCCAGTACGGATACGGCTCTGGTCGATACGAATTCGGACTCGAGGCAGACGCGAACGGGATGAAAGAAGAGCTCGAGGAGTGGATGTGGCCGAAGGCGAGGGTAAGGGAATTCCTGATTGATTCCTATCCCGGTTACGGAGCGAAGTTCTCGAACTTCTACGTGATGGATGTGAGGAATTTCGGATGGGAAAGCGGCAACAAGGAGAGGGAACTCTTCACGGTTAACATGAGCGGCTACCCTGTATTGCGAGGGGTTATGGCGTTTGCAGGAGGCGGTGATGTTCTCAACCCCCAGCAGAAACAGGGTTGCAACTTCGAGCCACCTCCGAACGCGGGACAGAACGAAAGCAACAGGACCTACATACTCCACCATCTGGACAGTCAATACTACATATACGCGACTCCCGCGAACCAGAGCATGATATGGCTGAAGCAGGGAGACTGCAACTTCAGCAGCGCCCAGGACTACTCCGAGGGCTCGCCCGTAGATATACAACTCGGACAGAGTCTGTTCAAACTTTACGTCCTCAACGCAACCATAGACAGCATATCGCTTGGTTATGCTGGCTTCAGGCCGGATATACATCCCTTGAAAATGGAAACGTGGGGTAACAACCCGTCTCCGCGCTGGAAGGTTATGAGCGTGAACTGGTCAGGAACGATTTACAACGTTGTATTTGCGAACTCCTCCCTGTCCTACCCGCAGTGCAACGTGTGGCATGTTGACGAATGCGCGAAGGTCGCGTGGTTTGACACGGATGGAAATCTGACGGACGCCGTGAACGTAACAATAGGGCAGAACTTCACATCCGACCTTTACCTCGTGAGGGTAGGACCCGGTCCGTGGGAGGGCGTGGTCATAGGGAACTTCACCAACCTCTCCTCTTTCTCCCAATATCCGGGGATGGATGTGAAAATCGCGGACTCCTCTCCGCTCTACTTCGCGGTGCTGAACGAGTCCCCGTCCTATCTCGATACAGACCTTAACTTTGACAAGGTGAAGAACAAGACGTTCTACATGGTTGTGGTTGATGATTACCCTGACGGGCAACAGAGGGCGAACAAACTGTTCGTGGACGACGATTTCGAGATAACCCAGCCGTGGTGGGCGAACAGCAGCGAGATGGGAAGCAACACGATATATTATGACTTCTATTCAAACGAGACAGGCGAACGCGAGAGGGAAGGCTCTCCACCGACCGGAATATGGAGCGGTTACATCGAATTTGGTGAGACATCGGGCGTTTCATGGGAAGCAAATCCGCGCTGGGATGTGAGGTTCTTTGACGGAAATGAAATGCTTGTACACAAAGAATCGTGGTCTATCGATAATGAAAAGCCGTTCACGGTTCTCGTAAGGGTCTATGACTTCAGTCAGCAGCCCGTGGTAGGGGCGAACGTTACGCTTCTGAGCCTGACAAGATTCGGAGGACCGACAGGGTTTGAGAGGTGGGAAGCGCCCGCCAACTTCACAATAGTCAACATCCAGAACGTCACGAATTCGCAGGGTTACGGGATGATAAAACTCATTCCAAACGGCAACTGGAGCCATGGAGATTACATCGCCAAGATAAGGGTGCAATACGGACAAAGCAACGAAACTGTGGAGAGGTGGTTTAACGTGGGTGATTATTTATGAGGACGAACTTCGTGCTTATGGTTCTGGTAATTATGCTGCTCATGGCAGCGAATGTCTCCGCGCTCTCCGTCACGTATTCGCAAGCTGGGGCGGATGACGATGAGGTTATGAAAGGAAGGACGTTTACCGTCACCGCTTCGGGGTGGAGCGGTTCATGTTCACAGGCGACCATAAGCTTCGCCGACTGCCCGAGCTGCAGTCTGACAGGGGAGAGCGCACAGAAAACGATCGGAGGCGGAGCGACGAGCGTATCATGGACGACTGTTGTTGCTTCCTCCACGGCAAACACCCAGAAAATAACTGTCAGCGTGAGCGGGGGTTGCGAACTGCAGGAAGGTGAAACCGACACGTTCGATATAGTTTTACCACCATCATTATCTATCCAAGTCATTCCAACTTCAGTAACTGTTAATCAGGGTGACACTTATACTGTGAATCTTAATATACGAAATCTCGGAGAAACTACTGCAAGGGATGTAAGCATATCGGTTAGTGGAACTGGTATGTCTGTTCAGTCTGGTTGCTCATCCATATCAACCATAGATGAAAATGCAAATGTCGGTGAATCGTGTGTCGTGAAAGCATCAACATCTGGAACTTATACAGTAACGTTTACAGCGGGTGCAAGCAACGCTGATTCTGTTTCTGACTCGATTTCGGTTGTTGTCAACGCAGTAAGCGGTGGAACGACTCCTGGGGGCGGTGAAACAGGAACAAGTGCGGCAGCAGTGCTGGTCAAGAAAAAAGCCACCAAAAACACAACAAAGAAATTCAAACTCGTCCCTGGTGTGGGTCTGCGAAACAATACAAAACTTCAGGCAGCATTAGAAAAAGTCTTGGCAAAAGGTAAGCTCAGCGAGCGGGCATTGGAGAATCTCATGAGATTATCAGCCTCCATAGTTTCTAATCTCGAACTAAATAAGGAAATCAAATCAGAAAAAAATCAGTCAGAGATAAAACTTAAGTTCAGGTACAAAGGAGAGAGAAAACTCAAAAACTTCATAGTTTATGACAGACTTCCCAAAGAATTTGCAGAGCATGCAAGCGACGTGTTAATTTCAGCTCCCGGTGCTGAATATAGAGTTGTTGAGGAAGACCCAGAATTCATTTTTGTTTACCCTGAAGTTGCCCCAAACCAAGAATTGAGCATAACATATTCTGTTGATAAAGAGGTTGAGATATCGGTTTTGGATGCCACACATACAGAGGTTTATGCAGAGAGTTACGAGGGTCTTGAAGAAGGAATGATATGCGAGCCTGGAGAAAAGAGATGTGTGAACAACGAAATTCAGGAATGTTCGGATGACGGTAAGTCTTGGAATGTTATAGAAATATGTAAATACGGCTGCGAAAAAAACAAATGCAAGTCAATACTTCCTCAGCCTCGGGCACGGGCAGTCGATATTTCTTACGTTCTCTTACCATCCATAGTTGTCATATTAGTAATAGTGATAATCGTTCTTGTGAAGAAAAGGAAACCTAAATTGAATTTACCCAAACCTATGCCACAGATGAAACCTTCACCTTCAGACTTTCCTTGACTATTTCTCTGGCATTTTTATTCCGATAATTTTGGATTCGCCATCTTCCATTGAAACGCCGTAAACAACATCCGCAGCCTTTACCATCTCTGTGTTATGCGAAATTATTATAAACTGGACATCTTTGGATTGTTTTTTAATGAGGTCTATAACCTTTCTTGTATTCACCTTGTCAAGAGCTGCGTCTATTTCATCGAGGACGTAGAAGGGGGAGGGTTTATACCGTTGTATAGTGAAAAGAAAGGACAGCGCTGCCATCACTCTTTCCCCACCAGAAAGCACATCTATATAACGAAGTTTTTTACCAGGAGGCTGTGCAGAGATTAGCAAACCAGAATTTAAATCTTCTGGGTCTTCTAAACCAAGTGAACCCTCACCGCCTGTCAGTTCATTGTATATCTCTTTGAAAATTTTTGACATTTCATTCAGAGTTGTCATGAAAACTTCTCTTTTCTTGTTTTCAATTTCTGTTATACTTTTTATGATGCTGTCTTTTTCTTGTGTGATTTTTTCAACTCTTTCTCTGAATTCTTCAAATTCCTCCTTCAATATTTCGAACTCCTCTATTGCCTTCATGTTGACGTGACCGAGTTCGGAAATTCTTGTTAATATTTCTTTTTGCCTTTCTTTTAACCAATGAATTCCACGCTTTTCGTAAAACTCCTTGTTTTTAACCTTGTCCCACTCTTTTTTAAGCGAATCCCATTGAATTTTAAGATTATCAAAATTTGCCTCGTGTTTTGCCCTGTTTATTTTCAGTTTGTTCACTTCTTCCTGAAGGGTGAGCATTTTCTCGTATACTTTCTTTCTTTCAGAACCAAGTTTTTCAAGCTCGTGTTTTATTTCGCCTCGTTTCTTTTCAATATCGAAGCTTTTGAACACTCTGACCTCTTTATTGAGTTTTTTCAGCTGTTCTTCAAGCTCTTCTATTTCAAGCTTGAGAAGCCTGTTTTCCTCCTCTAATTTCTCTCTTTCCTCTCTGTAGCGTTTTATCTCTGGAGACATTTTCGATTTCGTATAATAACCACCAGTTACAGCACCAGACGGTTCGAAAAGGTCACCATCCAGCGTAACCAGTCTTATTCTATGTTTATCTGCGATTTTCTTCGCTTTATCTATATCATGCACACATGCAGTTCTCCCTAAGATATACTCTATTATCGATGTGTATTTGACATCGTGATGCACAAGCTCGGACAACCAGCCCAGTGTTCCCTCTGGGAGTTCCTGTTTGGGGGATGGCCTTATCTTGTCCATGGGGAGAAATCTTGCACGCCCGATTTTGTTCTCTTTGAGATATTTTATACACGTTACGGTTGTTTGAATGTTGTCAACTACTATATCATTAAGATGATTCCCGCCTGCGACATCCACCGCTACTTTATATTCGTTCGGAACGATTATAAGGTCTTTTACAAAACCGTGGACGCCCTTCATGTTGAGAATTGGTTCAAGTTCAGGTTTTACTTTCCTGTCCATGTTAAGCATATTGTTTATGAGTTCTTCTAGGCGTTGAATTTCTCTTTCATTGGCTTTTATCATACTTTCTTTGCTGTCTATCGAAGACTCAATTTTTGATATTTTTTTCATGATTTCTATCTGGTCGGATGCCTTCATCACATCTTTCATAAGATTTTCGAGCTCGTCTTCCTTTTCTGCCATCTTTTTATCGATTTCCTCAACCTTTCTCTGAAGAGTTTTGACTTCTGTTTCCTTTTCCTCTATGTGTTTTCCGATGTTTCCCATATTTTTCTGCACAGAGCTGAATTCCTTCCAGATAATTGCTGCTTTTATCGCTTCGAGTTCGTTTTGCAAACTCTGGTATTCGAGCGCGACGTCTCTTTCCTTTTTGAGCTTTTCGATTATCTCCTCTTTCTGTTCGAGAATTATTTCGGCTTCTCTTACTTTTTCTGCAACCTTCTCCAATTCCTTCAGTGCCTGCATTTTCTTCTCGTCATATTCCTTTATTCCAGAAATTTCGTCTATGATTTCTCTTCTCTCAAGTGGGTTCATTTCTATTATTTTTGCGACATCACCCTGAAGTATTATATTGTGTCCACCCGGGTTGATCCTCGCCTGCATAAAAATGTCAAGTATCTGCTGACGTGTAGTGATTTTTCCATTGAGCTTGTATGTCGAAACACCGTCCTTGTTAAGTCTTCTTGCAACAGTGATTTTCTCCCCGTCAACGGGTAAAATCTTCTTCTCGTTCGAAAACACAAGCGAGACTTTGGCATAATCAGAGGGCGGTTTTTTCTTGCTGCCATGAAATATTAAGTCGCTTGCTTTTTTTGCTCTCAAATACTTTGATGAAGCTTTCCCGAGAACGAATATTACTCCGTCTGCTAAATTTGATTTCCCGCTGCCGTTTGGTCCTGTTATTACAACAAAGTTTGCCGGAAAAACGATAGATGTAGGTCTTTTGAAAGATTTGAAGCCCTGCAATGTTATTTTCTCAAGCTTTATCATCAAGACACCCACATAGTTGCTATGTATTAATATTTCGATCCCAACCTATTTATTTCTGAACTCAAAACAAACAATATGAAAGCATTGCTTGATTCAAATTTCCTTATGATCCCAGGAGAGTTCAGAGTGGACATATTCTCCGAGCTGCGAGGGCTCGGATATAACGAGTTCTATACAATAGATTTGGTTTTAAAGGAACTTGAGTGGCTGAAGAAGAAGGGCAGAAAATCAAAAGCCGTAAGTGTCGCACTCGAGATGATAAAGAAATTCGGTGTGAAAATAATCAAAACTAATGGTGAACACGCAGATGAAGAGATACTGAATATCGCAAGGAAAAATAAATACGCTGTTTGCACCATGGATAAGAAGCTTATTCATTCATTAATGGAGTCAGGCGTGAAAATTATAATACTTCGCCAGAAAAAATACCTTGAAGAGCTCTAGCGTGTAAGTTTTTTATTTTTCAGTTTCATTTTCTGTTTATGATGCCAAAGTTCGGAAGCATTACCAATCCCTCGAAAAACGTGCTTAGGGAAATCGAGGAAATTGGTAAGATGGGTTTTGACTTTGCTGAGATAGGTATAGAAGGACCAGAGGGTATGCCTAAAGTTTTGATGAGAAAGAAAGATGATATAAAAAAGACATTGAAGAAATACGGATTGTTTGCAATAGCGCATACGGCATGGTGGATAGAGCTGGGAACACCTCATGAGAAAGTACGGAAGGCTTGGGTTAACGAATCAAAGGAAATGATAGACACTGCCAGCGAACTCGGAGTGGAAAAGATAAATTTTCACTTTGAATCAAACGGCATGTTTATACAAACAAAAAAGGTCAGAAGACTTATTCTTAAAAGTTTTGTTGCCAGCCTGCAGGAGCTCGTTGAATATGCCGAACAGCGTGGCTTAACCGTGATGCTTGAGAACGGTGCGCTTAAAACAGAGATGTCGACACTTGAAAACTACAAATATGTTCTGGATAATGTCGAAGGATTGCGGGCACATCTTGATTTTGGACATTTGATAGTTGCAGGCGGAATGGAAAACCTCAAGCTTTTCGTCAGAACATTTAAGAGAAAACTCGAGCATATCCACATAAGCGATAATTACGGTGTGACAGATGCTCATCTGCCCATAACAGTTGGTCTGCTCGATGAAAAAGAGATTGTTAAAATACTGAAAAGAATCGGGTATAATAAAACCATAACATTTGAGGTGTTCACAAAGACTAGGGACCTTGCAAAATTCTCAATGGAAAAATTTAAAGAATTGTGGAAAAGTGAGTGATATAGTGGAATATCGTGTTGTCATATTCGATTTGGATGGGACGCTTGTTGACGGGACAGAATCGATATGGATCACACTTCACACACATTTTGGAATAGAAAATCATCCTGAAAGATTAAAAGCGAAGGAGATGTTCGAAAAAGGAAAGATAACATATCAAGAATGGGCTGAACGAGACATTGAACTGATGAAAAGATACGGGGCAAACAAAGAAGAGTTGATGAAAGCCATTTCAAATCTCAGGCTGATGAAAGGCGCAATTGAAACATTAAATGAGTTAAAGAAAAGAGGATACAGACTTGCTGTTGTCTCAGGAAGTTTGAACATAGTCTTGGAAAAGCTGATTCCTGATTACGATGGAATTTTCGATTACGTGTTCATAAACAGAATATATTTCGATGAGAAAGGTAAAATTAAATCACTTGAACCGACAAAGTTTGACATAATGAAAAAGGTCGGCGCGCTGAAACTGATATGTGAAAAAGAGAACATAACACCTGAAAAATGTGTATTTGTGGGGGACCATGACAACGATGTCCATATCGCAAAAGTTTGTGGACTTTCCATAGCCTTCAATGCAAGTTCAGCAAGATTGGAAAGCGTTTGTAATCTTGTTGTGAAGGAGAAGAATATTCGCAAGATACTGAAATATTTATAAATAAGGACAACAAATTTATGAATACTATTTTGTATGAGGTGGTATGATGATAGAGAACCTTCCTTGGATTTCAAGCGGGCTTGCCGTGTTGTTTGCAATCATAACCGCGTTGTTCATAAAGAAAAAATCTTCCGGTAACCAAAAAATGAAGGAGATAAGCGGGCTGATACACAAAGGCGCCTTGACATATCTTAACAAGCAATACAGAGTGTTGATTGTATTTGTTTTAATCGTTGCATGTATTTTGTATTTTGTAATAAATCCTGAAAGCTCAATTGCATTTGTTGTTGGTGCATTCTTCTCCGCGCTTGCTGGAAACATAGGTATGCGTGTTGCAACAACGGCGAATGCAAGAACTACCGAAGCTGCAACAAAAGACCTAAATTCAGGGCTTCGTGTTGCATTTTCTTCTGGAACGGTTATGGGAATGTTTGTTGTTGGCATTGGATTATTCGGTGTTTCCCTGCTTTATGCGATTTTCCAAAATCCTGAAATCATGTACGGCTTTGGTTTTGGGGCAAGCTCCATTGCCCTCTTTGCAAGAGTTGGTGGCGGTATATACACGAAAGCTGCCGATGTCGGGGCGGATTTGGTGGGTAAGGTGGAAGCAGGTATACCAGAAGACGACCCAAGAAATCCTGCGGTCATCGCTGACAACGTCGGGGATAATGTAGGCGATGTCGCCGGGATGGGGGCAGACCTTTTCGAAAGCTATGTTGACTCAATAATTGCAGCGATGGCTATAGGTATTCTTGCAGTCTCATTTGCAAATGCTGTTGTTCTTCCAATGATGCTGGCAGGTCTGGGTATATTGTGCTCAATTGTAGGAACATTCTTTGTGAGAACAGAGGAGGGCAAGGACCCGAGAAACGCCTTGAACAAAGGAATATTTTCAGCTTCGATTCTGATGTTTGTGATTTCATACTTCCTTATTGTGTATCTTGTTGGACAAGAGGGTATCAATGTGTGGTACGCAACAGTTTCGGGATTGGTTTCTGGTATAGTTATAGGGTTGGCGACAGAATATTATACATCTGAGAACAAAAAGCCTGCCCAAAGGATTGCGGAAGCTGCTAAAACAGGGTCAGCAACCAACATAATTGCAGGCTTGGCGGTCGGTATGAGAAGCACTGCCATTCCTGTTCTTGCGGTTGGGTCTGCTATAATAATTTCTTATCATTTTGCTGGACTTTATGGGATAGCGATTGCAGCGGTTGGAATGCTTTCGACTCTGGGCATAACATTAGCAACAGACACATATGGACCTGTCGCTGATAATGCTGCTGGAATTGCTGAGATGGCAGGATTGGGTAAAGAAATCAGGGAAAGATGCGAATCGCTGGATGCTGTCGGAAACACAACAGCAGCAATAGGCAAGGGTTTTGCTATCGGTTCGGCTGCTTTGACAGCGCTGGCTCTTTTCGTTGTTTACAGCAAGACAATGGGATTGTCAGGAATATCACTGGCTAATCCATTTGTTATAACAGGGTTGTTTATTGGGGCGCTGATGCCTTTTATATTCTCGTCGTTTGCAATGGACGCAGTTGGTAAAGCGGCATATGAAATGGTAAACGAAGTCAGAAGACAGTTCAGAACAATAAAAGGGTTAATGAAAGGCAAAGCAAAACCCGATTATGAGAAATGCATAGAAATTTCAACAAACGCCGCCCTTAAACAGATGGTCATCCCGGGGGTGCTGGCAATACTTACGCCAATAGCCACAGGGTTGGTATTGGGTGCTGAAGCACTTGGTGGTTTGCTTGCAGGCTCAACATCTTCAGGCTTCATTCTCGCTCTTATGATGGCAAACGCAGGTGGAGCATGGGATAATGCAAAGAAATACATCGAAAAGGGAAACTTTGGAGGCAAGGGTAGTGATGCTCACAAATCAGCAATTACAGGGGATACAGTTGGTGATCCCTTCAAGGATACGGCTGGTCCAAGTTTGAACATACTGATAAAGTTGATGTCAATTGTGGCGCTGGTTTTCGCGCCTTTATTCATATAATTTGCATGAAAATATTTTCAATTCATAGTGATGACGTCAAGAGCTATTTATACAAAATAATTTCAAATATTAAAATATGAACCACAAACTGCAGAATATTTTTCTCATATCAATCATAATTATTCTTCTCTTTGGGTTTGCAATTGAGCTTATGTACATAGAGGAAATGTTCAGAAAAGCCACAATGACAAAAGAAGAGCAATGCGAGGCTCTTTGTAGCGAAAGGGGCGAGATTGCATACTTTGTTAAAAATTCCTGTTTTTGCAAAGGACCCATAAAATTTGAGAAGAGAGTCAGGTGCTTCTGGAATGTGACATTTGAAGAAAACGAGATGCTTTCATCCAAATTCAATTCAACTTCTGTGAGAAACATAGCAGTCTCATCAGTTGTGAGATATCCCATTCCGGTGGCGCCTGCTACAAGAATTTTCTCAATATTTAACGAAGTTGTAAACAGGGTGTATTATGTTCCAGACCCGTATAACAACGAGTATGTTGCCTTTCCTCTTGAAACATGGGAGTCCAAGGGCGGTGACTGTGATGATATTTCTGTTCTTTTGGCAAGTTTGTATGAGGCGGTAGGGTTCGATGCGTACATAGTAGAAGCATATAAAAAAGAAAAGGCGCACGTCTTTGTTATGGTTAAGATAGACCAGAGCCTTGACGCTTTTCTCAAGATGTATAAGAGAATTTTAGAGAGATATACACCATATTACGGGACGAAAAGATTTTACTTTTATGCACTTGCTGATAATATTAACCAATGTGAAAAAATAGAAAAAAATATAGAAAATAACGGAGATATGACAACATTTTATATGGTTGTTGACGGGACATCAAGTGAATATCCTGGCTACGTTGACCCGGCAACGGGTTATGACAGGGTGGTATTTTTGAGAATAGGCGAATGAATTAAATCCATGATAAAACCCGCTCTTTGAAGACATGCCACTCGCTTACCATAGCACCGGCTGACTTGGGATGACCTCCACCAGAACCTATCCCCTCTGACGCCTTTTTAGCAAGAGAGCCTATATTGACATCACCCTTCTGATACCTCAAAGAAATCTTCCAGCCATTCGGTGATTTTTTCCTCACAATGATTATCTTGTCAGGATATTTTTCTGCAAGAATTGTTGATATTATCGATGTGATATTCAATTTGCTTTTTATTTTATAGAATATCAGATTTTTTGTAGGGAACTCTTCTTTGTTCTTTTCAAAATCTCTCAATATCTTTTTTATCTCTGTTTTTACTAAATTATTCCACTTTTTGAACTGCCTCGATTTCTCGAAGTCCTCATAACTCTCGCTGCTCAAAAGCATTGCCAGAGATTTTTCAGCACCTTCAAGGCCCTTTAGGGTTATAGCAGATGATATCATATCGCATGCATTTGTGAGCCTGAGTATATCTTTTTTAAAATTTTCCTGTCCACGGATTTCTTTGTATCTTGCCAAAAACCATTCACAGTCTTTTCTTGCATAGTCCCCTATGATACCGATAACACTTATCCACATATATGGCTCCACATTGTAACCGAGTTCTCTGAACAGCTCATACAAAATACATGATGTTGGTATGTATGATTTCTCCCCACCTTTTCTGAGTCTGGGATTTATGTGGATAATGCGTTGTGAGTTCATATTCTTTTCAGGTATATGGTGGTCTATTACAACAAGCTTTGTTTCAGGTAAATTTTCGAGTAGTTTGTCTATTTTTTTCCATTCTTGGTCTATGGGAATGTCAAGAAATACGAGAAGATCAGGTCTTCTCGACTCCAATAATCTGATAAATTTTTTATCCAGCAAAGGACCTTCACGCGGAATGTGTCTAAATTCGCTAAAAAACTTGAGCAGAAGTACGGCAGAGCAGACACCATCCGCATCTCTATGGTATATCATCAACTGGTTTTTACTCTCCTTGAACCACTTTATGAGTTTCTCTTGGTCAAACTTATTGAAAATCATGCATTTTTAATTGTTAAAAGGGTTTTTAAATATTTTTCATACAATTTTTTCCGTCTTTAGTAGTAAAAGTGAACCGCAACTAACTTTAATCAGCATCACTCATGTGTTAAATAAGGAGGTGAGGTATGAAAGAGGTGATGAATGAAGTTAAAAAACAGTCTTTGAGTTTAATGACATCGGCTATGGGTTTTGTGGCAGCGCTTGTCTGGAAAGATGCGATATCGGCATGGCTCAGTCCCTTATACAAGAATGCTGAAGGGGCTTTAGGACTCACAGTAGCAGCGTTTGTGGTCACAATAGTGGTTGTTGTAACAACAATTATTATCTCAAAAATTTTTGCTCCAGAAGGAAAAACTGCATAATTTTCACTTTGGAAAGGTTGTGGAAATAAAGACAAGCAACCCACCAAGCAGAATTAGCGTGAATCCAAGTGTCATGTTAGCTTTGCCTGAACCCAAAAGAATGACACCGCGGACTACGCCTATGACCAAATATAATACAGCAAACATAAGCATCCAGTATGTGTTGAGGATGTTAACAGCATATGCTGCAAGTATTACGAAAAAAACCAGAACAGCAAATTTTGTTGGCGTGGATATTTTTACCATACTCTAATATTTTGGTTTTGATTTTTAATTCTTTTGCCTTTTGGTAAGTTTTTCGAAGTAAATCTTTATGTCAGAACCTTTGAACTCTAGCGAACCTTTCACATTTTTTATTTTTTCAAAGCGCAGTGTTTTTGCCCCGACACCTTTCTTTAAGTTGTCCGAATATTGCTCCAGAATCTTTCTTGTTTTCCAGTCCACTTCCAAGAAAAGTTCTATTTTTTCAGTAACTTTTAGCTTCTCGTTTTTTCTCAAGACCTGTATGTTGCGTGTGAGTTCCCTTATCATGGCTTTATCTTCGAGTACTTTGCCCAGACACAGTTCGCCGAATTCGAATTCTCTTTTCTCTTTTTTTGGGATGTTCTCGACAAATATTATGCTCTCTGTGTTGGCCATAATCTTCAGTATTTTTTCTGTGTGCTTCATTGAAATTTCTGCTTCTTTGTTCTTTGGTTTTATGAACACTTTCGAGACAGGCCACCGTAGCTTTATTTTGAGTTCCTGCCTTAATGAGTTGACGGCTTCTATTACTTCCTTTGCAACGAGCATATCATTTTCGAGTTCTTCATTTACAAGGTCTTTGTTTTCGTTAGGCCATGAAAGGAAGTGAACTGATTTGGGTTTGCCATTTGAGTAGAATATATCACGATATATTTTTTCTGTTATGAACGGCGCTACAGGAGCGAGGAGTCTTATAAGATTTTCCAACACATAGAGCAATGTGAATTGGGCAGATGGTTTGTCTTTGCCTGAATACCACGGGGAAAGTCTGTCCCTGATTATTTTTATATACCATCTTGAGAAATCATTGAGTATGAAGTCTTCAAGCCTCCTCCCAAGATAGTGAAGCCTGAAATTCTCAAGGTCATTTGTGACATTCCTTATGAGAGAGTTGATCTTTGATATTATCCACTTGTCCTCCAATTCAAGTTCTTTGGTATTTATCTTCTTGTCTATGAGTTTGAGGTCGGAGTAGTTTTTTGTGAAGACAGCAATATTCCATAAAACGTTGAACACACGCTTTATTTCTTTGGCTATGTTGAGGGAGAAGAGCTGTGTTTCCCATGGAGCAACAGACCAGCAGTAGTAGAAGCGGAGTGCGTCTGCTTCTATCTCTTTTAAAGCGTCTTTGGCATAAACAACATTGCCCAATGATTTGCTCATTTTTTCACCTTTTTCGTCGAGCGTCCATCCTGTCATCGATACGCCTTTGTATGGACTCTCATCGAACACAGAAACCCCACAGAACATGAGTGAGTAAAACCATCCCCTTATTTGGTCCTGAGATTCGCATATCATATCAACTGGCCAGAGTTTTTCGAATATCTCTTTGTTCTTAAACGGGTATCCGAGTGATGCCCAGGGGGCGATGCCTGAATCGAACCATACGTTCATTGTGTCAGGGATTCTTGTCATCTGCCCTTTGCATTCTGAACATTTTAGGTGAATTTTGTCTACGCTGTTCTTGTGAAGATCGAGATTCTTGGGAACAGTCTCTATTGCTTTTTCTTTCAATTCCTGCCTCGAACCTATTACTTCGATGTGTCCGCATGAATCACATACCCATACAGGCAGAGGTATTCCCCAAAATCTTTGGACTGATATTGCCCAGTCTATCGCATTTGCGACCCAGTTGTGGAAGCGCTCTCTTGCAAATTCTGGGAGCCAGACAACACGCTTATTCTCTTTGAGCATTTTGTCTTTTATTATATCGACTTTGAAAAACCATTGCTTGCTTAATCGATAGATTAACGGTGTTTTACATCTCCAGCACAGCGGGTAACTGTGTCTTATTTTACCGAAGTGGAGAAGATATCCTCTTTCGTCAAGATACTCTATTATTTTGCGGTCAGCGTCTTTGACAAACATTCCAGCGAAATGTCCTGCTTTGTCTGTAAGTTTGCCTTCTTCATTAACCGGTGAAACTTTTGGAAGGTTGTAGTGTTCGCCTATACGATAGTCTGTTTCACCATGACCCGGTGCGGTATGGACACAACCAGACCCAGCGTCCATTGTTACGAAATCTTCCATCTCTGGTCCGGCTTTGTTTACTGCCTTTTTGGACAGAACTTTGCTGGACACGCCTTTTTTCAGCAGAGGTATGGATAAAATTATTTGATGCGCGTTCGGGTGTTTCCTGAGTTCTTCTTGAAGAGGTATGTCAAGGACAGGTTCGTATTTCATACCTGCAAGGTCTTTGCCCTTTAGTTTTTCAACAATCTCGTATTTTTCAATACCTACTTCTTCAAACACGTCTTTCAATCTTTTTTCAGCCAGCAGGTAATACTCGCCTCTAACTTTGACCTTCACATACATCTCATCAGGGTGAACAGCTATTGCTACATTCGCAGGTAAGGTCCAAGGTGTAGTTGTCCATATTATTATGTATGTGAAGCTTTGGCCAAGTATAGGGAATTTGACATATACTGAATAGTCAGTTACCTCTTTGTAGGAGTCTGTTACTTCATATCCAGCCAGAGTTGTTTGGCACCGTGGGCACCAGAAAACAGGCTTTTCGCCCTGAACAAGCATTCCTTTTTCCCACATTTTTTTAACAGTCCACCATCCAGATTCAAGATAGTAGTTTTTATATGTCATGTATGGCTCAACCCATCCACGCCATGCACCAAGCTTCTTGTAGATGTCAAGCCATATGTTTTTGTTACCCTCTGCGAATTTCTTGCATTCTTCCACGAACTTGTCAACGCCTACTTTTTCGAGGATTTCTTTTTTTGATTTTATGTTCAGCTTCTTTTCTACTGCATGCTCTATCGGAAGTCCGCCACAGTCAAAACCAGGTTGCCACCAAGTTGAATAGCCCTGCATGTGTTTGAATTTCGACCATATGTCCTTTGCTGTTGTTGTCTTTATATGCCCCACGTGAGGGACGCCGTTAACATACGGGGGGCCATCCAAGAGATAGAATTTCCCCTTCTTTTTCGGGTCGAATTTAACGATTTGTTCTGGGATTTTGTTCTCTGTCCAGAATTCTAATATTTCCTTTTGAATCGCAACAGGGTCGTATTTTTCCATACCAATCGCCTGACCTGAATTTTATATATTTAGGAGTTTATCATTTAAATTACATTCGAGGGCAAACATTTTCGAATATTCCTCTATCAACTCTTATCATATTTGACCTTTCTTTCAACACTTCGATGTAATCGTCTGTCATACCCATGCTTACTATTTCGAACCCATATCCCCTTTGTACATTTTTCATTGCCCTGAAATAGGGCTTTGGGTCTTTGCCAAGCGGAGGAAACCGAACTTTTGCGGTTTCTTGCCTATGTTTATTTCTAAGAGAACATCCTGTTTTCTGTTCTGCGCATTAAGCCGTTTGTTTAACTTTTCGGCTGATCTGATACTGTCAATACTCTGGATGAGGTCGAATCCTATGTTCACGGCTTTGTTTAATTTGTTTGTCTGTAGATGTCCAATGAAATGATTGACAATATTTTTGTTTAATCTAGGGATTTTTTCAACCGATATATCTTTCCATTTCCTGCACGCCGTAATTTATTGCGGCGAGAATTTCCCAGGTGACCTGTTCTTTGTGACAGCAACGATTCTGACGTTTTTCTCGGTTGAATATTTTTCAATGTTTTCAAAAATCAAGTCAAGATTATGTTTTATGTGGTCAGGCGTGTCGCTCAAGCAAACCTCCACCTTGCTGTGTCTTTTTTATCTTCCATTATTATACCAAGTTTGTTTAACTCTGCCCTTATTTTGTCAGAGAGGTCATACATCTTTCTCTTTCTCATTTCATCTCTGATCTCGACTATTACATCCATCAATTCTTTGAAGTGTTCAGGGTCGAATTCTTTCCCTTCCAATGTGCTGATAAGATGCTCGAGTCTTTCTGCGAGTTTTTTGTCTTTCTCTTTTAAATCTTCATGCACTCCAACGAGTTTCTCGAGGACTTTTGAAAGAAATTCTGATGTGATTCTTTTTTCTTTTTTAAGGATACCTAAGACTTTGTCAAAATCTTTAATGGTTCTCACGCATAATTCAGCGTCTTTTTTCCCTATCACCTCTTTGTCTACAAGCTTGTTCACTTCGCGTATGAACGTGAATACAGAGGCCAAAGCCTCAGATATGTTCAGGTCATCGTCCATTGCTTCTCTGAATTCCTCCTTAACTTTCTTGACAAGCTCTTTGAGTTTTCTGTTACCCTTTTTGCTTTTTATTTCTTTCAGCGTGTCCATGAAGTTATCGATTTTCTCAACTGCCTGTTTTGCGGCCCATAAGGATTTGTCGGTTATGTTAAGCTTTGAACGGTAGTGAGTTGAGAGCAGGGCATATCTTATCGCTCTTGGGTCATGACCTCTTTTGAGCAGCTCGCTTAATTTTATATCGTTCCCTAGCGATTTGCTCATCTTCTGTCCTTCAATCATAACATGCTCGTTGTGGAGCCAATAGCGAACGAATGGCTTTCCAGTCGCTGCTTCTGATTGTGCTATCTCGTTTTCATGGTGAGGGAAAATGAGGTCAACACCACCTGTATGTATGTCTATAGTCGAGCCCAAATATTTCATGGACATCGCCGAGCATTCGATGTGCCATCCCGGACGACCTTTTCCTATCTCGGTTTCCCAGTAGACATCCCCATCTTCAGGTATCCAAGCTTTCCATAAAGCGAAGTCGTATGCTTCTTCCTTTGAATACTCATCTTGCGAAACTCTTGCACCGGCTTTCAAAGAAGATAAATCTATTTTTGAAAGTTTTCCATAATCTTTGAATTTTGATATATCGTAATATATCGAACCATCAGTTCCTTTATATGCGTATCCTTTTTTCAAAAGTGTTTTTACAAGCTCCACCATCTCTTTTATGTGTTCGGTTGCTCTGGGATAGTATTCGAATTTCTCCACATTGAGCGTTTTGAGTGCATCGAAAAATATTTTTGTATACCTCTCTGTGAACTCTTTTAGCGTGACACCTTCCTTTTGAGAATCTCTTATAGTCTTATCATCTACATCTGTTATGTTCATGACATGCTTAACTTTATAACCACGGTATTTCAAGTATCTTCTCAATAAATCGTAAAATACAAATGCCCTGAAGTTTCCGATATGTGGCTCAGCGTAGACAGTAGGACCACAAGAGTACATTCTAACTTCTTTGTTATGAAGAGGTTTGAATTTCTCTTTCTTTCTCGTGAGTGTGTTGTAAAACTTTAGAACCATGTTAAGTATTTAGCAGAATGGTTTATTTTTGTTTCGGTTGACATATGCAAATATGCGAAGTTTGAGCGAAGCTCAAATTTGGGTGGAGCAATCTTTGATTATGGAATCGCATATTTGCTGTTATATTCCCCGCAAAGGTCCGAGCGTAGCGAGGAAGTCGGCGAGGCGCCACTAAACAGTTTCTGGTAATTTTACATTTAATAATCTAGGGCATACTTTTGATATAGGACATTTATCACATTTTGGATTTTTAGGATGGCAATATTCTCTTCCAATTATCCAACAAGGATTATCTAATGCTCCCGGATATTCTGGATTTAATTTTCTCGCTGTTTTAATCATTAAGTTCATATCATCTTTATCAACTAAACCTGTTCGTAAAAATACTCTACGAATATGAATATCATATGATATATCAATACCCTTCTTATCTTTAACTTCTATTCCAAAATCTCTAACTAAAATATTTGTTGCCATTGAGGCCTTCTTTTGTCCAATACCATCAAATTCTTCAAATCTTCTATGTAAATCATCACTTCTTGGATTATCATTCCAAATATTTTCAGCTTTACCATCATATTTTTCAAGAAGAAGCTGGCATGCCTTCTTTATTCTTAAAGCCATTGTTTTAGGAAATCTATGAAGTTTTGGTTTTTGATTAAATATAGCGATGATTTCTTCATCTGGCATATTTGCTATTTTTCTTACATCCAAATGTCTCAATCTTTGTTTCAATAAATAAGGGATTTCCCAAACTTTTTCAGCTTTCATACTTTGGTCAAGAATAACAGCAAAAAGATAAGCCAAAGGATTGTTCCAAATTAGTTTATCTGCTTCTAAATTTGGGGTAAAATATTTTTCTTTTTTAAAATTAAGTTTTCCGAATTTTTCTCCAAATTCAATTAAAGCTTTAGCAATTTTTTGTTTATCAATATTCATCATAAATGTTAGTAAAATACAGGTTTATAAAAATTTATCTGAAATGTGGCGCCGTGGCCCGATTGCACATAACGAAAAAGCTAACCGAAGTTTTGCGAAGCAAAATTTGGATGAGCGACTGCAAGGAGCGAA
>JAGGYQ010000040.1 GCA_021162425.1 Candidatus Aenigmatarchaeota archaeon
GAATCCATCCTGATCCAGCTGCCGTAGATATATATAGATTTTGGTTGTACATGCTTAACAATTTCATTTAGTATTTTTACAATCCCCTCTGTTTCTATTTTTTTCATTTTTTCCACCTAAAATATACTTAACTTTTCAATTTTTTCTGTGATTTCTTCTGCAATTTTAGAAGGTTTTAAAAGTGCTAATCTGTCAATTCTTTTTGAACTTTTTAATAATATTTTTAAATCTTTTTTTTGACCTCTTCCCCCATTCCACGATTAAGGCGTGGAAATCCATTGTAGAGACGAGAGGATTTCCACAAATCCCAGCTCATTCCATACAATGATGTGGTCTTTGAGTATGGTCTGGTGGAAGGGATTGTGCGCATTTTTTATAAAGGTTTCGGGGGTTTCAATCTCCACAGAATATTCCCTTCTCAGTGTGACGAAAATTTCGGATATTCTTGACCTTTCGCTTCTTTTGAGCTTCCCTACTATCAGGACATCGACATCACTCTCCCTGGTAGCTGAAAATCTTGCGAAACTCCCGTGAATCAGGCAGAACCTGACATCCGAATCCGAGAAGAAATCATCCAGCTGGGCAAAAATTGGTCTGAATTCTCTATACTTTTTCAGGAATTTATACCTTTTCTCAACCTCCACCGCAGCGAACAGCAGTCTGCCCAAGCTTGACGTCAAATTTGCTTCCAGTTCTCTCACATGCGCTTTCCCCCCTTTGCCAACAACCCTCTCTCTAACGACCCTGAATTTCGTGAGCGCGTTGACGTAACCTATGGTCAGATTCGGGGAAGCCCTCGCCCTTTTTATCAGCTGGGTGATGTTCACCCCGGGGTTTTCGTATATGGTTTTGAGAATTCTCAGCTTCGTGTTAGTGCCCGGAAAAATCTTTTCAATCAAACACCTCACCCTCAACCCACTCAACAAATTCCTTCGCCGAATCGAGAACGAGTTTTGCATCCTCCCTTGTTAAGTCTTCCCACAAATCCACATCATACTGGCTGATTTTCCTCAATTGAAATGACAGGTCTAAGCTGACGGTGTCCGAAAACCTTTCATAGACCTTCCTTAACCTTGAGAACAATTCATTTCCGATAAGGTCCCATATCTTCAAAGCTATTATGAGGCAGGAATGGTCTTTCGAAAACACCCCCTTCTTTCTCGAAAGCAACGCGTTACCCGCATGGAATATCGCATAATACGATTTCACGATGGTCCAGTCCCAGCAGCCATCTTCAAACTCATCGATAGCCCTGTATAGGTCGTGCTTCGCCTTTTTCAGATGTTTTTTGTAATGTCCCTTAACATCTTTTACAAATCTTTTCCTCCTTTCACAGTTATTTAAAAAATTAACTGCCCCCTTTTCCGTTTTCGGCAATTTTATCCTGATTCCGTTCAACCTCATCATTATCACTTTTGATAATAGTTATTATCAATTTTAATAATACTATTTAATATTAATGGATTTATAAATCTTTTTCACCCTCTTCCCCCATTCCACGATTAAGGCGTGAAACTCCTTGTAGAGCGAAACATTCTTCGGAAGGTTTTCCTCGAAGAATTCGCGAAGCGATTCGTAGTCCATTTTCAGTCCGAACTTTTTATCCCAGCCGAGATGCCGAACGAATCGCTTCGTGTATGCATCCACCACGAAATACGGACGCCTGCATGCGTAGAGGAGAATGGAATCCGCTGTCTCGAATCCTATCCCCTTCACACCGAGCAGTTCGTCTCTTCTCACGTTTTTCCTGAAATTCTCAAAACTTCCGAATTTCGTAACGAATTTTGCCAGCTCTCGGAGGCGAACAGCCTTCTGTTTATAAAAACCTGAAGACCTTATGATTTTTTCGAGTTTTTTCTGCTCCAGACCGAGTATATCTTTTGGTGTGAGAAATTTGTGGGCGGCCAGATTATCCAGCGCTTTTTCAACGTTATTCCAATTTGTGTTCTGCGTCAAGACTGCCCCTAAGCAAATCTCCCATTCTTTAGGAATGAAATTCCTTTTGACTGGCCACCAGTCTTGTTTCCCGAATTTTTTAAGAAGTTTATAATACGCATCAATAGGCCTCATAAAATGATTTAAAACAAAACAAATAAATGAATTGCGGGCGTTATACAAAATTCGATATTTCTTCAACATCGCTAATTCTGTGACACTCCCCATGAATATCTGTTTTCGGTGTTTTCAGCCCGTGACCTGTTGCAAGGCAAACAACTTTGCACTTGCTTGGCAAGTTATCTTTAACTTTCATGAGCCCTGCAAGACTGACAGCTCCTGCTGGCTCTGTGAATATACCCTCCTTCTTGGCGAGTAACTCCCTCGCCTCAAGTATTTTTCCATCGCTGACACTTTCTGCAAATCCTTTTGATTCTACAATCGCTTTTAGTGCCCTGTCACCGTCAAGCGGGTTCCCGCACTCAATGGCGACCGCGATAGTCCTTGGGTTTTCAACTGGTTTTATTTTTCTATCCCTTTTAAACGCCTTCACAACAGGGTTGCACCCTTCTGCCTGAATACCTATGAGCTTTGGCTTTTTTCTGATAAAACCAAGTTCGAAAAATTCTTTTGATGCCTTCCATACAGACGATATAAGCGTTCCGTTGCCTACCGGCGAAACAATGTAAAGGTTTTTTGAATCAAAATTAAGTTGGTCGAATATCTCGAACCCGACGGATTTTGTTCCCTCTCTCCTGTATAGGTAGTCACCAAGCAAATACAGCCCGTATTTTGCACACGCTTCTTCAACAAGTTTCGCAGCCTCTGAATAATCACCTTTAACCATGAAAAGCTTTGCTCCATATCCCAAGATTTGCTTCAATTTTATAGGCTTTGCATCCTCTGGCGTGAATATGAGACATTTAAGATTTGCCACACCAGAATATGCAGATACGCTTGCACCCATATTCCCAGTTGAGGCACACACAACCTTCTTTGCTCCAAACTCGACGGCCTTTGCTACCTCAACAGATGAGCCTCTGTCCTTGAACGAGCCAGTTGGATTCAGCCCCTCAAATTTGAAGTAAAGTTCGAGGTCAAGATTCAACATTTTCTCGATGTTTTTTGACCTTATGAGTGGGGTTCCGCCCTCTTGTATGCTGATGATGTTTTTCACAGGGTAAAATTCCACATACCTTGCATGACTGAACGGTCTTGACAGAAGTTTTTCAATCGTTATGTTTCTTTTCATTTTTTTGTAATCGAAAGCTACTTCCAACGAGCCACCGCATTTTTCGCATCTGAAAATTTTTTCATCGGTCGAATATTTTCTGCCGCACGAACTGCAAAAAATATGGGTTTCGAACATATCTAATTATATGCTTTATGACATAAAAATTGAACAGTAGTTTCGCCCTTAGGGCTGCCACTTTGTTCGCATTCTAATTGCCTTAATTCCTGATTCATTTAAAGAAAGGGTATGAATTAAAACTTTACATAACAAAAAGTTAAGTCCGATTCGGGTGCCTCGCTAATGTACTGGCTCCATATTCAATCGAAAGAAAAACCTGATTAGTAGAAAGAGAGAAAATCTCTCTATGGTTTGTAGTGACATTGTAGTGGAGTTAAAGCACCAACACCTGCCATCATCATTCTGTATTTTATTGACTCATCTGTATCTTTAAAAAAATTATTATATAAATCTCCTGTAACTGAGATTCCAATATTTCTACTTTGAGCTTTTTCTAAAATGTCAGCTTCAACAATCTCCACATTTTCTTGATTTAGCCCAGCGATTAATTCCACAAATTTTTTTGCAGAACCTTTGTATCCACCAAATAACCTTGCTTCATATTTTTGTCCACCAGTATCAGCTAAATCGCTTAATAAACTGGATACAGATTCCCTTACTCTTGTTCTGCCATCAATATGTGCAACTGCTGCAATTTGATTATCTTTATCATAAAGCGTCAATCCAATACAATCTGCAAGCCCAAAAGTATTTGCTACCTTTTTATTACCTTTCTTTGCACTTACAATAGCGTATTCTTTTTGAACTACAGTTACAACCTCATCAAGATTTCCAGAATATGTACTTTTTGGTGAAATTGGTAATTTATCTAAACCATAAGACAATAACTCTTTATATGCTTTTTCAATTTGTTTTTGTTCGTAATCCGAAACAATTTCCATTCTATTTGAATAAGGTTTAAAAATTAATTCGGTACCATCATTAATTTGAATCTCTCCCAGTTCACCTCCTTCATTTTTATGAGGGGCTATTATTGATTGAAGATATTGAGATAGTGATGGGTCTATTTTTTCAAGATAATATCTTAAAAAGCTTATACAACTTGAGGGGCTCGATGGAGAATATAGTGACCTAACTATATTGTCTTCATCAAATTTGAATAAAAGGACTGTCCTTCCGGTATGATCTAAAAAATAGAATGCCTCTGGAGGATCACCAACCTTTAAAGTTTTAATGGAGTGTCCCTTGCCTGGAAAAACATCACTTCTACCATAATCTCCAAATTCTTCTACTAACAGGGCTTCGTCAAGTGTTAAACGATTTTTCATAAGAGAAATATTTATAAATTTACTACTATTAAGATATAACAATAATGCTGTAATGGAGATTTTCCTTTAGTCCTTTATTTTTTTGGGCTCTGCCCTGATGCGGCCTTTCTTTCGAATTTGCAGTCGCAGTTTCCAAAACCTCCTAGCTAGGAAATAACACAATAGCGATTGTCTGTGATTTTTCTGCAAAATCAAGCTCAACTTTGTTTATCCATTTTGGGACAATAAAAACTTTTAAAATTTTGCCAAAAATTTTTCGATATGGCGCACGAGGTTATTTTCGAGGGAGAGAAACATAAGATAACGACCGATGGCGAAAAGTTCTATCTTTACACAAAATTAGCCGACGCATGGAGTCTGATAAGCCAAAAAAGTGTGGAGAAAGAATTCTTCACAGAGGTCATCAAATCTTTGAAAGAGCTTATATCAGCAGATGTTGATGAAGAAGAGAAAATAGCAAGATTGAGCGAGACTGGTTTCTTTCAGATTTAAATTAGAAGAAATAATAATTTAGTATGGGTTCAGTCTTTTCTATTTTGAGGTATTTGCCAGACCTCTTGTTCTTCTTTCAGTTGATATTCTATCCTGTGCTGGCATGGTTTTTTGGTTCCATCTCAATAAAAGGACTCAAAAAGCATCTTAATGTTTTCATCAGGACGCCGCTTGCCTTTGTAGTAGGGTTCCTCTGTATAATATCAGGAAGCGTTATCTCAGGGTATGTTAGATTTTTCAATGAACCTGTGTTTGAATTATTTCAACTCAATCTGATATTCGGAAGTCTGGTGAGTTCGATAATATTCTTCGTTGGTTTCTACATGATTTCCTACGAGAGAAAAGAGGATGATAAAGACTCGATTATTAAAAAGCTCAAAACACAGATAGAGCTCCTTGAGTCCATTCTTGTAAAGCATAACATTCCGACATTGAGCGAAAAAGATGTGAAGAAAACAGCAGAAGGGCTGGTTCAGGGTTATAAGGCGACAAGTGCCAAACTAAAAGGTTCATTCTGGGAGATATATCTTGAAAAAAACGGTAAAAAAGCAACCGTTGTTTTGGACGGATATACTGGTGAGGTTAAAGATATTTGCAGGGAAAAGGACAGAATGAATCTTCTAATTTCTAACCCTGTCAAGACTTCTGGTATTATAATTATAGCTGGTCTAATCCTATTTTCCTTGATAAATTTCAGAGGACTACCTGATATGATGGAGGGGTTCGCATCGATGATTGGCATGAAAACAGAAGATTTAAACACGCTGATGGGCCGCGGGGGGAATATGCCTGAAGGCTGTATATCTGCTTCAACGCTTTTTTTGACATACGGTATGAACATAGTGGATTTGCCTATATCTCATGATGAAAATGTCAAGAAAATAATAGAGAGAGAAACAGGTAAACAAGTGGTTGTTATGTATGATGTCAAAGAAAAAGGGAAAGACTATATCCTTGCAATAGCGCTGAACAAAAGCCTAAACTTCTCGAAGATGTCAACGAATGAGATAATAAAAAATGCGGACATATGCTCTGCCACAAAGGACAGGTTGTGTAATTGTCTAAAAATACCTGAAATAGGTTTGTGATTTTCCATACATAAGAATTTAGATTTTTCGAAGAGAGTGTTTTGAGCCGCATGCTTCGCATTTGAGAAAAAGATAGCGATCCTCCTTCACGAACTTCGTATCAGGCTTTCCGCAGTCTGGACATAGGACATACTCTTTGACATACAGTTCTATTTTTTTATTTATTACATCGGCCCTGAATCTACCTTGAACTATCAATCTCCCTCCCTGAAGCTCACCAGAAGTGGCAAGTTCTTTCAGAAGGAATTTTTGGAGGTGCTGGGGTTCTCTCCTCAGTATATTTGCCAACTCTGTAAAATTCACTATTATTGTCCGTGCCCCTGCATTGAGAATCTGTGCCTTCGGCATCTGGAACCTTTCTCCTGTCTCGGAATTTTTTGGGAGATTGCTATATGCCCTGTCCAGCAGTTTTTCATAACTCTCCATATATTCACCTTTGTAGTGCTTTTATTTAAAATCATGCTCTTTTTTTATCTTGTCGAGGAGTATTTTCTCATCTTCTGGAAGTTTCGACCTCAATTTATCCAGAATTTCGATGTCTTTCTTCTCAAGGACGGTCTCCAAAATATCACCCTCGTTTAAATGTCTCCCCACGACGATGCCTTCCATAGACACAGCCAGTTTGTCGCCAATTCGCCCTATATCCACGTTTTTACCTTCATGCTGTAGTTCCTTTATTTCTCCTATTATTTTTTCTCCTTTCTTGAGCTTATAACCGGGCTTAACGCTACCTTCCAGCACCTCAACACCGAATATGGCAGGCTTGCTTTGTCTGAATATATATCCAGGCAGAACTCTCACTCTTCCAGGATGGGTCACGCTTTCGAGGAGCATTTTTTCTTTGTTCTTCTTTAGCTCATCTTCCCATCTTTGGTAATCCTCTATAAGTTTGTATATCACATTCGATTTGAATATCTTGACATTGGAATTTTTTGCGAGCTCCTCTGCGTCTGGAAGCACATCTACATGAAACGCGAAAATTACAGGTTTTTTCATCGCAGAGCTTTCTGTAACATCAGATTTTACAACATTCCCAACCTTTGCCTTTCTTATAGGCAATTTTAAATCCTTTAGCGCCTTTATCAGACCTTCAAGACTACCAAGCGTGTCAGCCTTTATTATTATGCCTTCTTTATCTGTTTCTATTTCCACTTCTTCAATCTCCGCCTCAATATCTTTAATTGCTCTCTGTATGTTTTCTTCATCTCCAGCCGACCTTACAGGAGAACCTGCAATGACATAGTCGAGGTTGGGCGCGGCTATTTTAATGCCTGCTGCAGCTGATACTTCATCAACTGATTTGAATGTTCTCTCAACCCTCATTTCTTTGAGAGGCTCTGGTTTGAGCAATGCCTTGATTTTTGTTATCACGATTTCTTTACCGCCTATTATAAGGCTGTCCCCTTTTCTCATTGCACCATCATCTCGTATGCCGTCTTCTGCTTGAAAAAAAAAACTAAATCCCCTTACTTCGAGAATAGTGCCTTTGCCCATGTCGCTCTGTATTTCCAGATTCTTTTCCAAATATTTTTGGGCAAGGCCTGTGAGGATCATCAAAAGGTCTGGCACGCCTTCTCCTGTGATGCCCGAGACAGGGACAATGCAAATCTCTTTAGAGAAATCGCTTACTCTGTCATATCTTTCTGATTTGAAACCCCTCTCAGACAGTTGCCCAACGAGTTTGTATAATTTTTCTTCGAGCTCGTCTTGCGCCCTCTCCTGTTGTCCTGAATAGTTTTTAATAAAGCATGCGTTTTCCTCTGAGTGCCAGCCCAGAATTCTGTCGATTTTTGTTGCAGCGATGACAAACGGTGTTTTAAATTCTTTAAGAAATGTCAAACTCTCGTCTGTCTGCGGCTGAAAACCCTCGTTTATATCAACAACCAAAACAGCGATATCCGCTATTGACCCACCTCTTTTTCTTAATGTTGTGAATGCCTCGTGTCCGGGTGTGTCTATAAACAAAAGCCCGGGAATTTTTATCTCAACCCCGATTTTCTTTATAAGGTCACCGCATATTCTTTTAATATTTTCTATAGGTATCTCTGATGCTCCTATATGCTGCGTTATGCCACCTGCCTCTTCTTTAGCGATACTGCTCCCCCTGATTCTGTCCAGTAGTGTGGTCTTTCCTGAATCAACATGACCCAACACAGATATTATAGGTTGTCTTATGCGCATCCTATCACCATATCTCTTTATAGCGAGTCTAACTTTATATTTCTGCTTTTGAAATTTTAAACATGCTGACAGAAGAAACCATTCGGAAGATACTTGAGAATGAGAAATTTTCGACCGGTCTCACGAAACTCCCTGACAATTTTTTCGACGAGGTGAGGGACTACATCGAAAAAAAATCCAAGGTAGTGAAAACAGAAAGCGACAAACTTTTCTTCGAGTCAGCCAAAAGAAAGATAAAATCGATATTCGAGCGAAGGGAACGCAAGATTCTTAACGCTGTCCCAGGGTTTCTTGAGTCAGGTGTGCCACCCAAAAATATGACAGAAGAAGAAAAACAGCTGTTTGATTCTGTTGCGGAATGTGTAAGGCGTTATCATGAGGAAAGAGAAAAGAAGCTTCATGAAAGAGATGAAAATCTTGTGCCTGTCGCTTTTCTTTCAGATGTTAAGCAATTTATTGGTATAAATATGAAGGTATACGGACCTTTTAAGAAAGGTGATATAGCGACTGTTCCCAAAGAAAACGCAAAGGTTCTCATAGAAACCGGCATGGCTAAAAAATTCGAGGAAAAGAGTTAGGCATTTGTTTTTTCATCTGTTTCGGCAGCAGCGCCTTCTATTGTAACTTTTTGCGATGCCTCTTTCCTCATTTTTTCTATCTCTTTCTGCTCTTCTGGTGTTATAGGACCTTTTCCTATGGTTATGCCCATGCTTCTTGCCGTCCCTATGACCTGATTTACAAACCTTTCATCATCCGAACCAAATTTTGCTATTGCTATTTTCTTTGCTTGTTCCATTGTCATATCCGCAACTCTTACTGCACCTGGTTTGTTCGAACCCAAGTCAAGACCAAGTTCTTTTTTGATTAATGCTGATGCAGGCGGTGTCCCGACCTTTATTTCGAATGTCTTTGCGTTTGTATCGACTATCACGGTTACAGGGACCTGCATGCCTGCAAGTTCTTTCGTTCGCTCGTTTATCTCATCGACAACCTTTTGTATATCGACACCTAACGGTCCGAGTGCAGGACCCAGCGGTGGAGCTGGACTTGCTTTACCACCTTCTATAAGAACATCAATCTTTTCTTTGCTCATTCGCATCACTTCCTCTCTTTATAAGTTTAACTAGCTCGACTGATATGGTAACGGGTATCGGAATACTTGCCTCAAGAAGCTCAACTGTTACCTCTTCCTTTACTTTGTCTATTCTCTGTATTTTTCCTTTTTCTCCTTTGAAAGGACCGCCTATTATTTCGACAATATCACCTACGTTGACTGTCACCGAGGCTTTTTTGTGTTCGAAAAAGCGCTGTATTTCCGAAACCTTGATGCGTTTGTTTATAAAACCTTTTATGTGCATCACGCCCTGTGTAGCTTTCCTGACTTCGCTTTCTGGACCTTCTATGAATATATATCCCTTAAGTTCGCCCGGGTGCACTATGCTTTTAACGTTCAGATTATCTCTTTTAATCTTCGCATATATCAAATCCATGACTATGTGCTCTCTGCCTGATGTCGTCCTTATGGCGTATATATCGCTCATAGGCATATACCTCCAAATGAACATGATATTAGCGAAATTATGAATATTACAAACCCGACAAATCCTATGATTATAAGACCCAAACCACATACTTTACTTGTGATAGTGAATTCTTCCTTTGTTGGTTTTCGGGCTATCTGCAACACCCTTTTCCAATTTTTGATAATATCCTTTATATTCATTCAGGTCACCTATGACTGGATTATATAGGTTTTATTTGCAAACTTAAATATTTTATTTTGCTGTAAAGTTAAAAATACAAAAGAAGTAAAGAGAAATCAGCTCACGAAGTCAATGCCGAGAACTTTCTCAATTTCTTTCTGCTTTTGCTCTGTGTACGTCTTTTCCGGTCCATATATCTGTGGTGAGTTCACACCGGTGACGATCAACATGCACCTTATAACGTCACCGAGTTCTTTGACGACCTGCGCCCCCCATATTATCTTTGCATCTGGATTCAGTTTCGAGCTTACAGCCTCTACTATTTCCTGACATTCTTTAATTGTTATGTCTTCGCCACCTGATACGTTTATCAATGCACCTGTTGCCCCTTCTATGCTTACATCGAGCAACGGATTGTTCAACGATTTTTCTACTGCCTCCAAAGCCCTGTTTTCCGTATCAGATTCACCCATTCCTATCATTGCAATGCCGCCTGAAGACATGACAGCGCGTATATCAGCGAAATCGAGGTTGACAAGACCAGGTTTCGTGATAAGCTCGGCGATGCCTTTCACAGCGTTCACAAGAATCTCGTCTGCAACTTTAAATGCCGTTGTTATCGAAACATCTGGGACTATTTCCAAAAGTTTGTCATTTGGTATCACGATGAGTGTATCTGCCACGGATTCCAATCCTTCCAAACCTTCTTGGGCGTTCTTTGCTCTTTGGTTCCCTTCCATTGTGAATGGAAGTGTAACAACACCAACTGTCAGCGCACCCAGTTTTTTCGCAATATCAGCCACTATCGGGGCTGCCCCTGTTCCTGTCCCGCCGCCAAGACCGCATGTCACAAAAACCATGTCTGCCCCTTCCAACGCCTTTTTAATCTCTTCTTTTGATTCTTTTGCAGCTTCCTGACCTATTCTTGGGTCTGCACCAGCCCCTAAACCGCCTGTAAGCTCTTTTCCTATCAGAACCTTGACATCAGCGTCGGTATATAACAGGTCCTGTGCGTCTGTGTTTATTGCAAGGGTTTCTGCACCTACTATGCCAACCTGCATGAGACGGGATATTGTATTGCCTCCTGCCCCGCCTACGCCAACAACTTTGATTTCGGCTTTTCTTGATTCAAGAATTTTTCTCAACTCTTCATCTGTTTTTGAGGACCTCTTTTCCATGCTTGGGACCTCTTCTCTGTTCAGAGCAGAATCGATTATTGAATTTTTACCCATGCTGACCATGCTACCCCTCCTTTACTCATAATCATGTGGCTTAATCTTATAACAAAACTATGGAAATAAACTATTTAAACTTTTGTTTGCTTGAGTCTCTGTTTGTTTTTGTTTTTTCGCTTTTCTCGAACAGGACATTTTTTATATCATTTATCCATTTTGTCAATATTTCTTTTACAATGTTTTCCGTGAGTTTGTTTGGCATGTTTTTAGCTTTTATCGTAAGTTTCCCTTCTTTTAGTTTGAATCCATCGTTTTCTATGCCATAGTACTCAAGCACTTTTTTTATTTTGTCATCCCTCTGCTCTATCTTTCTTAATATTTTCACCCTGTATGTCAATACCTTGCCTGCCAACGGGTTGTTGAAGTCCACGCGGAC
This sequence comes from Candidatus Aenigmatarchaeota archaeon, assembly GCA_021162425.1. Lineage (GTDB taxonomy): Archaea > Aenigmatarchaeota > Aenigmatarchaeia > QMZP01 > QMZT01 > JAGGYQ01. Next base: position 11,591 of record JAGGYQ010000040.1, read on the forward strand.
CCTCCCACCAGACACGCTCTGTATTTTCGCACGCATACCATCTATCTCATAATATTCGCCCGGAACAGGGTTTATTTTGTTTTCCGTGAATTTGGATATGGGCAGAACTCTTATGAGTTTTGGGCTTCTTAGACCAAAGCCATCCTTTGGCTGGACATCAAATTCCCTTACCTCGCCAACTTCCATAGCTTCGAGTTGTTTCATAACGCCGGGAATCGTCATATCAGAGCCTACCACAACGAGAGCAGGTCCGTATTTGTAACCGGGTCTGTAAAGTCCTTCTTTTTTTGCGAGTTCCTCAGATGTTAGATCGAATATTTCGCCTGTCGCTTTCACCCGACCGACAAACTCTATCTCTATGAAATCTCCCTTCTTCATAATCATACCTCCGTTATGATGAGAAGTGGGCTCGCAGGGATTTGAACCCTGGACCTCACGATTATCAGTCGTGCGCTCTGATTGCCCTGCATCACCATGCAACCAGGCTGAGCTACGAGCCCATGCAATACTATAAAATAAGATAATTTAAAAAATTATTTGAGAATGGGGCATGTCTAAAAAATAACCCCGTTCTTCATCGCTCCCCCTATTCGCAGAATCGTTAGGCTGAGAAGATGGATTTGTGTTTGAAACCGTTCCTTTACGAAAAATATTTTTTCGGACTGAAATCGACAGACTGCGGGAATTATTAGACACGCTCTTTGAGAATGAAAGAGTCAGTTCTTTCAATATGCTCAAGAAAATCGCAGTTTTTTAGTAATTTCTCTGCGTTCTTTTCACCTATTCCGAGCCTTTCGGCGAGGTCTTTTACAGAGATAACCTTTCTTCCGGAGATGCGTTCCGAAAATTCGGAGATGATATCCATGAACATTTTGGGCTTCTGGTCAATGCTCAGCCACGAGTAGAGATATGGTGCAGGTTTCATGTTTTTGTTGAAAAAAACTTTTCCTGTCGCAACATCTTGCAAAAACACGTAGAATTTATTGTCGGAGAAATTTTCGAAAATCTCCATTGTTGTCTTGTCTACGTTCTTCGAGATGAAAAGAGCCATGGTGAAAGGCGATTCTTCGCCAAACACATTCTTGATGAAATTTATTTCGCTTTCGGCATCCTTATTTGTGAGAGGCTTGATGATTATTTGTATCTTTGTTTTTTTCCAGAGCAGAAATTTTGTTTTGTAAAATATAAACCTCGTTTGTATGCGGCTTTTCTCGACCTTCATCTTTACATTTTTGAAATACTCATTCGGTGTCCAGTCAGGGAAACCAAGCTCACGAAACCTTTTTTCGAGAATTTCAGGATAGTTTTTTATAACGTCTTTTAAATTTTCCATGATGCCGGTTTGGTATTTCTTTGTCAGCGTTTCAAAATGCGATTTGCAGAATCTTTTGCCAGACAGCCAACACGTCCCACATATAGGATTTTCGCACGCATTGTATATGCATTTTCCCAAGAATTCGTTGGGGTCAATGCGTTTGCCACAGCGCGAACATATGTATGTGCGTTTTGAAAAGATTTTTTTGGCATTTTGCTCTGCCTCGGTCTCCTTTTCGCGAATATTGGTTCCGAACTCTTTGAGTGCGAGGTCAATGTCGCTCAAAACCTTTTCATTCATAATGAAATCTTGTGACTTATATTTAAAAATCGTAGGCAAAAGAAAGCGTCGTGGGCATATCTATTATTCACCAAAATAACCCAATGAAACAGAACAACATCTTTTACATCGACCGCCCCATCGTTTCTTATACCGCGTCAGAAGAAGCCTCCTCAGACAGTCGAGGATAAGCTTATACA
>JAGGYQ010000043.1 GCA_021162425.1 Candidatus Aenigmatarchaeota archaeon
CCACCACTTTCGCACGAACAATCCTTCTCCTCCCCTGTAATCACAGAATTTATAGCGCACGCCAGATAACACGCAGACCTCTTCGCTATCTCATAATCAGCCGTCGTCGTCTCGCCCTTCGAGAAAAAATCAGCAAGCTTCTCCTGAATTTCCTGCAACCATCCCCCACCCCCGCTTATCACACCAAGACCAAGACCAAGAAACACAAGACCAAGAAGCAAAACCCCCAAAAACCTCATATCCATAATTAAAAATTACCCGCGGAAATATAAAAAATTATCATGATAAGGCTTCATGAACTTAATTCTTTCGATTAACAAAACCAGCATCGTGAAAAATATTTTGCAGGGGTTTTCCAGAATTAAACCCGCAGAGCCTTGTTGATGTTTTGACTTCTTTTTAGAAACGCAAAAATGAAAACTACAACCGAGACCGCAACCAATACAAACACTATCCATGTTGTGTCAACATTTCCCACGGGTTCTTCGCAATCAGGGTCCTTTCCATATGGGCAGTCATCATCACACACATAATCCCTGCTCTCATTGCAGAATTCGTAATGTATTTTCGACTCCCCGCCAATGACGCTGAACCTGACGACCTTTTCCATGTCCGCATACCCTTCTTTACTAAAGACGAGACCAATTTCATATAACCCGGGTCTACCAATCTTTACATGCCCGGTGCTTTCGTCTATTTTCAGCATTTCCACACTTTTGTTCGGATAGACGACATATCCTCTTATTTCAGGGGTTTCCTCGCTGTTTACCTTAATGTAAACCTCATCATTTGGTGTGAATATTTTCCTCACATCATTGCACCTCCTGTCTCCACACACTAAAACTTCGATGGGCTTGAATGTTTTTTCCGTTCCCTCTATGCGGAAATTGATGGCATCGCTTTTCAACATGCTGCCGTTTTCGTCATACACAGCGAAAGTATAAACATATATGCCTGGTGTAGTCGTTTCGGAGACACCAAAACTCAAATCAGGCAGGGGTTTGCTCTCGTTTGGTCCAAGTTCGATAACGTCAAGGAGGGGTACAGGCTCAATATCTGGGTATAAGACATATTCTTCGACCGTGAAATTTTTTGTTCGGGAGAAATCATTTTTTATTACGGTCGTTAGATTTACAATATTCCCTGAATGAAACGTTTGGTTAGAAACATTCGATGGAGTCGAGACTTCGATTGCTTGGGCAACAGCACCCGCAGAAAACATGAACAAAAGAACACAAACCCATATCAGACATTTTTTCATACAATCACCTTTCCCCAGTAATTTCTTTCCAGTTGAGAGGTTGATATCTTAATTTATCCCCTTCTCTTAATGTGTCGCATACTTCCACAGCGCCCTTCTCCTTGCAAAGTGAATGATCGCTCACAGGGGTGCCTTGCATATCTATGCAGCCATCTTCGCTGTATTGGCACGAGTATGTTTTTCCCGAAATGTGATGTTCGCAGCATACAAGGCGATAGTTTATGCTTTCTACATAATCATTATAATTGTATATGTCGACATATTTGTCATTATTGATTTTGAAGTTGCGGCATTTCCAAATCTTGGGACAACCATAACATTCTCTCACACCTGCTGCAAACGGGCACTCATCATCTTTATTTATTATGCCATCTCCATCCCTGTCCTCATCGTTTTCACTTTCTTTGCACATAGGTGAAAATTCATTTGAGGGACAGACATATATTTTCCCGCCCTCGTTGCAGCACGCCTTGCCTTTGTTTGGTGATTTAATACCGCAAAAAACGTTTGGAGGCACGCACATTTCGTCCTTTTCCGCGGGGTAACTGCTGAATTCTTCCTCCTCGTCTCCGTAGTTGCACTCTATGCCCAATCCTTTGTCGGCAAGATAATAGGTGTGCTTACAAAAAAGCGAGAGTCTACAATCATATTTATGATGGCAGCACCTGTAATTTTTTGCATACTCGGGGGAATACGCTGTCTTTCCGCAGTAGACAACGCCGCATTGCTCGCTGTTGCATGTGAACACGGGGAGCTTTTTAGTTATTACATCAGTCTGCTTTTTGACAGCAATCAACACAGTGGGGTCTCCGAGGAGCATAAGGTTTGTTGCCACTTGGAATGAAGGTCTTCTAAAAATATGGACATTTATAAACTCTACGATGCCATTTCTTTTCATATCCTCTTTTGAACTTTTCAACGCGTTTCCCAAATCAAATCCTTTCATAATCTTGGACAGCAAAAGATTTGCCACAATCGAGTAATAGGTTGTGCTAACAAAACCAAAATAGCCGATTCCGCCCTTCCTTATAAAATTTACTCCGAACAAATCACCCCCGGCAGAATCATAGTAATTCATTGTCTGGCACGCTTGAGCGATACCGAGTGCTGAATGTAATTCGGGTATGTCAGAGGAGCGTATCCCAGAGAATGACCAAGCGTGAGGCTCGCCATGGTCGTCATATAGAATTATGTCATTCTCACCCAAGATTGACGGTCGTAGGTTCGTGACGATGCTGCAGTCATTATTTTCTGTCAGCAACCTCTTATCCCCTACAAAACAGGAGACATCATAACCCACATCTTTCAAATTCATTGCTACAGCAGGAATATATCTCTGGAGTTTTCCCATACGAGACGCAATCAGCAAGACAGAATCCGCTGGTTTCAACGAATCATTGACAGGAATATATGACAATTTCAGGTTCTTGCCTTTTACAAACCCAACAACACGGTTGACATAACTTGAAGAGTCAGACACGGTCAGACCAAACACCCTGCCAACAGGTATGTCCTCTACGCTGTTTTTGTCGGAATCGACATAATACATATCCAAAGGCATTCTGAATTCTCTGAATTTTACCTTGCCAGCATCAGGATAAAATCCTATATATTTGCTTATTGGTATCGCCTTCGGACTCGCAAAAACAGTCAGATAGTTCAGACCTCTGTTAGAAAAATAATCTTTTCTTTGTTTTTCCACGTCGTATTTTATTTTGTCTGCTGTGCTGGAGATTTCGGATTCTATTATATTTTTTTCTGCTTCTGTGTAGTCGCCTATTCCGGACGATGGCTTAGACCGCGTGAAAATTATTAGCTCATTCTTCACACTTGCGAGAAGAGGAGCTGCCAGAGAATCCCTGCAAAACGGTTTTTTCACTTTTCCGAACTGCGATGTGAATTCGATTTTTTCACAGTATCCATCCCTGATATCGTCAGGGTTAACAAGTATTGCCTTGTCAGTGTTAGTGTATTCGGCATATTTTTTCATTAGCTCGGATAGCAAGTATCTCTCGATCCCCAATGGATGCTTGGATTCGATATAATTTTCCACAATTCTGTCAACATGCCCGACAAGGTATACCTCTTTTCCTGCTATTCTGTAGTTATTGGCAATCTCCCTATAATTCTCGGCATCTAAAAACAGCACAGGTGCATTCATAAATGAGGCAAAAAGACTCGCAATTAGACCAGTTTTGTAGTCATTTTCTGAAATCACGAGCGAGTCGTATCCCCTTCTCTTCCAGAATTTGTAATAGTCCTCGGGTTTTATGCTGGTTAATTTATTTTTGTCCATGCCCAGACCGATATTTTTGTCAAGCAAGGCAAGTCTCACATTTCTGGGCACCCTGCTTCTTCCCACTACTATAACCTTTTCTGGTTTGTATTGCTTCAGAAATGTCAAAGTAGAGTCAATATCCACGTCTTCCCCTTCTCTATGGTAAACCAGAAGAGGATTGTAAAATACGTATTTTCTTCTCACATTCATTTCCTGCTTTTTGTCATATGTTTCTATCTCCTTAGGAACAAAGTGGTAGACCGACAAAGGCAAAAGGGATAAAACATCCTGCCAGCGCCCATCATCTATCAAAAAGGCTGTTTCACCCATTTTTATCTTGAATTGTTGCTCTGTCATTACCTCGAAGCCTTTTGCGTAAAGGCATTTTATCCTTTTCATCGAATTCCAGCAGTTGTATTTGTCTGTTGGTCTGTTTGGATCGAACTCATCGCACACGAATCCTTTGTATCGTTCATCTTTTCCTTCTTTGATTAGTTCGCAGACATTGAGAATGCAGTTATCCCCCAAAAGACTGATCTTGTCCTTTATTGTATTTATGACATTATTGACGATGCCAACAAATTCCTTGCTGGAGACACGGGAGATTTCTCCTGATGCCAGATGCTGCATATTTTTGACAAACATTTCGCATTTGTAGGAATGGAAATACCCCACGTATGGTTTCCCATTCACCTTTGCATAGAGAATGAAGACATTGTATAAAGGGTTTTTCGCCGTGTCCAAAGCTGTGTTGGAATATTGCCCTCTTCCGTAACTCTCAAATTCCTCTCTGCTTCCAAAATCCTTGCTAACTGTCTGCAACCTTATCGATACATTATGTTCTCTTTCCAGCGCGCCAATCGCGACATCTATCTGAAACTCGTCGTTGTAATTTATAATGTTTGCTTGGTCATCAACATAGAACGCTGCCTCTGCGAATCTGACAACAAAAATCAGAAAGAACACAAAAGAAATAACAAAATAAACCTTTCTCATACTCCCACTTTTAATTATTGAAAAATATATTTTATATATTATGAAAGCCCAGCTCGAATTCATCTTCATTCTTGCATTGGTTTTGACGGCGGTTGTTGTGATAGTGCTTGTGTCTCAGCAGTCAATGGTTGAGAAGGAGAAACCACAAGTCATCGGTTTTTCCGAGGAAAAGAAGCTCATAAAGAACTCGATAGAGAATGCAATATTAACCATTGCAAAAAAGAATCTCGAATCGATTTATAGCTCTGGCGGTTACGCAGACGGGTCCGAAGCTGTTGATTATGGCTTGTCAAAGGTGATGGTGTGGGAAAAATGCGGCAAAATAAAAATGCCGAATATAGCTTTTCGTCTGTCTTCCATGATAAAAAATGATATCAAGGCACTCTTCAGATCCCAAATGGATTTTTATGGCAAGAAAGTCGAGATAAACCTTAACAGACTCGATATCTCGGTCAATATACTGAAAAATGTCGTGAAGGTTGATGTTGACATGCCGACGGAGGTTGATGGCTCAAAAATCCCCATGCCCTATTCTGTTAGTATCCCATCAGAACTTTACGCTATACTTAAACTTTCCGAAAATCTGCTGGAACAGGGTAAAGAAAGAGTATTCGAGATGAATACGCTTGATTCCATTTACCGCTCAAGCCCGGCGTCTGATTATTGGTTACCGACATTTGGCCTGTTAACAGGATGTGACAAAATTCTATTTATCGACAAAGCCAAGGCGTTGCAAAGTCTCAAAAAAACCATAATATACACAATAAGCCATACCGTGGCTGGCAGAAATCTCACAAATCAGTCCAGTGAGCTGTTTTATAAACTAAATTTGTCGGACACAGAATTTAGCATAGCGTTTGTTTATCCTGATGAATGGAAGCTTTATGAAAATTTTGATATGTCGCCAAACCCTGCTTTTTACATGCCCCAGAACCTTATAACCCTGACCTCGACTTGCATATCTTCATACAACATATCGTATTCGTTCAGATATCCTCTCATAGCCCAAATAAAAGACGATGTATTCAGGGAATGGTTCAGATTTGCTGTCATGGTTAGTATAAAAAACAACAGACCGGATGCTGACTGCGAGGTAGCAGAGACGAGTTCGCATCAAAGACTTTGTTCAGATGAGTCAGGTTGCTTTTCAAGGATTTGGGTGAGAGATTTGAATGGTCTGCCTGTGGAAAACGCCGACGTGATTTTTGACGACTGCTTCCTTGGGAAAACGAATAGAGAAGGTTTTGTTCAGGGCGCACTCCCGTGCATGCTCGGAGAGTTTTCAGTCTACAAACATGGTTACAAACCATACACGCAATTCCTCAAGTCAGGCGACCTTGAACATTTCGAAATAACATTAAAGCCGAGCATAAAAACAAAAATTCACTTTTACGGAGTTCCTGTCAGAGGCATAGACAAAAAGACGGAGGGTATGTATGAAAAATACGAGGTTTCGGGGCAACCCAAAATGATGGACGAATTCTTGAAAAAATATATTGTTATCATTCTTATGATGCCGCAGACTCATCTGCCGTTTGAAAATCTGGTCTTGTTCAACGTGAGAGAGACGGGACTGAGTAGCGAGGCAGAGGTCGAGGATTTACCACAAACCCTGTTTAAGGTTGTCGGTGTGGTTTTCGAAAATGAAACAATGGATGTTGTCGGGCTATTGAATACGAGCTTTGCTTCGTCAGGCACGGAAAAAGAGCTTAACATTTACATGCCTTTGGTTATGGATAATTATCCTGCGAACGAAAAACCTGTGAAAATCGACCTTAGCGAAATAAAAAAACTGACAGATGCTTTAACGAGTTGTGGCATTACGCCTATAAGCAGGGAAAGGCAAAACTGCTGGTGATTGAATGAAAAAAATAATATTGCTGATATGCGTCGTGACATTTTGCCTGATTGTTCCACAGGCAGGGTCTTATGGCTCGGAAGTCATTGATATTAAAATTTCTACAAGCGAGATACCATGCCAGATTGTTGGGGAGAATGAATGCCAACTCCTTACAAATTTCATAAACCTGACAATCAAAACCAAAACAGGAAAAGATTTAAAGCTGAATATCGAGCCTGTTGTCGGCGACGGCAAAGAAATTTTGGGGATATACGCAAAAAAATGCGTTAATCTCTCGCATGCCATCTATAATTGTGGTTTTTTCATAGATCCTGTTCTTCAACTCAACAAAGAAAAAAGATTCATGATAAATATCCCTGTTTATGCGAGCAGAGAAGGGATGAAGAGGGAACTCATCGGGACATACTCTGGCGACTTGGTTATAAAACCTGCCAGACATCTCGGTTTGCTGGATTTGAATACACAAGAAAATGCGATAAAAAACAGTCTTGAATATCTGAAACTTTTCGCAAAAGACTCTATCTTTTCCAGCGGGATATGCATAACCTATGGCGTTAAGGATATATTGTTTTATGAAATAGGCAGATATGAAGAAGAGGTTGCAGGCATCGTCGGTCAGCTTACACACCTATATGACGAAATAACACTTGAAAGAGCCAAAAATCTTCTGATGTTACTGCTCACCGCACATTTTGGTTCACGAACCAAAGAGACATATACCACCCTATACAACGGGTATCACACAGGGCTTATGGTCAAGGGAATAGATTTGAAATATGCACCGCATTCTGTTTTGAATCTTGTGGAGAAAATAAGCGACAGCTGCGAGGAACTAAAAACAAATTTCAGCAAAATCCTTGATGTCTTTTTGGTGGCGTTGCAAAAGAAAAAACTTGTTGAATGCTTGGAAGGACGCAAATTTAGTGAATGCACAGAGATCGCTGACAACGCTACGATGCATGCAGGGATGAACCCATCCAGAAAAGCCAGCCTTAAAATATATGTGAACGACGCGCTTCTCAAAGACAATGCAAACATTTGCAGCAACAGCAAAATCGAAATCGAGTATCGTAACATGAACAGAGTCGGTGTGGATTACATTGAGGTTATGGGCGCGGGGAAGTTGGATATGTGCGATAATATCATATATATAGAAAATTCAGGCAGGATGAAAATAGATGCAATGGATTTTCTGTGCGGGCCTTTTGATTATCCTGTTGACAGCTCGGAATACAAAATAAAAATAGGTCAGTTCACATACAGAGTGAAATACTACGAAGACCCGGATAAATGCAGAGTCAGGCAAGAAAGCATATCTGTGGATTAAGAATTGATAAGCTTATAAATTTTAAATCAAATTCTTATTATGCCCGGTCTCGATGAGTTTGTTGCGCCAAGAAGGAAACCTGCTGTTGAAAAAAATATATCAGAGATAACAAAAGATGATATACGCGTAAGAATTACAGGAATGGTCTTGGACAAAAAGGACAACATCGCAATCATAGATGACGGGACAGGGAGGATAACTGTAATGTTCGCCGAGCCTATCGAAGTCGACACAAACCAAATGGTAAGGGTTATAGGAAGGGTTATACCGACAGAGAGCGGGTTTGAGATAGAGGGCGAAATCCTCCAGAACATTGATAATGTTGATATAAATATTTACAAAAAAATTAGGGATTTAGAAAAGAATCTTGGTATATAAAGGAGGTGTGTATATGTTCAAAATAACATTGAACAACCCAGATTTGCTCAAAAACACAGTACCTATAATAGCTGAAATAATAGATGAGGGTGTTTTTAAAGTTGATTCAAATGGAATAAGCTTGGTTTCCCCTGACAGAAGCATGATAGCGGTTGTTGATTTCAGGTTGCTTGCTTCTGCCTTCGATGAGTTTAACGTTATAGGGGAAGAAAGAATAGGTCTGAATCTCTCCAATTTTGTTGCTGTTATCAAAAGAATAGGCTCTAACGAGAAGGTAATACTGAGAAAAGAGGACAACAGCAACACATTGGAAATAACAATAGAGGGCAAGGGGAAAAGAACATTCGAGATACCTCTGCTTAATGTTTCTGTGGAAAAACCACCGCTCGACCAGCTTGAATTCAAAGGCGGGGTTGAAGTGGATGCGAATGTCTTGGAGGAGGGCATATCGGACGCGGATATTGTGGACGATTCCGTTGTCTTCGAAACGAGTCCCGAACTCTTCAAGATGTGGGCGAAGGGCGACATAAGTTCCGTGCAACTTGAGCTGAAAAAAGGCGAAAACGGTCTTCACAAAATAGAGGCAGATGGTCAGATAAGGGCAAGGTACCCTTTGGAATACCTGAAAAAGATGATAAAAGCGGCAAAACTGGCAAACAAAGTGCATATAAAGTATGCGACTGACTATCCGATGAAAATGGAGTTCAAGGATATGGACAAGATGAATATAAGTTTCATACTCGCACCGAGAGTTGAGGAATAAATCAGCTCAAAACAGCAGCAATGAAAATCATCACAAGCCCAAGTATCGCGATAATCACACCGGTCCAAAATATAATCGGGTGAATGCCAAATCCAAACACACCTATTATAATACCCAGCATAAGAAGAATGAATCCTAAAAGGGCGGTTGCCCATATGGCAAGTCCTTTCTGACCCATATTAAGTTTTTTGGAATTAAATAATAAAAATAAGAAAGTATACAATTACTTATGAATCTCGGGCATGCTATTAAGACGGGCACTGTTTCAGGTCTGATATACGGAATTCTACAGGGAGGCGTGTCTCTGCTGTCTTACATTTTCTACAGGGAACAGATAATTGAAATGATTCAAAAATCAATACCTTCTAATATTCCAATATCAATCGAACAGATCGTTAATATAGGCATGGTCATGTCAATGCCATCATCTGCAATAGCTGGTATCTTTGTTGGAATACTTACATCTGTGATATTTTCACTTATACACAGAGAACTCATGGGAAAAAACTCAAAAGTCAAAGGGGTCTTTTTGTGTGTGCTTATATCCGTTGCGGTGATTATTGGCGAGTTCACACAACCGAACGTAACAAGCGGACTCTTCATGATACACACCAGATTTCCTGTGCTGGCTCCGTTGAGTTTTGCATGCTTTTTGATATTCGGCTATTTGTTGGGAATGTTTTACGACAGATTCAGGGTGAACCATGAATGATATGCTAGCATTTATAAAGTCAAGACGAAGTATAAGGAAATACACAGACAAGCAAATAGACAGGAATATACTTGAAGAAATAATAAATGCTGCTCGGCTTTCCCCTTCTGCCCTCAACATACAACCGTGGCATTTCGTTGTGGTGACAGACAAAGAAAAGCTCAAAATGATCAGCATGATTGTCTCATGGGGGGATTTTATAAAAGATTGTGCGGCATGTATCGTTGTCTGCGGGGACAAGAAAGTCAAGCGATATATTGAGGATTGCTGCATAGCGTCACAAACAATAATGCTCGCTGCGAAATCATTTGGCATAGGGTCCTGTTACGTCGCTGCGCTGGGAAAACCTGTGAATGAAGTGAAAAAAATTTTGAATATTCCTGAACACTTAGAAATAGTGTCGTTCATACCTCTCGGGTATCCAGCAGAAAATCCCGAACCACACAACAAAAAGCCAATATCGGAGGTATTGCATTGGGAAACTTTCTGAAATTGAAGTTGCATATTTTGCTTCGCGTCCAATTAAGTTTTAAAAAGCTGAGACACATATCTATAAAAACATAGGAATCCAAAGCGGGGTGGAGCAGCCAGGAGATTGACCGAACACGGTTTTGAACCGTGTTCTTTCGAACTGTCTGCTCGCTGGGCCCATAACCCAGAGGTCGGTGGTTCAAAAGGCCGAAGCAGATGCAATCTGCTCCTTCGGAAGTTCCACCCCCCGCTACTTCTAAATTATCACAAAGAGGTGATTTCATGGAAAGGCCACTTTACATGGATGATTGTTACTTAAAAGAATTTGAGGCAAAGGTCATTAGCGTGACAAAGGGCGGGGAAAACAAGTTTTTCGTGGTTCTGGATCAAACCGCCTTTTACCCGAATTCCGGCGGGCAACCACATGATACAGGAAAACTTATAAAAAACGGAGTCGAATATCCAGTAGTTTATGTTGGTAAATTTTCAGGGCAAATAAGCCACGAAGTTTCGAAGGAAGGGTTAAAGGAAGGGGATGTCGTAAAGGGGGTAATAGACTGGGAGAGACGTTTCAAACTCATGCGCATGCACACGGCAGCGCATATAATATCGGCGATATTTCATAAGGAAACAGGCGCTTTGATAACGGGAAATCAGCTCGGTGTTGACCATTCGCGCATAGATTTCAGTTTGGAAACCTTTGACAGGGAGAGGATGGCTGAGCTTTTCAACAAAGCCAATGAAATAGTGGAGAAAGATCTGCCTGTAAAAATCTATTACTTACCACGAGAAGAGGCAATGAAGATACCTGATGTTGTCAAACTTGCAAAGGCATTACCTCCGAATGCGAACGAGCTGAGAATAGTCGAAATCGAGGGGTTCGATGTGCAGGCGGATGGCGGAACGCATGTAAAATTGACGAAGGAAATCGGAAAGATTGTGTTCACAAAAGCTGAGAACAAGGGAAAGAACAACCGAAGGGTTTACTTCACGCTTGAATCTTAAATTTATGAAAAACAAAATATAATTTGATATTATGAAAACAGGGGTGTTGATGGTATTGATTATTTTGGTGATGCTTCTTTCAGGTTGCTTAGCACGACAAGGGGACAAAACAACATTTGACGAGCTTGCTCGAATCAAGTGCATAGAACTCTGTGAGGCAGCAAAGAAAACAACAGACCTTTCGAATGGTCCATGTTTGTCTGACAACAATCTGGACTGGGGGGTGAAAGACTGGGTGTGTGATGTTGCACATTGGCCAAGAGAGGATGTGGACAACAAACCTGAAAATCAATGTCAAGAGTTTCGTTCGGGTAAGGCTCATCATTTCATAGAAGTCGACACCAATTGCAATTTCATACGTGCGTACTGACATCAAATCTTGCCGAGGGTTGAGGTAAATGCCATTAGCAACATACAATCTATTGAAAGAAATATTTGGAAAGAGAAAAGAATTAAGAACGGATGAAATAGTTCGGTCTATCGCAAAGAAAAGTCCCAGGGATATGGACAGTCTGCTTATTAATCTCGATGTTTTGGAAAGAATGGGGTTCCTTTTGAAAAGATTTGATATGAAGAAAAACACATACTTATGGTCATTGCGTGAAATTAAATTGACAAATGAAGAGCTTCTTCTGAAATATCCTTTGCTTTACGAGCAATCGTTATATGGTATAGATCCTCTTTCGGACGTTAAGGAATTTAGGAAGTCTAAAAAGTCCTAGCGTATTCCAATGCCTTTTGAAAGTAAAGTTTTGCTATATCCTGTGATTCTTTCTTCTCAAAATCAGGAACGCTCGGATCATCTATTTTCAAACCGTTGACCTTTCCTCTTACATACGCTCTATAACATTTGTAAAAATCCAGAAGTCTTTTTACATCTTCATCTCCTGTTTTTTCGATGTACCTCTTCAAGAAATAATCTGAAAGAAATCTTCTATGTCTGAATTCCAGATCCATCAAGAGAAATGCTATATCATTCGCAACATCCGCGCACGCCAAATTTTCGTTGAATTCTATTGCATCGAATATGTATATCTTGTTGTCGACTACAAATATGTTACCTGAATGTAAATCACCGTGACACCATTTAACGAAACCTTTCATCAACCTCTGAGAGAATAAATCCTTATTCTCTTTCATGAAGTTTTCAACCCTTCCTTTTACGAATTCGAATGTCTGTTCATCTATCATTCTTCCTATATATTTCTCAACAGTCCTGAAATTCATCTTCCAGTTGTATTTAACGGTCTCAAGAGAACCTGGAGAAAACGGATCTGTTAACGTTTTTGTTTTTGAATAAAATTCAAGTAATTTGTCAAGCAGCTTGTCCATTGTTTTTGTATCTATCTCGCCTTTGTCGAGCAGAATAGACATTATTCTATCTTGGGGAAGCTCTTTCATTTTGACAACATATTCTATTGTTTCACCCGGACCATTTATCTTTATGTTATAACCGAATTTGTTTACAGGGGAGACACCAATGTAAATTTCAGGTGAGAACAACCTGTTAATTTCAACCTCTTTTTTACAGAATTTTTTCCTCTTTTCGAGAGTTGAAAAATCAAGAAAACCGAAGTCCACAGGTTTCTTAATTTTATATACAAAGTTTCCCGTGAGAAAGACCCATGAAATATGTGTTTGAATGAGTTTTATGTATTTGACGGGTTCATCATATGTTTCTGGCTTTTCCATGGCGGAGAGAAGTTCTTTCGTTTGTTTCAACATAATTATATATTTCAATCATCAAATTAAA
>JAGGYQ010000034.1 GCA_021162425.1 Candidatus Aenigmatarchaeota archaeon
ATGGGGGGGGGGGGCAGAGGCTATATATATCTATTCAAAAAATTTTTGTCCTTATCTTGAGTTATTCAAAAACTTGGAATTCGAGCCATACGAGTCCATATACTATTGCAAACACTTTCTTGAAGGCCCTGTCGAATCTCTTGCAAACCGTTTCCTCGAAGAGGAAGGTTTACCAAGGGTGTTCTTCGGAAGAAATTATGATGCTGGAATAAGACCAGTTTCGGACGAGTGTCAAGAATTTTTTATAGATACATCTGTAGGAGTTGATGAATTCAAGGCATTAAAGATGGTGTGCAAATCTAATTTGAAAATCGATCTCGAATATGCAAGAAAGGCGGTCGTTGACTTTGAAAAACTATTTAGTTGATTTTTTCTTCTCTTCAGTCTTCGGTTTTTTCTCTTTCTTGGGTTGTTCTTTCGGCTTCTCGACAACACTTATTTCAGGCGTGCGTAAGACTTTGATTCTTGCCATTTCCGCAAATCTCACAGGATATATCTTGTTACCTTCTTTTTTGAGCATTAGCTGTATTTCAGTTGATAAAGTCTTTTTGATTATATCACTAATGGTATTTTTGCTTGCAGTCTCGCTCAAAACGTTTACAACCATGTTTCTTATCTTGTTCTGAATGCCTGCGGGCGTGTTTCGCCTGAGTATTATCCATGGTTTGAATCTCAGGACCCAGCCATCCTTTGTCATAGCATCGCATATAACCTCAACTTTCTGGTTTCTTTTTCTCACCATTCGAAGCAGGTATTCTCTTACACATTCAAAATCTTTGAAATGCGTAAAGGCTGATTTCCCTTGAAGTTTATATATTTGGAACTTGAGTTTCATGTAGTACTTGGAATTATCTCCTGTAAGTTCTGGCACACCAACCTCTACCACCCTCCCTATTATGGATTTCGGGTCGGTTGCGGGTGTTTGTCCTATGGGTTTACCGTCGAAGTCAGGCGGTGAAATAACATCGAACCATTCTTTACCCTTCCATTTTTTGACAACTATTTTCTTTTCCTGTTCAACAGGGCTTGCCTCCTCTATTCTCGCCTCTTCTTTTGTCACAGGCTCCTCCTCTTTCAGTCGCGGTTTACCTTTGGATACCATCGCATCACTTTATGATTTTCTATAGTTTGTCTGTAATATTAATAAAACTTTTGGTTTTAATGCACAAAGCCTGCCAAGTTTTCGGGTTTTTGATCGCAAAGTATTTTTGATAATTTTTCCTCGCTCATACGCATAAACTCCATTTCTTTCCCTTTCGCTATAACAGCACCAGCAGCATGCATATGACCACCGCCCTGCCCGCCCAATTTCTCTGACAACTCGCTGAGAATTTCTTTCAGATTTATCCCTCTCTCCCCCAACTTTTCGGATATCCTTGCCGATATTTTTATACCTTCCTCTGAATTGGCAAATCCGAAGATAGGCTTATCTGGAAGCACACCTGAATGATTGACGATTGAGACCACATTTGAAATTATATGCTCGGAGATATTGTCCCCTGCAAATATGTATATGCCGTGACCTTTTTTCACAACATCAGGATTCTTTAAATTTGATATGAGCCAACTCGTCCCTTTACCTACCTCTCTTCTATACATTTCAAGGACTTTTTTGACCTCTGGATACGCGTTTTTCATATTCAGGCATATCATCACACCGAGATACGCTTTACCCATCTTGCCACATGCGTTCAACATGGTTGCAAACTCGTTGGCGTCTCTGAATTCTTCTGGCTTATCGAGGAGCTCGTAAACATCGCCGAATACATATTCGGGGTTTTCGTGATTGTTGCGTATACGTTCTTTTATTATCTCATCCGCGAGCTTTCTCTGTTCTTCTATTGTGAGGTCTGATATTGTTCGCCAACCACCATCCGGTTTTTTTGGGTCAATGCCAGCTTCCTGTAAAAACTGGACAGCCGCACTTTCAGAACCTGAAATACCCGGTATGTAAGGGTCGATAGAATATTCCAGCGCTTTATGCAAAGGTCTTGAATACCTTCCCCATAACCTCAAACCTTTCTCCACCTTCATTAACCCCCTTTCCCCAGCTTCCTTCAGGATTTCTTTATTAATCCCGTTAAGACCCCAGTCAATCCCTATGGAATCTATTTGAGAATCGCCTATCGCCCCTATTATGGCAAGAGGGCTTAAATCAACATTTTCCGGGTTGAGGGTTCTTGCAAATAAATACGTTACGCCAGAACCTGATATATGCTCTGGTATGCCCGCAACCAATGAATTTATATGTATTATGCTTTCATCAGGCTCACCCTGTGGCTCGTGATGGTCGCATATCACGGTAATCGAGCATGAAAGGTGTTTCTTTATAAAGTTTATCTGACCAGACCCGAGGTCTGTGAATATTACGACTTCTGGTTTTGCTTTTGATACATTTTCAAGTATATTCTCGCTGAGTTGTTTCACAATGCTTATGTGAAAATCCTTTCCTTCCCTTCTCAACGCTTTATACATTATGGCAGCGGAGCATATACCGTCTGCATCGTAATGAGAAACAACCATGATTCTACTAGTGGTGTTCTTTATTATGTCCTTTGCCTTTATAGCTTCCTTTATCATCCTTTCAAGTCCTTCTATCATGAACATCACAGAAAAGATATTATTTTGAACTCTATTAAACTTTACGCACACTCTGTTAATTTTTTAAATAATCTGGTTGAAGTAATTTTATGTCTAAAGAGAGGGTTCTGATAACAGCGGCATTGCCCTATGCCAACGGGCCGATACATCTTGGGCACGCCGTCGAATATATTCAGGCGGACATTTATACGAGGTTTCTGAAACTGAAGGGTTTTGATGTGATTTACTGCTGCGCGGACGACACGCACGGAACACCCATAGAAGTAAACGCAATGAAAGCTGGCATGACACCAGAGACGTTCGTAAAGTATTGGTACGAGAGGCACGTAAAAGATTTTAGAGACATTCTTGTGGAATTCGACAGCTACTACACAACGAATTCGGAAGAGAACAAAAAGTTCTCGGACATGATTTTCATGACATTGAAAGAAAAAGGTTATATATACACAAAGACCATCCGACAACTTTACTGCCCGAAATGCAAAAGGTTTCTACCTGACCGTTTTGTCAAGGGAAAATGCCCGAAATGTGGGGCAGACGACCAGTATGGCGATGTTTGTGAAAAATGCGGGACAACATATAAGCCAGCAGACCTTGTGAACCCGTACTGCTCAATATGCAAAGCAACGCCTGTTGCAAAGGACTCAAAGCATTATTTCTTCAGGCTCAGCGCGTTCTCTGACAAATTAAGAGAATGGTTAACAAACAAAGACATACAACCGGATATAAAGAACTACGTTCTCTCATGGATCGACAAAGGTCTCGAAGACTGGTGTATATCGAGAGATTCACCCTACTTCGGTTTCAAGATACCGGGCGAGAAAGACAAATATTACTATGTGTGGCTGGATGCCCCAGTCGGATATATTGCTTCAACGGCGAACTACTGCAAAAAACACGGGTGCTCTGCAATGGATTACTGGAAGTCCAGTCACTCGAAGATAATTCACTTCATAGGCAAGGACATCGCTTACTTCCATCTTATTTTTTGGCCTGCTGTCCTTATGGCGAGCGGGTTTAAAACACCTGATGATGTCGTTGTCCACGGCTTCCTTACAGTAAACAAGGAAAAGATGAGCAAATCACGTGGAACATTTATAACAGTCCGTAAATACGTTGAGTCGCTTGAGCCAGAATACCTTCGCTATCATTACGCAAGCAACCTGACACATAGCGTAAGCGATATAGATTTAAGTTTCGAGGATTTCAAAAACAGGGTGAACAACGAGCTTATAGGAAACATAGCAAACTTCATTTACAGAACACTGAGTTTTGTGAAGAAATATTGCAATTCGAGGCTTGGAAAATTCGAATTAAGCGGAGAAGAAAAGGATATTTATGACAAAATTCTGAAGAAGGTAGAAGAAATAGACGAATATTATTCGAAATACGAATTCCGTGAGGTTGTAAAGCGTATACTTGAGATAAGTTCTCTCGGGAATCGCT
The DNA here is from genome assembly GCA_021162425.1 of Candidatus Aenigmatarchaeota archaeon. Classification (GTDB taxonomy): domain Archaea; phylum Aenigmatarchaeota; class Aenigmatarchaeia; order QMZP01; family QMZT01; genus JAGGYQ01. The sequence goes on from JAGGYQ010000034.1 coordinate 4,048, forward strand.
ATTTTCAGGAAAATCAGCCGTGGGTCATTGTCAAAACAAACAAAGAAAAGTGTATTAACGTTCTGACCTTTTCAGCAAACATAGTGAAAATATTATGCATTGTTCTCAAGCCCATTCTTCCGAAGTTTGTCAGAGAGATCGAAAAACAGTTGAATGTCAGCGGTCTAAAATGGGATGATTACAAAAAACCCGTTGAGCATAAAGAAATCGGTGATGTTGAGATTGTTTTCAGAAAGATTGATAAAATAGACTTTAGCGACCCTTTTTCAGCGGTAGACCTCAAAGTTGCAAGGATAGCGGATGTCAGCGAGCATCCGAACGCCGACAAGCTCTATATTCTCCAAATAGACCTTGGAAAAGAGAAGAGACAGATTGTTTCAGGGCTGAGACAAAATTACAAAAAAAATGAGCTCAAAGGAAAAAATATAGTAGTTGTGACGAATCTCAAACACGCGAACATTCGTGGTGTTAAATCCGAGGGTATGCTTTTGGCAGCCGAAGATGGAAAAAATGTGGGCTTGCTTTTGTGTGATGATTCGCCCGGAAGCGATGTTTTGGTTGAGGGATTATCAAAAAAGCCTGTAAAAGAGGTAGATATAAAGCATATCCTCAAGTTAGGTATTGTTGCAAAAAACGGGAAAGCATTGTATAGGGGAAGAGTTTTGAAAACCTATAATTGCGAAGTCTATGTTGACAAAAAAATAGAAGGTTGCGTGAGATAGGTTACCACGGAGAGTATTTATAAGCCAGCAGACAAATTTAAAATATGGCAGTTTTTGGAAAGTCCGGTGACGAGAGACAGGAAAAAATAATCGCGGATATGATAGGCAGGATGAACGAAAGTATAAGAAGATTAAGAGTTTTGGAACAGCGACTTAAGACAATAGAAAACAGAATTAATTCGATTGAGCAGGGCATGGTAAATCAGGGCAAAAACGTTCAGAAAGAACTTTCCAACAGGGATGCAAGATTCTCGTCTGTTGAAAACAGAATAGAAAAAATAGAAATGACAATCAACGAAATCATCAAGCAAATGAAACTTGTTGCAACCAATGCAAAAGTCGAAGAGCTGAAACACCTTGTAGATATTTTCAATCCACTCAAGTCCAATTTTGTCACAAAGGAGGAAGTGGAGAAGATTATTGAGGACAAACTGTCAGAAAGAAATATTTAAGAGCAAAAAACAAAATAATTTATAGGTTTGGTATCATGTTCAACATTTTCAAGAAAAAGAAAAAAAAGGAGATTCAACCTTCTCCCCCACCTGTTGAGCCGACTATGAGGGAAAGGGGCAGAATGCTTATTCCTGTGAACGAAGTTCAAAGATTATCCTCCAGAGGCATTCCTGAACCAGAAATAATCAACACACTCAGGAGTGAGGGATATTCAACAGAGGAGATAGACCAAGCCATGAAAGAAGCTTTGAGGTCAAGGGTTTCAGGTGATTATGCGCAACCGCGAGGCGAGCCTACGGCTCGTCAGCAACCTCCGTTGCCACCATCCCCTCCTGCTAATGAATTTCCACCAAGTCCAGCAATACCACATCCCGGAAGTGATATACCACCGGTCCCTGAAGAGCTTTCTCCTACTCCTCCGGTGCCTGCAGAACCGCAAATACCTGAACTCCCCAAAGGCGAAGATTTTTATATGCAGGCGAAGCCTCCTAAACCTCCTGCACCTCCTGCCCCAATTAAAAAACCATCAAAGGGCATGGACAGAAGGGAAGTAGAAGAGCTCATTGAGGTCATAGTTGAAGAGAAGATGAGAGGACTCAAAGAGAAGTTCAGGGATAGCCAAAACAAATTCCAGCAGCTTGATAACAGAATAGAAGCCCTCAAAAACGAGATAAATAGAATCAGAACTGAAAAAGGAAGCGAGTTGAAAACAGTTGAGGACAAAATAGATTCGTATACACAGAGAATTGATGAGCTTGGCAGCAGGCTTGAGTCAATGGAAAAAGCCCTGAAAGATACACTATCCCCCATGCTCGAGTCTTTGCGGTCACTTTCGGATACCATAAAAATGCTCAAGGAAAAGGAAAAGGCTTGATTTTAAACCAAGACCAATTAGGTGTAGTTATGAAAGAAACCGAAGTTGTGATGTGCTTTTTACGGTTCAAGGACAAAATACTTATATTGAGACGAAGCAAAGAGTTTTTGTCTTATGAAGAGCGATGGGGGACAATAATAGGGTTTCCAGAAGAGGGAGAAAGTCTAGAAGAACGAGCAATAAAAGAAATCGAAGCGCAAACGAAGATGCATAAAAGAGATTTCGAACTCATAAAAGACGCAGACACGTTTCTTGTAATGGAAAAAAATGAAAAGTGGTTTATACACCCGTTTTTGTTTAATGTGAAAACCAAAAAATTGAAAATATCAAAGGAGTGGGAATTCAAATGGATCAACCCAGAAGACGCAGGAAAATTTTACACAATACCTGGGTTTGATGAAGCGCTGAAAAAGTTGGGAATTATTTAATTTTTAACCTGACCTTGTTCGTTCTGCCCATAGGTTCGACCTCCACGATTCCCCTCTCTTTAAGGTCTGATATAATTCTTGATACTTTCGCCTTTGAGAAATCACTTTCCCTCACTATAACCCTTTGATTTGTCTCGCCTTTGTATTTTTTCAATATATCCACGACAACCTTCTCGTTGTCACGGAGTAAGGGCATGACAAGTTTTATTGACTTTGGCCGTGTTGTTTTTATATATGCAAATCCGAGAATAAAGATTATCGCAAACGCTACTAATACAGCCAGTATTAAACCAAAAACTGAACTTGCGCCGTTCTCGGGCATTTTATAGTTTATTGAGAAATATAGATTATCACCTTTTTTGAGGTCTTTCCTTTCCCAGTATACCATTATGTGTCTTCCGTCAGTGAGTGTTTTCCCATCATATGGAAAAAATGACTCATTCGAAATATCGCTTGCAAGGACAGCTGTTTTTGGAAGGTATATTATGTTGAAAAACCTTTTGACATCATATTCCAGCGGATGAACATAGCTGAACTCGTAGTTTTCATTGAACATTTTAACATTTTCCTTGGTTTTGAATGAAAAGACAAGGTCTTTGTTTCTTGCGTCTGACAGATTGCATCGTATTACACTCACATCGCCTATGTCAGCATCACACTTCGCTTCCCCGGATTTTATTTTAAAATCATATATCCTGTATTTTACAATGTACTCGATGTTCTGGATGTTTTCGCTGAATTTCAATGTTATGGTGTTCGTAATGGTTTTGTCCTCATCTATGTGGCTCTCTACACCGTAGTAATCAAGATTTAAGGCAGAAACCATCCTTATTGAACAGTTAAAAGCATAAATGAACATTATTAAACTCAGAAAAACACAAATCTGTTTCTTTCTCATATGTAAATATCTCGGAACGAAGTTTTAAAAAAGAAATTTACAGACTTCTTGTTATTTCGATCGTTTCAACTGTCTGAACATCATCTATGTTTTTGATATCTTCTTCAAGTTTTGTGAGTGCCCCCTCTTTATCTGGTATCAACTTTGTAAATCTCAAAGCCTTCAGCCCGAATGCTATGGGCTCCTCTTCCAGTCGTTGAGGTTTCAGCTGTTCGAGATGTTCCCTGACGCTGTCAAATTTATCCATCTCCTTCGGGATTATTCTGAAAACCACGATTACATCTCCCATAATAACCACTTATGGACCTATGACACCGCATGATTCGCATTCGTAGGTGTTTCCAAGTTTTCTGCATCTGCTGCATCTCACTATAGTTGTCTTTCCACAACTGGGGCAGTGAAATTCCACCCAGTTGTCCATTGTTTCTACTTTAACCCCACAACTGGAGCATACCTTCATATCAACACCTTAAGATAATCTATTTATTTGTTCGATATATTTAAATATGCTACCTCTATATTGTATATAATCTAGATTGAACCTGCTAAAGGTGATGAGGAGGGATGAAGATGCCGGGATATGTCAAATTTGAAGTTCCCAAAGACCTTGTAGATAAAATTTATGAAGCAGTTGAAATCGCCAAAAATACAGGTAAGGTCAGAAAAGGCGTGAATGAAACCACAAAATGTATAGAGAGAGGACTTGCGAAGCTTGTAATTATGGCGACAGATGTTCAGCCAGAGGAGATATTGATGCACATACCAGCGCTTTGCGAAGAAAAGAAAATACCATACACATACGTTCCATCAAAACTTGAGCTGGGAAAGGCAGCAGGAATCGATGTTGCATCATCGAGCATAGCAATAGAGGAAGAAGGAGATGCAAAGAGGCTGATAGATGACATAAGGAAAAAGCTTGAAGCACTGAAAAAATAGGTGTAGCGGATGGTTGTTGCAGCAGAGGTCATACAGGTTGTTGAAAGGCTAGGTGTGCGCGGAGTGACGATGGTCAGATGTAAGGTTCTTGAGGGAAGGGATAAAGGAAAGGTTCTCACAAGAAATGTAGCTGGACCAGTGAGGGTTCATGACATAATTATGCTCAAGGATACGGAAATGGAAAGCTCTGGTAAGATAAGTTCGAGATAGGTGTGTTTATGAAATGCTCTATGTGCAAAAATGAGATGCCTAAAGGTAAAGGGAAAATGTTTGTGAAAAATGACGGAAAGATTCTATATTTTTGTAGTTCAAAGTGTCAGAGAAATTGGTTTATGGGAAGGGCTAAAAAAGGCTTGAGATGGGCAATAAAAAAATAGGTTACTTCTTCTTCAGCATTTTTGATATTATGGCGTGAAACAGAATCAAAAAGGTCAACACAGCAACAAACGCAAAGTAGTGTCCCACGAGACCATAAACATTTGAGCATAAAGACACAATCGCGCCGAGAATGAAGAAAAATACATCCGAAAAGAAGTAGAGGTATTTGTCTCTTCTCATCAATATATCGATAAACATGAGGACAGCTATTAAGAGGAATGCCACCATGGAAAGTATTATTATTTCATTTTGCGATAGTATAATGACCAATATGCTGGATGTAGCCAGACTCCCTGAAAGAAAACTCTTTAAAAATTGTTCAGGGTCGCCGATATGTCTCGGATTGTATTTTTGCATCATATTGAAATAAAAACGCAGAAGATTTAAAAATTAAGATTTTCATTCAATAGACTCCTTTCACGCTTTTGCTAACCCAGATAATCACCCTCGTCCTTTGATGCTCTTTCCCTTGTTGATATTCGTTCCATCAAATTTTCATAGAATTTGATTACGTCTGGAGTTATTGATGGTTTAACTTTTTTCATTGCGTTTTCGAAGTGCTTGTTTTCGACTTGCCTCGCTTTCATATTTTCTCTTAATGCATTGAGAGCAGCCTCTCTGCATAATGCCTCGATATCAGCACCTGAATACCATTCTGTTTTCTTTGCTATTTTTTTAAGGTCAACATTTTTTAGCGGCATGTTCCTTGTGTGTATTTTAAGTATCTCAAGCCTTGCCTTTTCATCTGGTGCAGGCACGAGGACTTGCCTGTCAAATCTGCCCGGTCGCAGGAGGGCAGGGTCAAGTATGTCTGGCCTGTTGGTTGCCCCTATAACAACAACGTCATATAGATCTTCAAGTCCTGACATTTCTGTAAGTATTTGCGAAACCACGTTTTCTGTTACTCTTGTCCCAAGTTCAAGCCCTCTTCTTGGGGCTAACGCGTCTATTTCATCAAAGAATATAATGGCTGGTGCAACCTGTTTCGCTCTTTTGAAAACTTCGCGAATACGTTTTTCACTCTCGCCTACCCATTTACTCAAAACTTCTGGTCCTTTTATGGAGATGAAGTTCGCCCCACTTTCATTTGCGACTGCCTTCGCAAGAAGCGTTTTTCCTGTTCCCGGCGGCCCATAAAGCAAAATACCCTTCGGCGGTTTTATGCCCATTCTTTTAAATGCCTCTGGATGCCTCAGCGGCCATTCAACCATTTCTTTAAGGGTTTCCTTTACATCTTCCAAACCGCCAATGTCTTTCCATTTAATGTTCGGGATTTCGACAAGAACTTCACGCATTGCAGACGGCTCAACCATTTTAAGGGCTTCCTCGAAGTGTTTTCTTTTTACCTTGAGCTTTTCAAGAACTTCTTGGGGAAGATGGTTCGTCTCTTTCCAAGATATCTGCGGCAGATTGTCTCTGAGTGCAGACATAGCAGCTTCTTTGCACAGCGCCTCGAGGTCAGCGCCAACAAACCCATATGTAACGCTCGCCAACCAGTCAAGGTCAACATCATTATCCAGCGGCATATTCCTTGTGTGTATCTGAAGTATCTCCTTACGACCTTTTTTGCCCGGAACGCCTATCTCTATCTCTCTGTCAAACCTTCCCGGTCTTCTTAAAGCAGGGTCGATAGCGTTTGGTCTGTTGGTTGCAGCGATTACTATGACCTTTCCTCTCGCCTTCAAGCCGTCCATCAGGGTTAACAACTGCGAGACTACACGCCTTTCAACTTCGCCTGAAACTTCCTCTCTCTTCGGGGCTATCGCATCTATCTCGTCTATGAAAATTATTGAAGGAGCGTTTTTTTCCGCCTCCTCAAATATTTTACGGAGATTCTCTTCTGACTGACCATACCACTTCGACATGATTTCAGGTCCATTTATCGAATAGAAGCTCGCACCGCTTTCATTTGCGACTGCCTTCGCAAGAAGCGTTTTTCCTGTTCCCGGCGGCCCATAAAGCAGAACACCCTTCGGCGGTTCAATACCAAGTCTTGTAAAGAGTTCGGGATGGCGAAGTGGGAGCTCAACCATCTCCCTTATCTTTTTTATGGCATTATGAAGACCGCCTATGTCCTCGTAAGTAATTGTAGGCACTCTTGCAAGCTCAACTTCTACTGCTTCCTTTTTTAGCTCAACTTCTGTTGCATCCGTAATTTTCACTATCCCATCGGGATTTGTTGAAACTACAACAAGTTTGGTTTCACCGGGTATGGGCGTAAAAGAAAAATCACCCAAGTCCTCGATTTCGATTCCAAAACTTCTGAAAAAATCCTCAAATGGATTCTCCACCTGCCTTTTCACAACAGGGAACGGTGAAATTATATCACCCTTCATGACAGGACGCATGAACAGGTTGCGCTTTAAAAGGTCAGGGTTCATCATTATGGTTACACCTTTTTGTGCAGGCGCAAGAACGACTCTTTTCGCTTCTCTGATGTCCGCTTTTTTTATCTTGATTGTTTCGCCAACACCGACGCCCGCGTTTCTTCTTGTTATACCATCCATTCTGGCAATGTTGAGACCCACATCAGAAGGGTATGCGCGAACAGCAATTGCGCCTGTCCTTTTTTGGCCGATAAGCTCAACAATATCCCCTTCACGCACACCCAGCTTCTGCATAGTTTTTGTGTCTATTCTGACTATGCCTCTGCCAGATTCTGACCTATTTGTCAGCTCACCAACTTTCAAGACAACATAATCATTCTCTCTTTCAGCCATTTGCATCACCCCGTAATTATAATTATGATGTTATTATTTTTGGTTTTGCATGGTTAAATAATGCTTGTTTGCGTCTTTTTTTATCCTAACTATGATAGACCTCCTTGTTTTAATTATCTCTATTTGCTCGTTTTTTACCATTTCTATAAGTTGTATATACTTTTTCACGGTGATATTGTGTATCCCTGTCATTTCCGAAATCATATTTATACTCATGGCTTCATGACGCTCCCCGAGCAAATTTAAAATCTGTTTCATTATCTCTATGGGGTCTCTGCGCATATTAGCCCTGCTATATTTTATATTGTGAGATTTTTAATTTTATATTATAATATAAAAAATTTATAAATATTTCCCATATCCAAAGCGAATCCTGTTCAGAATTCATCACCTTCAGTTTTTTTCAAAAACTCTACATAGTCAGGATTTTGTGGGGTATCTTTCTCAAGTCCTTCTTCATCCCCGTCATCGTAAAGACTTTCCCACGCAGTATTCTCTGTTAGCTCACTTGCATGGTCTTCCATGACATCCTCCCAAAAACCTGGCATGATAGGATGTGTGAACCTTCTGTTGAGAGGATTGTAATCTATGTCTGTGTTGTTTGCCTGTAGATAGATTTTGTTCATCTTTATCCATTGTGGCTGGAAAAATTTATATTTTCACACCAAAAAGCGAAGAGTTAAAAAGTATATAAAACAAAAACAGAGTGAATTAAATATGGTGCTGGATAAGTTTGGCTCCGGGCTGAAAGATACGCTAAAAAAAATTGTGGGTCTCGGCGTCATAGATAAAGAGGCTGTTGAAGGCATTGTCAGAGATATTCAGCGGACGCTTATACAGAGTGATGTTGACGTTCACCTAGTCTTCGAACTTTCTCAAAATATCAAGAACAAAATACTTAAAGAAAAACCGCCGGCAGGGCTGACCTTGAAGGAGTATTTCATAAAAACACTTTATGACGAAATCGTAAATTTACTTGGCAGGGAAAAAGGAAAACTCGAATTGAAACCTCAAAAGATACTTCTTATAGGGCTGTTTGGTAGCGGGAAAACCACGACGTGCGGAAAGCTTGCGCTCTGGTTTAAGAAGAGGGGTCTTTCTCCAGCGATGGTTGCCTGCGACACACATAGACCTGCTGCGAAAGAGCAATTAAAGCAGATAGGCGAGAAGATAGGGGTTTATGTATATGACGAAGGAAAAACACCAGAAGATATCGCCAAAAACGCATTGAAGAAGGCAAAAGAATCCATTCTCATATTCGATTCTGCAGGAAGAGACGCGCTCGACAGCGAGTTGGCAAACGAGCTAAAAAACCTCGGGAAAATCATACAGCCGGACGAAGTTTTGCTTGTCATACCAGCAGATATAGGACAAGCCGCGAGAAAACAGGCTGACGAGTTTGACAGGCTTGTCGGCATAACAGGTCTTGTTGTCACGAAACTTGACGGAACTGCGAAAGGTGGCGGTGCGTTAGCCGCTTCTTCCGTTTCTGGTTCAAAAGTAAAATTCATAGGTGTGGGCGAAAGACCTGACGATATAGAGGAATATGATCCTCAGAGGTTTGTCTCCAGACTTATAGGCTATGGAGACATTCACGGTCTTTTGGAAAAAGCTAAAGAAGCAGGCGCTGAAAAAACAGCGAAGAAAATTCTCGAAGGTGAATTCACGATGAACGAGTTTTACGAACAATTGGGCTCTCTGCAAAAAATGGGCTCTCTTTCAAAAATAATGGACATGATTCCCGGTATGTCATCGGGTTTAGCCAAGAAACTCCCTGCAAATTTCCTCGATGTACAAGAAGATAAGATGAAGAGATGGAAGTACGTTATAGATTCCATGACACCTGAAGAAAGGGAAAATCCTGATATAATAAAGCAATCTAGAATAGAGAGAATAGCCAGAGGTTCTGGAACAAAACAAGCAGATGTACGTGAACTTTTGAAGACATATAAACAAATAAAGAAGATGATAAGTTGACAGGTAGCGGTAAAGCGTTAAAGAGGGGACCATTTGCCAGATTGATGAAACAATTTGGTTTTGGTTTGTAGTTATTTTATTTTTGTCAACAATGTTTTTGGTCCGCTCAATACAAGGGTCATATCTTTTTCTATTGTCAATGACAGTTCCGGCCTCATCATCCATTCATTACCTTTCTTTATCCCTATAACTCTTACGCCCGTTTCCTCTACGTCTCTTATTGTTTTATTCATGACCTTGCTATTCTCTTTAACCTCTATTATCTTTATGGTTCCCAATTCCAAGAACGCATCCACAATTGTTTTTTCCACCGGTATATCTCTCAGAAGAGGGTCGCATATCTCCCTGACGGAATCTGCTATGTTTGCTAAAGAAGCCCCTACTCTGTAAATTCCTGCCATTCTCAATGCTTCTTTTGGATTCGAAGCTGCCAACATTGTTTCTATTTCTAACTGATACTGAAGAAATTCAAGTTCTTCAACAAGTTTTATGGCTTTGTTCGCAAGTGATTTATCCTGCGTAAGTAAAGCTGCAAAAGCTGTTTCCAGACTAACCGTTGTTAAAGTCCTCATTTCTTTCAGGATTCCTATTACATTTTTCTTTCTCTTTAGCAACTCATCAATTATCTCCTTACCCCTTTTCATCATCACCCCTCCTTTTTATAATAGAATACTTGCTATAAATATCAAAAACCCTATTCCCATGATGTCTCCAAGGGTCGTGACGATTGGTATGGTCATGTCGTCAGGGTCTATACCATATTTTTTAGATATGTATGCTATCCCAATTGATAGCAAAGATAATATCATTGTAACAGATAAACCTGCCAATGTTGTTATCTCCATGAATTTTATGTAACCTATACCACTTCCATTTAACAGTATGAGTATGGTTTCTGCAGATAAACCTAACACGGCAAAAGAGATTAAACCCACTATAAATGCTGATGTTAGATTTGTGAATATCGGTTTTCCCTTTCTGAAACTCAATGTATAACCTAAATGAAGAGCAGAAGATATCCTTGCACCTACTATGCTTGCTATATCACCGCCCATATTAACAAATGGCGGAACTACTAAGAGTATGGCTGCGAACGCCTTTATTTCCTGATTGCCTATGTCAAGGAATGTTCCTGAAATCATGCTGAATATGCTCATAAACATCAGCACAGGCAATGCATCCTTCAGTATTCCCTTCAAAGTGTAGTAGCTCATAATAGACCCACCCAAATCGTTAATTTAACTGTAAGCAAGAGGAAAAGCACCATTGTTATATCACCAAGGGTAGCAGCCAGCGGCGTTGTTATGTTGTCAGGGTCCCACCCTCTATTATAAGTCAATATAGCTATAAATGCCGTCAAAAACGTGAGGAATATTCCTGAAAGTGTCCCTGAAACAAGGGATATGAACACAAAAGCTAAAAATGACATGTGTTCAAAACCAAGAATCATACACGTAATATATGCAACAAAAGCTATGAATATCGACATTATTACATTAAGAATTATACTACTCTCAAGGTTTATCTTCAGGTCGTCATTCATTTTGAAATCAGGATTTATGTAACCCAGATGAAGCGCACTTCCCAGCCGAGAACCCAATGTGCTTGAAATATTGCCGCGTAAATCCAATATCCCTGGAAGTAACACAAGCAGACCTGGAAGCAGTTTAAGGCTGTTTTCTATTCCCAGAAGGAACATACCTGCCACAAGCTCGAATATGCCATAAATGGTAACAGTAGGAAGACTTTGCTTTATTATGTGTTCTATTTCGGTGAGGCTATTTAATTTCTTCATCAATTAATAATTCGCTTAAACTGAATAAATGATTTTAAGTTTATGCGGGCGTGTCTAACAATTCCCACGGCTTGTTGATCTTCATTTGGGAAAATGTCTCGGCGAGGGGGATTTCGTATGAACTTTATTTTTCCAGCATGCCGATTTTGTAAAAACGAAGAGGGAAGGAAACAGAGTTATTTTCAGACAGGCTCAAGCTTATGCAAAGATTCTTAGTGTATTCTCGAGTATAGCCTTGATTAACCTTTTTCCCTGCTCTGACTTCTTTCTGATTTTTATTTCTCCTTGTTTGCCGACAAGAGGAGAGAATAAGTAATCTTTGTTGTCGTATAAATCAACATGCTGACCTGTGTATTTTTTTGGAATCGCTATGACAAGGTTCTTTCCCTTTTCATTGACGGTAAAATTAATCTGCTTTTTGATCGTTTGTTCCTTTGGTTCGACTGATATTTTAATGCCAAGTCTTTTTTCTATGTCCTCTATTGTTTTACCTTTTTTACCTATGAGTTTCGGTATGGACTCGTTTTTGACTTTTATAACAACTCTGTTGTCAGAAAGGAAATCAACTTCCATGTCTCTGTCGAACCTTTCAAGTTCCTTTTTTACCGTCTTTTCTGCAAGGATTTTCACAGGTGATTTTTTCTCTTCGCCAACGGGGACGACAACATTCTCTTCACCGAACGTGTATATTTCATATTCAAGTTGTTTGGTTTCGAAATCCCTTACCTCTACAACTGGTCTTGCAAGGTCTTCCTCTTTCATGCCTGTGGGGACCTTGATAACAAGATTCAGCGCGTATGTTTTTTCTATTTCACCGTTTTTTATATAGATCACGGTATCAATTACATGTGGAATCATGCCCAATTCGAGTCTGCCTATAAATCTTTGTATCGCAGAGATGGGGTCTGTTGAATGCAAGACGCCTATCATACCCACTCCTGCTAATCGCATGTCTGCAAAGACCCTGAAATCCTTTGTTTTTCTGATTTCATCGAATATCGTGTAATCTGGTCTTACGAGCAGAAGCAGTTCCGATGTTTTTTCCCAGTCACCCTCGAGGGGGGCATACTGCGTTATTTCTGGACCAACTTGCAGGTCTCTTGGCTGTTCGAATGTTTTTACAATCTTGCCTTTTTGAGACAGAAATTCTGCTATGCTCGCAGCGAACGTTGATTTACCAGAGCCAGGAGGACCTGCGATAAGAATGCCTCTTGTCCCGGAGACTATCATGTTTTCGAGTTGCTCGTGAAGTCTATAATCTGCAAGGCTTAATTTCACTATAGGTTTTACGGCTGTGACCTCCAATGCGTTGGAAAATGGTGGTCTGGTTATCGAAATCCTGTAGTTGCCCATTTGGATTACCATTGCGCCATGCTTGCTTATTTCTATGAAGGATGACGGGTCTTTGTGGGTCTTTGACATAATCTCGTATATTATGGAGTTAAGCTCGTTTTCTTTTATGGGCTCATTCCTCAAGTAAACTAATTTGACATTGCCTGGCTTTCCTTTTTTAGCATAAGGTCTGACACCGACTTTTAAATGGACAGATTGTGTGTCATTCGTAAAAAAGCTTTCAATTGTTATCGTTTTTCTTGTGATTTCTACGGGAATATATAGGACAGAGACATTTTCTGCCTCGCCCACAAGTGCCTGCACATAATCAGAGGTCACGAGAGTTGCTTTTTCTTTTACGGCGAAATCGCGTATTAGCGCATCTATTCGCCCTTTCTTTGCAAGGTTAATCTCCTCTATGGTTGGTCTTCGCCCGTTGAATGTGACTTTTATTTTGTGTTTTTCTGAAAGTTTTCTAATCGCCTTTATCTCTTCAAGCCCACGAAAGCCTATTTCTCTACCTGTCGATGCTTGGGCTTGTAATTCATCTATAACCAGCCGTGGTATGACTATTTTGACTCCGTTTAGTTCACCTTTTTCTATGAGTCCGGATAATTTTTTGTTTATTAATACAGATGTGTCTGGGACTATGACTTTGGGCTTTTTCTTAATTCTACCTATTACCATTTTTTTACCTCTTTTAACATTCAAATTAAAAATTTAGAATTTGCTATTTAAAAATCAATTCGAGCATCTGCCACTCGCTTTCAACCTCTTTCGCGACCTCACCTTCTTCCTCTTTGCTGGTTTCTTCATCCTTTTTGTGCTTCTCATATGC
>JAGGYQ010000019.1 GCA_021162425.1 Candidatus Aenigmatarchaeota archaeon
CAGCATAAATGTTACAATTCCCAGATATTTTGTCATAATGCCAGCATTTTTTGGCGACACCCTTTTAAAAATAACGTCCCACATACGACCGCCATCCAAGGGCTTTATCGGTAGCATGTTAGCGAACCCTATGCCAAAATTCAGCAGAATTGTAAAAACGAAAAGCCCGTATAAAAATTGCAGCAGACCATCGAATTCTTTCACTCTTTCAGCGACTGTATAATAAGTGTAGATTCCAAGTATCCCTATATATCCTGGCTTTTTATGAAGTTTTAGTTCGTCTTTGAGTTCTGAAATTTTCAACTCCGCATGTTTTTTAAGTAGAGGGTAATTCTTCTCAGCATACTCCCACATTTTTATCTCGTTTTCTATGCTTGACCACCCTCTTATTACCTCACCACCCGTGATCCTTGTAAGAAACTGACCAATATGCCTGCTGATGTCGATTATACCAGGCATGTATTGTTCGAGCGTGAGCCAGAACGCTGCATCAAAACTTACGTTATACTCGCCTTTCGGTGGCTCAGTCGTCGTTAGAATATATGTGGTGTTGGATGTCCTGTTTTGAGTTATAATCTCGATTGTTTTATTTGGTCCTATTTCTTCGGTAACGTGTATGAGGTCTTTGAGTGTCCTGACGGGTTTGCCATCGATTGAAACTATGACGCCCGAGAGGTTTACCTTGCTTGCAGGATAGTCCTTTATCAAAGATGAATAGGCAACGCCGGACGGAACAAAAAACATGGATGCAAAAACCATTGCCACTACAACAAATATCCCGCCGAGAATAAAATTTGCAAAAGACCCTGCAGCAAAAACACGGAGTTGGGACCACATGCCCTTTTGTTCAAGCGATTTTTCATCTGGTTCGACAAAAGCAAGCGGTATTACCAGAAGCAAACCCCATCCAAGCGATTTTATGGGAACTTTCTCGACAACAGACATTATTCCATGAGAACCTTCGTGGGCCACTACAAGAATAGCAAGCGGTATAATCCAATACCAAAAGGGTATGGCAAAAATACCCGGAGCAACAATTATATTCTGCGTTGGTGAGGGCAAAACGACCTGAAGAGCGCCAACCGTTTGTTTGACAAATACAACCTTTAGTGTGTTGTAAACAAGATAGAAAAATATATAAACAGACGCGAGCATCGTTATGCAAACCCCTGCTGTCCCGATTATTTTCCATAATGTTGGGCAAGAATTGCCAATTTTATGCAAAATCCCTTTCCCACGTTGCGTCCTTCTAATGAGTATTATGGATTCTCTCTCGAACTTTTTCCTGTCCCTATAAACTACGAACACGAGAAACAGAATAAAAGCCACAATAGAAACCATATACCAGTCCATACAAATATTTTGTAAGTGCATATATTTATCCGTGTTAGCATCAGCGGACGGTATAAAAGATATTGTGTGAATTAACTGATAAATTTAGCTATTTGTTTACAACTTATAAACTTTTTGTTCGTGTTTAAGAACTTTTCACCGCTTCGCAATTTGTCCTTTGGGAGATGTAACAGCCATGTTATGATTCATCATTGGGTCAAGAAGCCGAAAACGAAAGCTTTACTCTTCATACGTGTATGCGTCGGCTTCTTTTGACAACATATAAGCTAGTGCTAACGCTCCAATGCCTATCTCTATTTCAACAGCAGCATCTGCACCTGTAACATTACTTACTAATTTATCAGCTTGAGCAATCACGTCGGGAGTGATATTGCTTGCAGCTCTATAAACACATCTCTTATTCCATTAATTTTACTAGTATATTCCATTAATCTTCTTATTCCATCAGCTGCTATACCCCCTCCTATGGCTGCTTCTACGGCTACTTCAAAATCTAAAGGTATTACACCTGAGTTATTGCAATAGCCTGAATTCTGAACTCAAAATCCGAAGGATTTTGCCCCTTCGCTTATCAGACGTTAATCTATAATTCGGATATATGTTTTTCTCCAACTTTTACTAATTCGACGGCCATTTCATACCATAAGTCATATTATTTATTGCCTGAAATTTTTCAACCATAATTTCTCCTATGTCTGGATTTTGATCTTTGATTGATTTCATAATTGCAGATATAAGGTTTATTAATTTTTTGGAACTTCGCCAAACGCTCATCGTTGTTTCACTTGGAGAATATAACAGGCATTTATCCGCAAACGTTCAAATAATATAAAAACTATGTATATATTAAACAAATATGCGGGGGTGCCCGAGCGGTCAAGCATTCGACCACTTCCGTGGTCTTGGGCTGAAGGGGCACGGCTAAGGACCGTGTAGCTTAGAGCCATTTTCGGCTCGAGAATGGTGAGCAATGCTTTCCAGGGTTCGAATAAGCTCTTTTCAAGAAGGAGCTTCGCTCCACTTCGTTTCGCTCGCTTCCGATGGAAGTCGACCGGAATGAGATGGAGGGAGACTCCTTCTTGCTTAAGCTTCTTTTTGAAAGAAGCTTACGAAAATCCCTGCCCCCGCATACATTTAAAAACTTTATATATATTATGAACAATAATTGTGTTATTATACGAAGGGTGATAAATTGAAGGTCAGAATATTAAACAAGAAAAATGATAAGATAAAATTCCTTCTTGAGGGAACGACACCTGCATTTGCAAACGCCCTCCGCAGAATCATGATATCAGAAGTTCCTACATTAGCAATAGACATCGTCGAATTCGAGGACAACACATCCGCATTGTTTGACGAGGTAATCGCACACAGGCTTGGTTTGATACCACTTGTTTTTGACCCAAAGAAGGTGAAAGAAGGTGACAAGATTTACTTTGCATTGGAAAAAACAGGCCCTGTAATGGTTTATTCAGGTGATTTGAAATCAACGGACAAGCATGTTAAACCAACATCACCGGATTTCCCAATAGTCAAGCTTCTTGAAGGTCATCATATGAAATTAACAGCAGTTGCAAGGCTTGGGAGAGGAAAGGAACATGCAAAGTGGCAGGCAGCAAATGTCGGCTATCAATACTTCCCAAGGTTAATCGTAAAGGGTGTCAAAAACTTGGAAAAAATCGCTAAATCTTGCCCCAAAAATGCATTATCGGTTAAAAATAGAAAACTCGTTCTCGACCCGTATAAGTGCGATATATGCAATGCATGCGCGGAGGTATCAAAAGGTGAGGCGAGAATAGAAGGTGATGAAACGAGGTTCATTTTTGAGGTCGAAACCATATCTGGCCTGAAGCCGGAATACATTATAGAAAAATCTGTTGAAATACTTCAGGATAAAGCCAAAGAGTTTAAAGATGAGCTCAAAGGTGTTCTTAAATGACACTCAAATTGCTATCATTCTGGGTTTTTGGCGGTATTTTAATAGCCGTTGGGTCATGGATACTTGGTCATCTCGAGGTGAATGAGGGTGTCTCCGTTCTCGGATATGCGTTCGCATTCGTGATAGGTCTTGTTTTGATTCTTCTTGGCGGTCTTGCATGGATAAATGTGTCTTCTTTTGTCTCGAAACATGGATAAAAATAAAAAGGGGACGACCAGATAATTATTAAATATGCTGACAGAAGAAGAATATCAGGTTCTCGAAGTGATAGGGAAAAACCTTCTTATCAGGAAAGATGAACTCATGAGAATTCTTAAAGAAAAAGGATTTGGAGATGGTCTAGCTATAGCAAGGAAGCTCACGAATATGGGCTATGTTAAATTCGTTGAAGCTGTTGGATATCCCTGTTTTACTGTGACGCAGAGTGGTCAACGTGCATTGTCATCGATGAAATGAATTTAAATGAGACCTACAACACTCTTATTATATAGCCCGGTGGTGTAGTGGCCAAGCATGTCGGGCTTTGGTTCATGTATCCAAAGCGTTGAGCGAGGTAGGATGGCGTGGGTAAATCCTGCGTCTCCCGAAACATTCGCTGTGAGAAGAAACCCGGCGACCGCGGTTCGAAAAACGAGCGAGAATCCGCGCCGGGCTATATCCTATGATATATATTAAAAGTTCCTTTCGCCTCTTTACCAAAGCCTATTACCGAGATTGTTATTTTTAGCGGTGCATCGTGAGGGTAGACATTATCCCAGTTTGTGCAATTAAGATCATATATAATATCGATGGAATATACACCCTTGCCTTGCTCTTTACTTAGCGTGTGCCTGAGATATTCAAGTTTTTCCTGAAAATTGTTTTTTGTTTCATTGCAGAAATATGTATTTTTGATGGTTTTGTTTATCAAGTTTATCGTTGTTTCCATAAGGTTCATGTCCTGATTTTTAAAAGGTTCAGAAAGGTCGATTTCACTGTATTGAAAAAGTGCATGTTGTATGAAGAGGATCGTGCCTATGAGGAAGATTATAGACACGAGAAATAATTGTCCTTTCTTTTTCTCCATAACAGTAATTTGTAAAAACTAAATAAAAAGATGGTGAGAGGAGGGGCAATATATATTTTACTTCCATATAGGTATGCCTAATTCCCTTGTCACATCTCTCTCCGCGTTCTCTTCTCTTGCAACAGGCCCTAGAATATAGGGAGATTTCACGCCTGTTACAATTGTTATTACCTTGAGCTTACCCTTGTAGTTTGGGTCTATCCTCGCACCCCATATGACCTGCGCTTCGGGGTCAAGTTGTTTTGAGACATACTCTCCTATAAGGTTGACCTCGTCTAGACGAAGGTCTTCCCCACCTGTTATGTGTAACAAAGCGCCTGAACCTCCCTGATAATCGACTTCGAGCAATGGGTTGGTCATTGCTTTTATTATGGCTTCCTCTGCCCTGTTTTTAGCATCTGACTCACCAAAGCCTACGGTTGCTACTCCGCCTGAATGCATGATTGCACGGACATCTGCGTAATCAAGATTTACAAGCGATGGTTGCGATATCGTCTCTGTTATCCCTTTTATCATGCTTGCCACCAGGTTATCAGCAACTGCAAACGCCTGCTTCAAAGGGAGGTTGCCAGCAACTCTCAAAAGCCTATCGTTTTCTATGACTATCACAGTATCACATACCTGTCTTAACTGGTAAAGACCATCTTCTGCCTTCCCCATACGCGCACCTTCAACTTTGAAGGGCATGGTTACCGAGCCAATAACAATGGCACCCATTTCTTTCGCAATTTTGGCTATAATAGGTGCTCCACCTGTTCCTGTCCCGCCGCCCATACCCGCGACAATATATAACATATCTATTCCTTCCATCAGCTTCCTCAACTCTCTTTCACTTTCTTCCGCTGCTTTCTTACCAACAGAAGGATAACCGCCAGCGCCAAGACCTTTCGTCAGTTCCCTTCCTATCAAAACCTTTTTATGCGCTTTGGTTATGCCGAGGTGCTTCGCGTCTGTGTTGATAGCGACTGTTTCAGCCCCATTCACTCCCATTTCTGTCAACCTTGTTATCGTATTGTTACCAGCGCCACCGATACCGACAACAAGGATTTTAGCCCTCATTAAATCAAGGTCAAACTCATCCTGTACTTTTTGTTCAAAATTCTCGCCTGACGGCTGTGTGGGTTGAACTTGCTCCTGCTTTTCCTCAAAAACGTTTTCAAATGCCTTTTCAATCAATGATTCCATTTTACCCCTCCTCTTTTTCTTTTACGACACTGGAAAACATATTTTGTGTAATATATTTTGTGTTGAATATTTTCCAGTGCCGAAATCTTTTTATTTTAAAGCACCAAATTCTTTTCAGAACTAGTTTATACTAATAAGTAAACCTGAAGAACCAGATTCATTCGTTCACAAAGCCCAATTCAAGCCCCCAACGAATTGGACTTTGATAAAGCCCCTCTAATTCTAAGCCCCTAAGCTTAGCAATTTTGGTATATAATTTTTGGCATTAGATTTTAAAAAGATTTCTATAAAATTTATTGTTATCACTAAAGAGTAATTTATCTTTTTTAAGTAAAAATAAGCATTTTAAGGTCTTTTTGAACTGAAAAATGAATTTTTACGTCATTTTTTACA
>JAGGYQ010000036.1 GCA_021162425.1 Candidatus Aenigmatarchaeota archaeon
AATTAATTATGCTCATTTCCAAGCTTAGCCCATCAAATAAAAAAGATGTTAAAGGTGTCATAGAGTTGCAAAAAGAGCTTATGGAATATCACTCAAAAATAGACGAAATTTATAGGTCAGACAACAAGGCTGTTGAAAGTTTCAGAAGATGGTTCAAACGCTCCATAAAAAACGAGAAAACAATGGTCGTTGTCGCCAAGACAGATGACGGAAAAATAGTGGGATACTTCATGGGAATTGTTTACAAACCGAGGCCTGAGATAAATGCCAAGAGAGCGGGATTCATAACAAATGCATACGTAAAAAGCGAACATCGTGGAACAGGTCTGGGCAAAAAAATGTTTGAAGAACTTCTGGCATGGTTCAAAAAGAAAAAGGCAGAATTTATTGAGCTTAATGTCGATTCAAGAAACGTGACAGGTATGCATGTATGGGAGGGCATGGGCTTCAAAGAATATATGCGAAGAATGAGGCTCAAAATAAAATGATCATCCTGCCGGCGACTTCTTCCGTCTGAATTCTATGTAGTTCAAGCCAAGCCCGATGATGTTCGAACCTCTGATTTGTTGCAAAGTTTTTACCCTGTAATTTATGTCTCCTACGCCCATTTTCTTGGCGTAATATATCTGCGGTATATCCTCAGGTTTCTTACCTTTTAGCCTAAAATCGATTTTAACCAGCTGCTCCAAACCGAATGAATCCAGAGCGACAGGGTCTTTTCCCGCGAACATGAGACCTACATGTTTCTGGATACCGCCATGCCTTACTTCGTTCGCATTTATTAACGTATCGACCATGTCGATTATGAAAAGCTCAGGCTTACGTATTACATTCAGCTCAGCTATCGCAATGTTTATGTCATGCTTTATTCTCAGCAGTTTTTTCAGCAATCTTATGGGTTTTTCGCTTTTCTTCCCTAAAATTTTCCTTATGACCTTCAGGGTTAGCGCACCTTCTGCATGAAGCAAATACCTGTCCCTAGCAGAGAGCAGACCGAAGTTATTTTTCAAAGCGCCCGTTATACCTATGCTATCTATACAATGTGTCTTCATAACAGGCAATGAAATCATGTAATCACTTTCCAATGCGAGTTTTGAAACATGCAGATAAAAACCTGAGCCGACCCTGATTTTCTTGAAGCCGAAATCATAAAGATTTTGCAACTCAAATCCAAATTGGTTACATACCTTCTGCAAATAATGATTCTTTATTATTTTTTCAGAACTCCCGGCATCTATCGCAGGACCGTCCGCGATTATAATATCCGCTTCTTTTGGCAGGTTTTTGAGTACATATCGCAAAACATCAGGATGCGTTGTTGTCGGATACCATTCGCTCGAAACTATGTTCGGTTTCACAAATATTTTTTTCTGGTCTTTCATCTCATTGTGGAACATATTTGTTATTCTTTCCGCGAATCTCATGCGATTGTTCGTTTGCTGGACGTAAATTGTGGAAGCCATATTTAATCTTAACATCTGTATTAAAATACATGGACAATGCGGTGGAAATAGTGATGGAGAAATCTGGTATAAAAAGTCTAAATCCTGTTCAGAAAAAGGCAGTAGAGGCTGGGCTTCTCGAAGGAAAAAATATGGTTTTGGCTTCACCCACAGCATCAGGAAAAACGCTTGTAGCTGAATTTGCAATTTTGAAAACGATTCTGGATAAAGGAATGAAAGCAGTTTATATCGTTCCTTTACGTGCTTTGGCGAGTGAGAAATATGAAGATTTCAAAGAAAAATATTCATCCTTGGGAATTAAAACAGCTTTGAGTATCGGCGACTACGACCAATCGGATCCATGGCTCGCGAGATATGATCTGATAATAGTTACTTCTGAAAAATTTGATTCTTTACTAAGGCATGGAATACCGTGGATAGATAAGATAGGTCTTGTTGTCATAGATGAGATACATCTTTTGAACGACCCTGGAAGAGGTCCCACGCTTGAGATAACTATAACAAAACTAAGAGAACTTGTGAACCCGCAAATACTCGCTTTATCCGCAACTATACAGAATTATAAAGAAATTGCGGAATGGTTGAATGCCGTAGCAGTTAAATCAGATTATAGACCGGTGAAACTTTACAAAGGCGTTTACCTTGACAGAAAAGTCTTCTACTATCCAGAAAGACCCGAGCTCGAAATCAAGGATGAGCATTCACCTGATGTTGAATTGGTCGAGCACACGATAACCATGGGAAAACAGGCATTGGTATTCGTCTCCACAAGAAGAAATACAGAATCTCTATCAAAAAATCTTGGTAAGATTGTTAAGAGATATCTAAAACCTGAGGAAAGGGAAGAACTTAAAAAAATATCCGAGGATATATTGAATGCAATAGAAAAACCGACAGCTCAATGTGAAAAACTCTCAAACATAGTTTTAGACGGTATCGCTTTTCATCATGCGGGTCTCACAAACGAGCAGAGAAAGATAATCGAAAATGGGTTCAAAAAAGGTATCGTAAAAGCGATTGTTGCTACGCCAACACTTGCATGGGGTGTGAATTTACCCGCGTATCGAGTAGTTATACGTGACCTGAAAAGATTTTCTTCTGGTTACGGTAGCGATTACATCCCCGTCCTCGAAATTCACCAGATGATGGGACGTGCGGGGAGACCAAAGTATGATGATTCTGGTGAAGCTATACTTATGAGTAAGAACAGAGCAGAAGCAGAATTTGTATATGATGTATATGTTATGGGTGAACCAGAAAAGATTCAATCAAAACTTGGAGTTGAACCTGTCTTGAGAATGCATATTCTTGCTTTAATTGCATCTGGTATAACAACAACAAAACAGAATTTGTTCAATTTCTTCTCGAAAACATTTTATGCCTATCAATATGAAGATTTTGAAGATTTGAAAAATAAGATAGAGAAGGTTGTGGAGATGCTGAAAGAGTGGAATTTTGTTAAGGGCGAAAAACCGCCAAAAAATGAAAATCCTTTCAGGACAGCACTTGATATTTCAAAAGATGATGAAAAATTGGAATCGACACTAATAGGTAAACGTGTTTCTGAATTGTACATAGACCCGTTGACCGCTCATTACATAATAAAATCTCTCGAGAGAAGTGATGATAAGATTTCACCTTTCGTTCTATTACATATGATATGCAGAACAATAGAGATGAAACCCTTGCTTTCGATTAAGAAAAATGATGTTGAAAAGATAAATGAACTTCTCAGTAATTATGAAAAAGAATTTTTGGAACCCATTCCCAACCCTTGGGACATAGAATACGATGATTACATATGCGCGATAAAAACGGCATGGCTTCTTTACGAGTGGATGGACGAAACAGGAGAAGACATCATTCTTGAGAATTTCGGTGTTGCTCCTGGAGAGCTTCGCGTGAGGTTAAACAACGGCGAATGGTTGCTTTATGCTTTGCATGAACTTGCATTGCTTTTGGGAAGGAAGAAACTTTTGAAGAATATCAAGAAGGTAATGCTTCGCCTGAAATATGGTGTTAGAGAAGAGCTGTTACCTTTGATTGTATTGAAAGGTATAGGTCGCGTGAGAGCGAGAATGTTGTACAATTCAAATGTAAGAAGTCTTTCTGACTTGAGAAAAATTCCACTAGAATCATTATCACGTATAATCGGACCTAAGCTTGCGAAGAGTGTGAAAGAGCAGTTAAATGAAATCAAAGATGAACAGAAGATTTTAGATGAACAGATGATGAAGTTGTAAAAATTTTAAAGCATAAAATCAATCCAGAAATATGAGATTTAAGGTTGTCATTTCACTCTCAAAAGAAAATCAAATTCTTCCTTACGACCATCAACACTTTCTTGCCTCTTATATATACAAAATAATACGTGTTCAAGACCCATCTTATTCTTTGGATTTACATGATGTTAACAAAACAAAACCATTTACATTTTCATATATAATGTCTCAAAAAAG
>JAGGYQ010000075.1 GCA_021162425.1 Candidatus Aenigmatarchaeota archaeon
AAAAGACTTCAACAAAGAAATAGCCAAATTCAGACCAGAATTCCTCAGCGCAATATCTTCGCTCGAAAACTCACTCGAAAAACTTGACATCCAAAAATCACAAGAAATCAAAACCTCAACAAACCTGGTAGCCGATACGTTAAGCGAGAGGATTGAGAAGTTTATGAAAGATGTTGAAATCAGAGAAAAAGAGCGAGAATCAAGACTCAAGAGAATATCAAAAGAATTAAGCGAGATGGAAGGCAAGATTAAGGGGCAAATAGAAAAGAAGAATATGGCCAGGGAGGAGAGAATTGGCAGAACATTAGAGAAGTTTGAAAGAATTTTTGATAAGAAAATAGCTGATTCGCAGAAGCTGTCGGAAAGCAGAATTGAAAGTATTGAAAGAAGTTTATCTTCCATTAAGAAGGAGAAAATTGACGAACTTGATTCGAAGGTGAATGTTCTGCAAAAGAGTTTAGAGCTGGTGAAAGGCAATTTTGACGAGATAATTGAAAAACTGAGAGAAGAATTCAGAGATATCGCCGAAAAGAATTCAGAAGAAATCAAAAAACTTTCAGAAAATATTTCGTCTGAAACGAGAAAATTCTTCACAGCAAAAGGTGAAGTTGAAGACAGAGTAAGAATAATTGACGAAAAAATAGCTACCATCGACAAAACAAAGGAAGAAGTGAAGAGTGAATTGATGAAAGAAAACGCTGCATGGATTGAAGGAAAACTTAACGCGGTATTGAGTAATATAATTAAAGATTTAAAGTCGAACCTAACTGAGCTCAGAAAATCCCAGAAAGAAGAAATACGTGCCACGAAAGCAGAATTATCATCGCTGAAAAAGAGCATTGAGAAAACAAATCAGAGAATTTCATCACTTAAGGCGAGCGTCACCGACCTCAAAAAACAGCACGCTGAAACCCAGAGAAAGGTGGCAGCAATCGATAGAAGGATAGAGGAAATCGAAAAAGAGAAAGAGGAACAGATAGATGAATTGCTTGAGCAGGTGGAATCGTGAATGGCAAGATGCAGCTGTTAAAGTCAAAGATAGAGGAAATAAAAAAGGAGAGGGACGAAATTAAAAAAGCCTATGAAACTCTTTCAGGCGAAATAGAGAAATCAGTTAATTCAAATACTCAGGATTTGTCCAAAATAAAAGGAGATATAAACAGTTTCAAGGAAAAGTTTGACGATTTTGTCGCTTCTTTCAAATTGTTCAAAAAAGACCTAGAAAAAAACAAAAAGAAAATCCGTGAGCACGGCGACAAATTTTCATCTCTGGACAAAGCCATAGAATCATTAGGGACGAGCATTAAAAAATTGAGAAATGATTTCTCGCTACTTGAAAAAAAATTGATGGAGAGTCTTGCAGTTTACGAAGAGAAGATAAACACATCTCTGGTCAGACTTGACAATCTCAGAACGACGGTTGATGAAAAGCTAAAATCATTTAATATTTACATGAACGAGAAAGATGCAGAGTTTAAGAAAATAGAAGCTGATGCATCTAAGAGAATAGACACCCTCAACATTGAGAAGGAGAGTTTAAAAAAGGACATAGAGGATATAACTTCAGACATACGCGACCTAAGAGACCAGATTGACTCGATGGAGGAGAGAGAATCCTCATTGGACGACGGAATCAAAGAAACCAAAATCGAAATAGAAAACCTGAAGGGTTTGTTGAGGACATCTTTTGCTGAATTGGAGAGCAAACAGAGAATATTCGAAGAGGCGGTTGTCTCAAAACTAAACGATGCGAACAATAAAATTGTGGATAAACTTGCAGAAAACGAGTCTAAAGTCAATGATTTAATTTCGCAACAGAAACAGGAGTTAAGTTCATTTAAAGAACATATGACACAATTCATAAATGAATTTGTCGAGAATTATGAAAAGAGGTTCAATGTATTGAAAGAGAGCATAGATGAGCTGGTTGATAAGATAGAAAGCAAAACAAAACAGCAGCGTGCAATGATTTTCGAATGACACGATTTATAAATAAATTGGTTAAAACATATTATGAAGGTTTTCCTTTTTGTTTCATCCAAATGTCCGCATTGTCCCAAGGCAGAGAGAATTATGGATATGGTTTTGCCTGAATATAGAGAATACGATATTTTGTTCAGGAAAGTCAGGATGAAGACAGAGTTTGGCAAAGGACTCTCAACCAGATACAATGTGATGGGGACGCCGACTATATTGTTCGCAGATGATAACGGAGACGAAATAGATAGAATTGTGGGTGTTCCGAGCAAGGATACATTAAGGAAGAGGCTGGAAAAAAGTCTGGGCTTGAAAAAGTCATTCCTTGACAGAATATTTGGGTGATTAATACGCCGATATTTGCATGCAAGAAAATAGATAAAGAGAACTTGCTTAGATGTTCACTCGGGTTGAATAAGACGGAATATAAGGTTTTTGTATTTTTGTTTGCAAATGACAGATGGTTTAAAGTTTCCAGTATAGCCAGGCATATGAACCTCGATAGGACAAGCATACAGAAAGCTGTTAAAAAGCTTGTTGCCAAAAATTTGGTGGTAAGGATTCAGAAAAACATTGTCAAAGGCGGTTATGTTTATTTCTACAGAGCCAACCAAAAAGATATGATTAAAAGCAACATATTGCGTATAATTCATGAATGGTGTGAGAGTATTGTAAAGGAAATTGAGATGATGTGAACATGAGCAAAAACTGCGTTTACAGTTTGCTAAAAAAAGTTCCGAAAGGAAAAGTTACGACATACAAAGAGCTTGCGAAAGCGTGTGGTTTGCATCCGAGAGTTGTGGGCATGTTCATGCGGATAAACCAAGACCCTGAAAACATACCATGCTACAAAGTTATACATTCGGATGGAAGAGTCGGTGGTTATTCCAAAGGTGTCGAGAAAAAGATAGAGCTTTTGAAAAAAGACGGGATAGAGATTAAAAACAGCAGGATAAATCTCAAAAAATACCTTTTCAAGTTTTAAAAATCGTGCCTTCAATTTCTAAACATGAAAAAGGGTTTGAAAATACCCAAGAAGGATGTTGTGATATTCGTTATAAGAGAGGTTATGAAGAGGCACAACGAAGTCAATTCTTTGAGTGAGTTGAAAGGATTTGTGGATACACGGCTGAAGAGGGTTGATCAGAATCTCTCGATATCAGGAAAACGGTTAAGAAGGATATTTTCCGAAATTTCAGATATGAAGATGATAATTGAAACAAAAAGAAGCAAAAAAGCATTTGATAGGTGCCCATCATGTTCGCATGTGCTCAAGATGATTTACACCAAAAACCTGAAAGGTAAGAAAATACTCTATAAACTTGTGTGCGAAAAGTGTGGATATTCTGCTGCAAATGGCAAATGGATGCCCAGAAGATACAGGTTTATTAAATTATAGTTGATTATTATATTCGATTCTTATCCTTCTCAATTCTTTCAAATCTTTGCATCCCAGAAGAACCATTATGTCCTTCATCTGCTCAATTATCTTTTCAAGATATTCTTTGACTTTTTTCCATGATTGTGTAGCTGGTTTTAACAAGGGATATGCCATGCCCACGAGGTCAGCTCCTAATGACAATGCTTTTACAATATCTTCAGCAGTTCTCATACCACCGGAAGCTATTACAGGAATGTTTACAGTCTCCAACACATCCAGTAACGCTTCGGCCGTTGGTATCCCCCATTCCTCAATATGTGAGACATCTTTTTTACCTCTATACTTTTCAACTTTAACCCATGAAGTTCCACCAGCACCTGCTATATCTATGGCTTTAACGCCAGCTTTAACAAGTTTGTAAGCAACATAACCTGATATACCATGTCCAACCTCTTTTGCCACCACAGGAAACTTTGCAGATTTTGTAAGTATTTTTATATGTTTCAACACGTTCTTCCAGTTCGCGTCACCTTCTGGCTGCGCCAATTCTTGTGCAGGGTTTAAATGAATTGCCAAACCATCTGCATCTATTTCATACACGAGATTTTTTATATCATCAATTTTGTATTGAGGAAGCTGGACGGCTCCTATGTTTCCGAGAAGAAATATGTTTGGTGCGACATCCCTTACATAATATGTTTTTTTGAGGGCATGATTTTCAAGCATTGCTCTTTGGGAACCAACTCCCATTCCTATGCCTAATAACTCAGCGGCTTTTGCAAGATTTTTGTTTATCCTTTCACCTAATTTTGTTCCACCAGTCATTGCTTCTATGAAAAGTGGATAATCGAATTTTTTGCCTAAAAATTTTGTTGAAAGGTCTATTTCATCTCTGTCAATCTCTGGTAAAGCTATATGTTCGAATTCTATACATTCGAACCCGTTCGATTTCGAAAACTGAACATCTTTCGTTAAGCATATCCTTATGTGTTCGCCCTTCCTGGACTTCGTGAGAGAAGACATAATTATGAATTGTGATTGGATTTAAAAATAGTTTTCATCCCTCAAAGCTTGCCTTTAAATCCCTCGACTAATTTGTCAAGCATATCCACGCTGTCGATTTTTTCGCCCCTTTCCCACTGCTCTTCAAAAATCTCCCTCTGTCTTCTTGCTTCTTCAGGATTTATCACCGTCAGATTGTGGGCAATCTTACTTTTCTGTTCCTTGTCTCTTACAGAATACACAACTCCCACATCCCCTATCAGCGTGGCAAGCCTCATTCTTAGGTTCTGCTCTCCTATCCTTATCTCAAATCTCTCCCCAAGCTGAAGGTATCCCGAAAGTATTTTCTTCGCCTCGTTCAGCATGCTGATGTATTTTATGAGATTCTTCGCTGTCCCTTCCCTGTTTGCTGAATATTTCCTCACCCTGTCCTTTCCTAAATCCACCGACAACCTCAGCATCTCGAAATACGTCGGTCTCAACAGATTCTTTTTCAATATCAATACGCTGTCCTTGTATCTCAGCGGGTCGGCCTCTGTTGGAATTATAACACCAGGAGAAGTAGCTGTTATATCAACTTCTTTGTTCGACGGGAAGAGGTGGAATATGCCGAAATTCTCATAGGCTTCTGTGGAACTCTGACCGGGGTAAACAGTTTCTATGTTTGCGATGGACTCCCCGACTTTCCCGAGGAGTTCAAACCTTTTCGTTAGTTCATTTTTGTTTTTTAGCTTCTCAGTCGCATTCGCAAAATACTTTTCATGAATTCTTTTCAATTCTTCACTTTCCTTTTGTAGCAGGGGAGGGTCTGTGTAAATTTTCTTTTCCTCCCCGTTCGGATAATTTTCTATATAACCTTCCAGCATTCTCGCTATTGTGAACATCCTTGTCAGAATGTGATTTAACGGACCTTTGACCGTTCTGCTCTTTCCATCGTATATGCCCATTAACTC
Organism: Candidatus Aenigmatarchaeota archaeon; assembly: GCA_021162425.1. GTDB lineage: Archaea > Aenigmatarchaeota > Aenigmatarchaeia > QMZP01 > QMZT01 > JAGGYQ01. The sequence goes on from JAGGYQ010000075.1 coordinate 5,314, forward strand.
GAAGAACTCATCCGGTTCCCATGAGATTTCGATAACAGGATCGAACATCTCCCTCGCTTCCGTAACCTCGTGGAGACTCGAGGGGACAGGTTTGTACCTTGGATTCTTCTGTAATTTCGAAAGATAGTCACCAACGATTTTTCCCGTCTCATCAATAATCTTGACTTGATAGAGTCCGTTTAAAAGTTCGGTCACTTTCTCCGTGTATATCATTTCATTTAGTTTTCACAAACCTTTAAATATCTAACCCCTCACAATCGTCCCCAGCCCCCTTTCTCCGAGGAGTGATTTTTTCAGAATTCCCGGCTTCAGACCATTTATTATCTCGGTCTCCACACCCATCCCGAGCGATTTCTTGACTTTTGTCACCATCCCGCCCGTCACATCCGCGATTCCGTCAGAGGACGAGAGCAGGTTTTCAATATCCCTGAAATTCACCCGGGTTATTTCCTTTATTACCCTCCCTTCCGGGTCAAGAACTCCGTCCGTCTTGCCCGCCATTATTATCCTTTCCGGTTTCAGCTTCTCTGCCAGAAACCTGAATATTTCTTCCGTTGAAATAATACAGCATCCCTTTCCCAAATCGAAACACACATCTCCGTACGGAACGGGGATGAGACCACTGGACAGCGAAAGTTCAATGGGTTTCGTGTACCATTCGATAATTTTATCGTTCCTGGCTATGCAGGAAGCGGACGGCTGAACCGAAAAGGCCTTTTCCCCCGCTTCTATCAGAGAAGAAACAATTATCCTGTTTAACCTTGCAGCATCATCCGCAACCTTTGAAAACCCTTCCCAGCTTTTCTCGTTTATAATCCCTTTGTGGGTTTCATATCTGCTCGCGGAAACATGCGGGAAACTCCCTCCCCCGTGCCCGACAAGCAGCAGGAAATCCCGTTCGCTCTTCGCTTCATGTATTTCCCTGCACACCCGTTTCAGAACGGATTCCCTCACGGTGTACGGTCTGGACTTATCGGTTATGAGCGAACCGCCAAGTTTCAGGAACACAAGGTTTTTCATAATTAAAGAAGGTAATAAAATATTTTTAAAGTTTTTGTCCATTAAAATGATTATGCCGTACATCATCACGAACCCGAAGAGGTACAGAGGAGCAATAATACTCGACCACGACGGTGTGATAGTGAAGAATAGGTCTACCACACTCCTCGCTGAAAATTATGATGCGGACCCGAACGTGTTTTTGGAGAGGATGATCGAGGAATACAGGGGACTTGATATCAAAGGCTACCTTTCCTCGTTTCTCGAGAAGAGGAATTTGAAAAAACTGGAAAACCTTGGGCAGCTCGGAGCGTTCATAACTGATCTGAGACATGTTTACGTAAAGGACGAGGAAAAATTCGGGAGGAAGGACACAGTCCGCTGGAAAAACGCGATTCTTCAGGGACTCGAGATAGGCAAATTGGTTGATATAATGAAGAATAAAGCGAAGAGGACGCCGGGTTTGAAGGAGGCGGTTGAGGAAGCGAAGGAAAATGAATATATCATCACCATATTCTCCAACAGCATCCAGCCCGTTATAGACGTAAGCGTGAAGATGAATAACATAGATTACGGAAAAGCGAACGGTGTGTGGATAGAGGAGCCCGAAGGGATGAAAAGACCGTACATTCCCCTTCTGGATCTCGAGTCTTATGAGTGTAAACTCACAGGGGAGGTCATAAAGATAAAGAACAACAAACTCATAAAGGAATTCCTGGAGAAGAACAACATAGGGCTGAATAATGTGATAGTTGTTGATGACACCACAAAAGATGAGATTGGTCTGGAGATTATGAAGGAGGGAGGCATATACCTCGGCTTCTGCCCGCCCGGAGGTCTATACAGTCAGGAGTACGCGGAGGAATTCAGAAGGAAAAACATACCCGTAATAACAGAGGACAACCTGGGGATAGTGGGCGAGGTGACGAAAAACAGGCAGATTATCGAACATCTGCGTTAGACCTTTTTAAACAGGAATCAAATAATTTTTATGAACAAAAAAATTCTTGCCGTATCTTTCGAAGGAGTTATCAATCACGGGGTCTACGAGTGCTGTGTGGTTTCACTGAATGCATACCACAGGATTTCAAAGGAGAGTTTTTTCAGGAGACACATGAAACCGAAGGAAATTGAACTGATGAAGAACACACTCGTCGTGAGGGGATTCGTTCTGTTCAGACCTCTGGTTTCAAGGGCTGAGGATTACTTCCTTGTCCTGAAAATGATAGAGGGTGATGTGGACGGGATTTACGAACTCCTGGTTTCGGAATCGAGAGACAAGTTCGAAACGTTTCTCAGAAGATTCGAGATACTGAAGAGGGAAACCCCGGAGAATATCCTGAGAAATTTTCATGAGAACTTTTACCGTGAGAGGAGGAGGCTGAGAGAACGGAATCCAGAAGCATGGCTCACCCTCCAGAAGCCGATCGAAGAGAATATAAACGAATTGAGGAAGTTATCGAAAAAATTTGTGATATACGTAACGACAAACAAGGACAAGGAAACATGCCTGCTCCTTCTCAGGAGATATGGAGTGGATTTCGTTAAGGAGACGAACGTGCTCCCGAAAGAGGACGGAGATGTAAAAGACAAGATTGGTCTCATCCTGAAAAGGGAGAATGTGACTCCTGAGAAAATTTTCCTGATAGACGATATCTTTCACAGAGACCTTGCAGAGATCAAAAACAGAGGGGTTAACGTCTTCCTTATAAGAGGAGGTTATTCCTTTCCCTGGGACGTGGAAAGGGCGGAAGCGAACGGGATCGGAATTCTGGAGAGAGGAAATTTTGTTAACGGACTGATCTGAAGTATCCTGCGATTTCGGACACATCCCTGAATATATAGTCAGGATTTTCCTTTTCGAGAAATCTTTTAGTTCCCATCCCGCACAAGACAGCGATTGATACGCATCCTGCCTTCTTGGCAGACCTTATATCTATTTCCGTGTCCCCCACAAACGCCGATTCTTTTGGCGGGATATTTATGTGTTTGCACGCCTTTACTATACCGCCCGCCTTGTCTGCATACGCCTCTCCTATCACGACCTCGAAAAAATCACCTACATTTTCCTCCAGCCATTTCCTTGTGAATTCCGCTTTCGTCACCGTTACAGCCCCTATCTTATAACCTTTCCTGTGAAGAACCTTTGCGCCCCTCACAGATGGTTCTATCGTCTTCATGAGATGTTTTGATCGGTAAAAGATGGATTTTACATGTCCGGAAAGTTTGTCTAGGAATTCTTGGTCGCACGTGTATTTCTTCTTCAGGGAATTAACAAAACTTACAGGATTGTTTCTATCCAAAATCTCCTCCACACTCCTGTTATCTCTGATTATATAGAACAACGCCTCTGCGAGCTGGGGGAAATCGTTGAACTCCTTGAAGGCCATGAGATGCCATGTTTCACTCGGGGAAAACGGGAATGAAAGTCCGTATTTTTCGAATGCCTCCCTCAGGGCGAAATTTATGGCTCTGGACGAATCCCTAAACACACCACCAACATCGAAAATAAACGCCTTTATCTTACTCAATCTCCACACCCCTCTGTTTAAGCAAACTTATCACATCTGGTGTTATGATTTCCTCTCTTTCGGAAAGGTCAAGTTTTCTCGGCTCTCCCATGGGCTCGGCGATGTACACAGGGTAATCCTTTCCCGAATTCCTGATAAATTTCTCCACCTCTTCCTTCACGCTTTCTGCATCCTTCCCGTTGGTCAGTATCGCGACCGAAGGACCGGTGTCCATCGTGAAGTATGCTGTCAGTCCGAGTTCCCTTCTCAGGAGAACGACCTTCCTCGCTATGTCAAGTGAGAATGGCTCCCAGTTGAAGAAGCCATCTCCTGTTACAAGCAGGTGGAACAGATTCAGGGCATCATTTTCCGCATGCCTCCCTATACCCTCAATATCATTCTTTCGTATACACTCCATGAGGTCCATCACATTCCCCGCCTTCGAAAGCGCCCAGTACTTGTACAGGGGGGATTTGACCGCAGCCTTGTGAGCGGATTCTGTTTTGAACATCGCTGGTATGGGAACCACCACGAGTTTTATATCCACGTCCTTATCGATCCTTACCGCGTAGCTGTCCTCCGATCGTATTCCGGGATGGGAGAACCAAACTGAAAACCCTCCGGCAGCCGATGATGTTCCTGACCCCGAGAGAAATCTGGCAAGAACGCTCAGGAACCTGTTATTCCCGGAGACTTCAGGGAGGACGGATTCGACGAGCGCCTTCGCAACCGCCCCGCTCGCTGAGGCCGATAGGCCCAAGCCCTTCCCCTTGGCAGGGACCTTTGGTATGTGTCTCGACACGACCACACATTTCGTTCTTATCCCTGTCATCTCGCGGAAAACGTTCAAAATATTGTTGAATCTTTTGAGTTCCTTCCCTTCCGCGGGCCTGTCCCCGAATATCACCACGTCATCTTTCAAAGACTTATCGAATCTTATGTACGTCTTCGTTCTGAACGAATCGTTCGTGAGTTTCAGGGAAGGGAAGTACGCTATTCTTTTCGCGCTATCCACCATTCCGAGGTATTTCTCTATCCCGAGAATGGGGTTCGCCTCGACGAGTGCTTCGCCCTCCACATCATCCTTTCTCGGAATCTTGGGCCATTCTTCCTCCTTGAAAACATGGGAAAGAACCCATTCTTTAACTTCATTATCTCCTTTCTCAAGTTTCTTCATTTCGTCCTGGCTGAATTCCACCATAATATCACCTCTATGTTCACTTCTTATCAGGATTCAGGGACCTCTCCTCCATGACCCTTTTTATCTTCTCTATGTTCTCTGCTGACATGTCTTTGGTCTCTATTATCCTTTCGATCTTTTCGAATATGATGTTCATTATCTTCTCATACGCTTCTTTCATGTTATCACTCGGTATTACAGGGACCCCGACCTTTTTCGCATCCTCGCACTGGACATCCTGCATCATCCTGTATTTCTCCAGAGCCGGTATCAAACGCTGCGAATTTCCCTTGAGATGAGAAATGCGGTCCCTTATTTCAATTCTTCTCCTCCACTCCTCCATGGAATCCACTCTTAATACGATGGGTATGACGCTGGGGTGATTCAGGATGTTTGAATCGTATTGCGAGGGGAGGAAGTGAAGGTATTCTATGACCATGGATTCACCATCCCTTATTCCCCTGTCCGCAACTATCCTCTCCATCAGATTGTTCATTATTTTCGCCTGCAGGTAGAAACCCTTCACTATGTTTTCTTCCGTTTCCTTCCCGTCCCCTACGAACTGCCATGCCCCGTAAACCGAGGTGAAGAATTCGGGATGTTCTTCCTTACTTATGAGTTCCCTGTAGGATGCTCGTATCGCATCACCACCCATCACATCCCCTATACCGAACGCCGTCGCCACCTCCCTCGCGAGGCTGGTCTTCCCTGCACCGGGCATCCCTGAAATAATGGGAATGAGAGGAAGTTTTATTTCGCCTGCAAAAACCCCATCCTTGTACGTTTTGAAGAGATTGTATCTTTTCAGATATTTTTCTCCAAAATCCCTTAATTTGGTTTCAACTTCCTCCGTGCTTTTACAGGAGGATAGTATTTCTCCTACCCCTTTCAACCCGAGACCTGTTGAGAGTAATAAGGAGTTTTTATCCGAGTGTATCATTTTATCCCCTCCTTATTTAACGATCTTCGCCCCGCTCGCCACTTTGTACTCCACCGGTTTGTAGCCCCTCTTTATCAGTTCTTTCTTGACCTTGGGGGCGTCCTTCCCCCAAGAGAAAACATTTATAACCTTCCCGCCACCAGCAGTCCAATAACATGACAGTCCCTTCGCCCGTATCTCCTCCACGTCTATACACGCTGCCATCATTTCCTTCTTCCGGCACCTCAAACCGAATCCGGACGATTCTATCAGGTAGTGGGCATTTGCGCAGTTTTCCTCTGCCACGGAGAATACGATGTCCCAGTCTTTGTGAAGTAAACCCTCTTTTATCTTTGCTATCCAAACAGGTATCATCTTCAGCCTGTATTCATAGAACGGATTGCTTCTCGTTGCATGGAATATCTCCTCTGCGGTAACTCTTGTGGGATAATCAAAGGTCAGAGCGAAAATTTTCAGGTTCTTCAGATCGTTCTCATCTGCTATAAGCTTCCCGTAGATCTTTGGATAGCCGTCAACGTTCAGTTCGTTCAACCCCCCGTATAACGCTCTCACGGAAGATTCGGACAGCATCATTGAAATTTCAGCCAGCCTGTCCCTGCTCATATGGGTTTCGAAGAGGTCGTCAAGTGCGACCACCAGGGCAGCGGCACCTGCATCACTCGCTCCGGAATATATCTTGTAGTTTCTCGAGTCTATTTTCAGACCGACGTTCTTCACTCCAGCCTCCCTCTTGAATATATCAACAATTCTGTAAACATCCCTCAGTTTCTCCTTTTCGATGGGTTTACCATCAACGTAAAATGTTATATCGTTCGAATCCCCCACAACCTCGACCCTAGTTTCCGTTCTCGTCTCTTCTTTCAGATCCGTTACAGCCAAGCCCATGGTGTTATGTAGAGGGATCCTATCTGGATGGACAGAAGAAACGAAAACTATGGGTATGGTTGGATATGCGACAGCAACACTTTCCCTCTTCATTCAAATCGCCTTTATGACATATCTTTCAATCTCTTATTTAAATACATTTCCAACGCTCCAACGTGATACGGATGGAACTCACCATTCGCAATTAGTTCCCTGAGTTCTTCCAGACTGATCCACCTCGCACCCCTCGCCTCTTCTGTCTCCTTCGGTTCGCCCCTCGCCTTCACTATGAAGACGAATCCCACGTACGGATAAGGACCTTTCAACATCTGCTCACAACAGAAGGGAATGAAGGCGAAGGATTTATCTCCTTCATGTTCGAATATGCCCGTGTGGGTTATTTCGAGTGATTCGAGGTCCAGACCTGTTTCTTCCTTTAACTCCCTCTGCGCGGTTTTTCTGATATCCTCGAATTCCCTGATCTTCCCCGCGGGAAGTTCGTAGAACCCCGTGTACTTCGGATCGCTCTCGGGCTTGAACCTCTTCTGTACGAGCACTTCGGTCTTGCCCGTTCTCGGATTTTTCCTCTCTACTATGAAGGCCACTGTGGGAATCGAGAATTTCTCCATAACCTAACTTTGACAAAGTTATTTAAATGTGAAAAGGGATAGTTATCATTAAAAGGCGATCTCATGGTAGTGAAGATTGACAAGAATAAGTGCCTGCGTTGCGGTGGATGCGTGGGAACGTGCCCGAAGCTTGCCCTGAATTTAACAGAGCATGGACTGGTCTGTGACCCTGAAAAATGCGTAGATTGCGGGATATGCGTACAATTTTGTCCTGTTGGCGCTTTGAGTTTACAAAAGAAAAAGAAATAATAACTACTATAGAATAGTAAAGTTTATAAATATATTTGAGCATTAATACCTATGGCAATTGTTATACCATATCACGATGAAAATGTGATGCCGCTTACTTTGGGTCATCCTCTCAGAACACCCTCCGAAGATTGGGAAAAATGGGGGATAAAGTGTGACATGCCTAAAGAACTTAAGAGACTCATTGAGTTGGGAAGAAAAAAATATCAAGAAGAGTGGACGCATGGGGACAAAGGACAGCACGAGATAGTTGCAGAGGCATCAAGGAAGGCGTTTGGTGGGGAAAACAACAACCAATTGCTGAGGGATGTTGTCGGGAGAGTTGCCGCCACACATCTCGAAATCAAATCATTGGAGAAGCGCGAATTGTTCTACGTGCTCGACATAGGAGCAGGGGCAGGTGATTCTTTCATAACATTTCTGGAAAACCTCCCGGATGACTTCCGTGGTGGAGTACATGCTGTTCTCCTTGATCCTTCGGAGAAATCCCTGAGAACCGCGGAGGAAAAGATAAAGAAATACGGGATTGACGGATACACAATCATTCTCGGGACTATGGATGAGATACCGAAGTATATGCAAGAGAAACTTAACGGCAGGAAAATGGATGTGATGCTTAATGTAGCCTCGATACATCACGACCCGGACCTCCCCAACCTCTGGAAAATCTTTTATTTGTGGACAGAGGAAGGTGGTATTTTCGCCTCTGGTGACTGGCATCCCCAGACCTGGCAGGACCCGGCGTATGTATTGAAGATGCTCGAGACAAACTGGCCAGAGCATGAAAAGGCCATAAAAAACTTCAAAGAAACCTATCATGTGAAGACATCGAAACTACCGGAAGACCAAAAGGATAGAAAAGCGTGTCTCGATATCTTCAAATTCTGGGAGGCGTATCATGAGGGCCTTGTGGAAAGAAGAGGGGATGACGGCTCGAACTCCATATGGCCGTTGGAATCGCATCAGGATTACAGGAGGTATTTAAGGGATATGAAGAAAGCAGGTTACATCATAGAGAAAGAGGGATATCTGGGGGAGCTTCTCAATGAAGCCGGTGTCAATAATCCCCACCAGTTCTATCCGGACAGCACGATTATAATGGGCACATTCGGTTATAAACCAGTGAAAATTTAAATCAGAATTTTTAATGAAAATCATGCTTAAAAAAGTCCTCACTGGCGGGGTCTTCAACATAGTTCACCCCGGGCACGAATTTTTCCTTAAAAAAGCGAAAGAATTTGGTGATTATTTGATAGTTGTGGTTGCAAGCAACAGGACGGCATACACAACAAAAAAATATCCAGTTTTTGATGCAAAGGTGAGAAAGGAAAATCTTGAAAAATTGGATTTTGTTGATAAAGTTGTGATAGGAGATGATTATGATTTCATGAAAATCGTTCAGAAGGAAAAGCCAGATTTTATTGTGCTTGGCTGTGACCAGAAAATAAACGAAAACAAGCTCAAAAAAATGATTTTAAAAGCTGGTCTCAAATGCAAAATCATAAGAATAAAAGAAAAACTTAAAGGATACAGCACAAGCAAAATAATGGAAACATATATCAAAAATAATCGCCATCCTCCCGGTTGCGGACCGATCCGGCCAAAAAATTCACATTAACTATCTTTTCTTCTTTTTCTTCTTTGCTTTTTTCTTTGTTGTCTTTTTCTTTGCCGCTTTCCTCTTCTTCGCAGCCATATTAACACCCTCCTGTGAACCTAATTTATATACAATTAATTATTAACAGAAACTAGTATTTAAATTTTCAGAATTTCGCCAAAATTAAAAATTACAGCCTGTGTCAGGGTTGTGCCAGAAATGCTCCAGATGCTTTGTTTTGAACGGTTTGATATCTATTTTGTTTTTGCAGGAGCTGCATATGAACTGCTTTTCATCTAAATCAATCACTTCTTCATTGTCACATACAGGACAAAGTACGATTTTCTGCTTGCTTAAATCTATCTTCATGCTTAATATTTCTAGCGAAAAGTTTAAAAATGAATCTATGCCCTGTGAAGCAGCACGTATTTTATTATATTGGCAGCAGCAACTGAACTTCTTGAATAAAAATTATCAGGGGCACCCTCGACAATATCCATGCCTATGATTCTATCTTTCGGAATCCTGCCAATGATTTTCACAAGCTCCTCGAACTTCATACCGCTTGGTTCAGGCGTCCCAACATCGCTTATGTCAAGGACATCAAGGTCAAACGTTAAATAAATAGGATTTTTTATACCTCTAAGCGTGCTTTTTATTCGGCATTTCTTGAGGATTCTCTCCTCTTCACCAGACCATGCGCGAGTGCCTATCTGGACAAGCTCAAAACTTTTATCTTTTGCCACATGATATGCCCATGTTAAATGGGAGAATTTTCCCCCAAGGAAATTGGGGTAAAGGTCTCTGTGGGCATCAAAGTCAATGACTGTTATCTTTTCATAAAAAAGTTTGAGCGAACGGAGAATGCCAAGCGTTATTAAGTGGTCTCCCCCAAGGAATACAGGAAAAATATTCGGATTTGATTGGAAGATTTGCTTTATCGTATCTTTTATCCTTGAATATGTGAGACTCCAGTTCCCAGGCACGACCTCGACATCCCCCAAATCACAGAATTTATATATCTTAAAAATATTCTTTTTTGTTTTTGGGTCGTAACCAAACAGATTCTTTATGGCCTCTCGGATGAATACGGGCGCGAATCTCGTTGGTTTACCTGTCTCTGAAAAATCCCATGGTATGCCGAGAAGGGCAACATCAGACTCTTCAACTGGAAATTCAAAATCAAATGTTCGCTTCACATATAGCATAAAAATATGATAATATGAGATTTTAAATTATTTGCAAAAAGTTAGCGTGTCTAAAATCCCTCTCATACCTCTTCATTTCAAATCTTGAATTCCATATTATGAATTACCGTGCTGCCCCAATTTCAGGATTAAGGGATTGATATGAAAGTCAGGGACAACGCACCTATCACTATTATTGGTATTGTCAGCGCTATGATGATGGCTAGGGCAGTCCTGCCAACTGTTATACTCTGGTATTTCATTATTCCCATTCCATGGAGAACCAATGCCCATATGGCTACGAATACGTTCACCAACGGTATCCAACCTAAAAGGTAGGGCGGTGTCTGCCCATACACAACAGCCTTTAGCGTCTGTTCCAGACCGTTCCTCGCCCCGACTACATATGCCCATAAGTGAAGCCAGAGTCCCCAGATGATCGAACCTATTGTCAGACCAAGATATCCCAGAACCAAACTAATCACGAACATCATTGGTGCTGCGAGACCCTCTGCATAGGTTGGTATCATTCCTGTCAGAAAGCCCATTGACATAGTCGTTACCAACGATCCGAGGATTGTCGTTACCAACGCGAGAACCAGCATGTACTTGAATGCCTCTGTGAGCTTCGTCTCCTTCTCGTTCTCAAAACTCACCCCAGGTGATCTCAAAAACGAAATCCCTTTTTTCAGATATTTCATGAACTTCACCCTATAAAAAATTGGATTGTTGATTTAAATTGTTTGGATGGACCCATGTTTGACCTGACTAATGCATTTGAAGGCAGAAACACGACATATTGAAGGTTATCACTTATCATGTCAAGGCAAGACACAATTGTGTGTTCTTGTGATGTCATTTGTGTGAATAATTAGACACGCTCCAAACAGTTACGACCTTACATTTTTTATAAGTATCCTCTCGCCGATCTTCCAGTATTCTACTTCTTTCCCCGGCTCTATTTTAGACTTGAGGTCTTCTGGTATGTTGCACTCAAACATGGAGTAGTCTTCGAGGTCCATGAGCTGTGCGCTGTCACCACTTACAGATATTACTTGTGCCCACTTCTTAAGGATTATGGGAACAGTGCAACTTGCTGACGCGGGTTTCAGAAGCGTTCGCTTTTTCCCGTCAAATATCCCAACAGCCTCCACCCTTGCTTTAGCAGCGCCGTGCTTTCCGGGTTTAGATTTTGATATTTTTGTGACTTTGCATGGCTCGCCATCTATCATGACATAAGAACCAGGCTTAAGGTCCTTAATTTCAGCAACCTTTTCGCTCATAATTCATCACGTTTGGTCTTATCTCTATAATTATCAATTTTGATATAAAAAGTTTCTTCTCATATGACATATCTTTTAACTACTTATAAAAAGTAAATTATTTACTTAACTATAGAAATCTTTATAAAGGAGTAATATATACATAATAATGTTGTGATATGTATAATCACTTTGAAGGGGTAAAATGACAAAAGAAAAAAAGAAGCTTAAATGTCCAGAATGCGGTTCTACGAATATAAGGTCTGATTCATCCAGAGGGGAACTTGTTTGTATGAAATGCGGACTTGTTTTGGATCAATCGATGATAGACACCACTCAGGAATGGCGGGCGTTCGACGATAGCCAGAGGTCGAGGCGCGTCCGAACTGGCGCTCCCTTAACGGTGACAAAGCACGATCAGGGCATAACGACGGAAATAGGAAAGGGAAGAGGCGAACTGTTCAAGGTTGCAGCGAAAAAACGGGCGCAATACTACAGGTTATCGAAGTGGCACAAACGTCTGATAAAGTCAAAGGACCGAAATCTCTCATTCGCTTTTTCCGAATTGCAGAGGTTGATTTCGTATCTGAACCTCTCCCAGGCGATACACGAGAAGGTGGCAAAATTATACGAGAAAGCGGTTGAGAAAGGTCTGGTCCGAGGGAGGTCGACAGAATCGATAATCGCCGCTTTGCTCTATACTACGTGTCGCGAGGAGGGCGCACCGAGAACGCTGGACGAGATTTCAAAGGCGTCGGGAATTTCGAAGAGGGACATCGGCAAAACGTATAGATACATAGCAAGAAAACTCGATATCCGCATACTCCCTGCAAAACCGCAGGACTACGTTCCCAGATTCGGTTCATTGCTTGGTTTAGACGAAAGGGTTCAGGTCAAAGCGGTTAAAATATTGGACGAAGCAACAAAATATGATGTGACAAGCGGGAAGGGACCGATAGGAGTCGCTGCTGCGGCATTGTATATAGCCGCTGTTCTCGAGGGAAAGAAAAAGACGCAGAGAGAGGTTGCTGATATCATTGGTGTAACAGAAGTCACAATAAGAAACAGATACAAAGAGATAGTGGAAAAACTGGGCATTAAGGACGAGGTTGAAGAAAAGGTCAGGGAAGAAGAGGAAGTGGAATAAATAGACCCTCTTGTTCTTCGGTGACACCATGACCAGATATGCATTCAGAGGAAATTATAGGGAAGGCAATCTCACAGGTGGCGCAATACCTTTGGGCAAGCGTCTGAGCTCAATTCTGGAGAAACACGGGATTTCAAAGCTTTACTAGTGAAAGCGATGGCAGAGGATAAATTCCCATACATTCAGGCATTTCCCAAGCGGCCAGAAGATAAGGAATCCTTTCCGGTCGAGGTTAAAAAAGGCAAAATAAAAATACCCAAGGATTTAATAAAACATGCAGGACTTGATAGTGGCAGATACTGCATAACAGGCTTTCCTGATCCACCTTCCCTTAAAATCTGGAACATTGAGATAATAGAAAAATATCTGTTTTCAAATAAAGAAGACCTGATAGACCCCTCATTTTATTTGAATATTTTCAATATGTCCCTAATTTCAGCGTTTGTCTTCACACCTGTTGCGCATAGATGAGTTCTTGAAGCTGCAAAGCCATGTTTTCGCAGAGTTTCTATGACATTTTCGATTTTCGGTGAGCTGATTTTAAGAAATTTTGAAAGGTGATGAAGGTCGTAATAGAATGGATGATCTACTTCCTGCGAGCAAATTTCAATTTCTTTTTTACGAGCAAATTTCAAAAGCATTTTTTGAACGAAGGCTCTGTCTTGGATTTTTCCTGTCCACAGCGGTCCGAGGATTTTCATACGGCTTTCGCAGTTATCACATGTTTTTTCAATGCCAATTTTCTTGTTGTGGCAGTTCGAGCAATACGAAACCATCTGAATTTTCGAAAGATTTTTGTCAGGTCCATATTCAATCTGGCCTACTACTCGGAAATAATGGTTTGCATGTGAATACAGGGGTTTGAAAGTCATATTATGTATGGCAAGATTTTGCAAAATTGATGTTATGAGGACACGAACGCCGAGCTCTTTTGCAAAGTCCGTTCGTTCTACAAACACACCATATCTCCTGAAACACGCCTTAGCGAACTTTCCTGAGAGCGCACCGGAATCAGTTGCTGTCACCCCGATTATCGAGTCTTTATGCAGGGTGAACCCAACATTTCGGAGATAGCGGGCAGGCGAGCCGAACGGGTCAATGTCCACGAAATCGTATTTCCTCTTTTCAAGAAAGAGGAGATTTGCATCTTTGTTACAGATTTCGTATCTGGATTTTTTAATACAGTTCACTTCAAGATTTTTTTCTATCAGTTTTACAGCGTTTGGATTGGCGTCGTTGAATACAACCTTCTGAATAGTTGGAACCTCGAGCAGAATCCTTATCCCACGAACGCCTGTTGCAGCGAGCGGGTCGAGTGCTTCCTTAGGTTTCGTGAGTTGAAGGATAGCGATAGTCACATCTCTCTGGTATTCCATTCCAGGGTTGTAGAACGCCTCGCTTCTCTTTGTCAGGGATTCAGAAGGAACGCAGACTTTTGCTTCACCTTCAGTCACAATTTTCATGAAAATGGATTTCGATGGAGAAAATAAAAAGATATGGGACGGGTGGGATTTCCAACATAAGGGAGCCTTCCCCTCCCTTATCCTTTCCGAGCCAGCGATGTTTCAAATTTTGAACCCACGACACCCAGGTCTTCAGCCTGGCGCTCTCCCGGGCTGAGCTACCGTCCCGTATAACCAATATTACTTTTGGTATGATTTAAAAATTAATACGTTACAAAGCCTATATCAAAAGTTTTTATTCTCAACATCTTTCCATTTTCGATTTTATTGATGACATCTTTGAGATTTTTGCGTATCTCTTCGTAGTGGGTGGAGCAAAGGTATACAGATATTAAATCTTTCTTTGTCCTCGTGCTGAAGTCTATCTGGAATATAAGCATCTCTTTCCCGGGTTTTTTCTCACAGCCCTTAAAATTGCAGCATGTCTTTAGCAATCTTATGTCACAATACCTATTTATCACTTCGAGAAGCTCCATGCTAATGTATTGGAAGAAAGATTCATAAACTTTTAGAATATAGACATGGGGTTAGCTCCCCATGCCATATCTTGTTCACGTCCCGGGCCGGAGTGATGCACGAAGCCCCATCCGGAGCAAACAGCCAATTGAAATTCAAGCCATGCTTCGAACCGGCGACCTTTCGGTTTCCGCGATTCTTAACAGCCGAACGCTCTATAGCGACTGAAGCACCGCTGAGCTACCGGGACATGTAATAGTTATAAACATTTTATAAATAAAAATTTTAACCTATGGCAGAGCGTGTCTAAAAATAACTCTGTTTCCTTCCCTCTTCGTCAAAATCGGTATGCTGGAAAAATAAAGTCCATACGAAATCCCCCTCGCCGAGACATTTTCCCAAATGAAAATCAACAAACTGCGGGAATTGTTAGACACGCCCACCTATGGCAAGAAGTCACCATTCTTTATCTTCTCTGGGAGATATTTTTCTGATATGAACTTTATACCTTTCGAGGACAAGGCTTCAAGTTCGAGTTTATACCCAACTTTTAGCATATGCCTCAACTCTTTCTCCCACTCTTTCGGTTTAAACCATATATAATTTAACAATTCTTTTATCCTTTTCTCATCTCCCTTGTTCAGTTTGATGGTTACGTTCTTAGGTATGTTAAACTTCTCGACGTCCATCGTTGTTAGACCAACAAACTTTGCATCAGGTGTCCCCAGACGGTCAGAAAGGAAAGAAAGATTGATTGAACCCTGTTTTATGACCGAATATATGTAATATCCCCATGGATCGCTGTCAGTTAGGACGTATATAGGAAGACCAAGCTCTGTGTGTAACCTGTTTATGAGTCTTCTAGCTCCTCTTGCAGGTTGACCTTTCCCAGTCACTATCAAACAGTTCTGCTTTTTCCAGAACTTGTCCTCGTTCAATCGCTGCCATACAGCATCTTTCTCTATTACAAGGACGTAATCGGCCCTTACATTCTCGAATTTTATAATCTCTTCCTCTACATTGCTTGGTATTGCCCACCCAGATGAACCCATTTTCGCGCAATTTATTCTATCTCCTGCATCATTTATTATAATGTTCCCAGCAAGATAGCCTTTTCTATCAGCTATCAGATGAAGCTTTTCTCGGAGCGTATCCAAGGCTGCTTCAAGGTCTTCCACCACAGGGTCTGACTCACTTTGGTCCTCAAACGTGTTCTCATGTGTTCCAGGAATCGTTCGTTTCAATGCGTAGTAGAGATCTCTTATCGAGGTCGTGACACCTTGCTCTATTATCTTCTTGCATTCAGCTGCAACGAGCAGAGTTTGCATGAATTTTTTTGTGTGTGCAATGTTCAGGTAATACCTCTGGCTGGTTTTAGTTCCCAGTCTGATGAGTTTTCTCTTCTCGTCGAAGTATATGTTCGAGAGTGACCTGATGGGAATCTCTATCTTCGGATTCTCTTTTTTCTTTATCTGCTCCAGCACATTCAGACCCAGCTTCCTCAGCTTCTCCACTTCTTTTGACTTCATTTTCATCTACCTCTTTTACATGGCGTTTGGTGTTTATCAATTCTATCAGCATGTTCTTGACCTTCTCTCTACGTTCGCCTGATAGCTCGGAAAGGGCTTGGACAGTAAGGTTGGCATATTTTTCGAATGTTTTCATTCTCTGCTGATGATATGCCTGTCTCCTTTTACCAGAGAGATATGTCTTGAGCTTTCTGGCAACTTCCTGTGTCGCGAGCTTTATCTCCTTGATTATCACAGGATAGGAAGCAATTGCCTCTTTCGATTCGGAGGTGAACGGAACCCATACCGAGACAACATGAACAAATATAACAACAGGATTTTCGAACACATCACCTCCGAGACCGTATCGCCTCCAATCAATCCCTGTAATTGCTTTTGTTATTGCACAGTCACCCTGCTGATAAAGCAGGGGAACGCGGTTTGCGAATCTCATAAGCTTGCCTTGGGTTACAGAGCCGCCATATGCTATTCCCACCTCGACCTGAAACGGCCAACCCCTGTAAACTTCAGGTGGTCTTGTTATAGCCTCAACCAGCTCCGGATTCAATTCCTTTTTCAACCCTTCTGTTATTACATCGCTCCCAAGAGGTGATAAGCAGTTTGTGGGAGGCTTCTGCAATTTCACAGATTTTGCAGCTTCCATAATCCTTTTGATTTCCTCATCTGTTAGTTTTTTCGGCTTTGCATTCTCGTTCACTTCTGCTGTTTTGCATATCTCTTTCGCAGTTTTCCTTCCAAGTTTCGTGAATTCTGTTGTCAAAAAACTTATCAATGTTTTTGCTTTTGTGTTCATGAGCATTCTTGACATGATGCCAAGTTCAACGCCGAGGATATGCGGCTTTATCTCTTTTGCCTCTTTCGGAAGTTTGTCAACAGTTCTTGTAAATTTTATTACACCTTTTGGAGAATCAAATGTTATATTTGCGTATGGATTCGCAATTGCGGTTTGCTTGAGGTATTCGTGTATTGATTGTTTATAATCTCTGTAGACACCTTCTGTTATAAATCTTAATTCCACACCATGCCATATATCCCCTCTTTCCTCCCGACTTTCCAGAATTATAGGTTCATTTTTTCTGATATCTATTTTTATTTTGTATATGTGGGTCACGCCGTCCCCAACAGAGCTTTTTATTTCAAGGGGTTTCCCTGTCGTGAGCTGCGTATACAGCGTGGCAGCGGATATCCCTATCCCCTGCTGCCCCCTGTTTTGTTTCAGGCGATGAAACTTCGAGCCGTAAAGCAATTTTCCGAAAATCTTTGGTATATGGCTTTTAACAATTCCCGGTCCGTTATCCTTTATAACAATTTCGTAAATCTCTGGCTTTATTTCCTTTACCTTTACATAAATATCAGGTAATATTCTCGCTTCTTCTGTTGCGTCTAAAGCGTTATCTACACCTTCTTTTACTATCATAAGGAGTGCCTTGACTTTATTGTCATAGCCAAGCAAATGTCTGTTCTTTTCAAAGAATTCCGATATGCTTATCTCTCTGTGTTTTTGTGCCATTTCTTTGGCTTTCATGCAGTCTCACCTTTCAAACCTTCAAGGTATTTGAATACGTATGAATGTGGTTTGCCTCCTATAAGCATATCAATAGCCTTTGCCGCTTTTTCAACATCTTCCCATTTGCCTATGATAGAGATTGTTTTTCCGTAGATTGATATATCAGTATTTGTGAACATTTCTATTTTATTTTTTGACATGCCTTTTGAACCGATGATTCTTGAAAGAATTCTTCTTTTCCTTTTCTTTGTGGGTTTTTCAAGGCTTATGATGAAAAGCTGATACTCGTCATTCAGCAGTTTGAATGCTTTTTCAGGAGAGAATCCTCTTCCTATAGCCTTTATTATCTCTCTCGCCTTCATTACATCAAGTGCCTCTCCCTCTATCTCGACGCTGTCGTTGATTCTTATTTTTGTATTCGTGTTTTCCTCCAACGCTTTCTTTACAGAACCACCCCTACCTATTAGCACACCTTTTCTTCGTTCAGGAATTTTAACAGTTTCCAGCATAGTTCCAGCTTGGTTGAAGAATATAATGAGTTAGAAGTTCAATAACCCTTTTTTTCTAAGCCATTCTGTCTCTGCCCTTTTGTATTTCCATATGACATCACCTTTCTCATCACCTTGAACCTCCCATGGTTTCACAAGAACGGTGTCACCTGACCTTATCCATTGTTTCCTTTTAAACTTACCTGACACCCTGCATACCCTTTTCTTGCCATCAGAACATGCTATCCTGAATCTGCCCGCCCCGAGCATTTCCTCAACTATACCAAAAACCTCTTCGTTTCTGGGCATTCTAACTCTTATTATCTCTTCTCCTGTTGCATCTTTGAATTTTTCCATATCTATTATTTGCAGTTATGTGATTTAAATTTAATATAAGTATCCGAGCTCGAGTATTACCTTTACTGGCTGAAGCATGTCCTTGTTAGAAACGGTGTAAATAAAAGAAGAAACAGGTTTTTTTATGTCAGAAGTTATGACCTTGTACTCGTCTCCTGCTGCCCATGCGAGTATTGACTTTAGGATAATTTTCTGCTCTTCTACCGAAAGGTCACCTGCAGATAGCCAAGCGGTTCTCCCCTTACCTTCAACATTATAATTTATTATGCATGCTGGAACACCGCTTCCTATTTGTCTTAAAAGTATTTTGTAGGTTTCGTTGTTCGCTTGTGTTGTGTTTTCGTTTGAGGTTAGAAAATTTGACATCCTGTGTCCGTAGTGGAATGTTACTTTAATGTTGTCCACTTTCGAATTCCCGTGTATCTGGAGCAAAGTTATGTTACTTTTGATAATACTGCCTTCCCCTGTTGCTGAGGCGACAAGTTTACCGTCACTGTAAAGTCTAAATAAATTCCCTTCAGCCGCTATCCTAATTCTGTGCCATGCACCGGGTTCTGTTATATGTGAGGTGTTTGTTCCTATTGAATGCAATGACGAGTCACTCCTGTAAAAACTATCGAAGCCAAAAGAACTGTTCGAGCTGAAAGATGCAAAATATTGATTGTTGTTCGAATCGAACCTGAACCCGACCAAAAGCAAAGCGTTTTTGTCGAGCATGATATCCATATCTATTTCACCCGTGTCAAATCCCTTATAAAACCTTGTGTATACACGCGTATCATTCCCCAAAAAAAGAGATGGTGAAGGATTTCCATCAGGGGCGAGCATAAGCAACCCTGTTAGGTTGGCCCACTCATACGTTGAATTAAACGTATCGTAGAACCTTGGAATATTATAAAAATATCTGTAGATTTTATTTATTTCATTTGAGGCATCTTTGCTCTCATCTGTGAAGACTATGTATTTTTCTGTCGCTTTTTCCTCTCCTGTATCAAGCCCAAAGACTTCGCGTTGAACATAATCGATTTTTGGCAGGTCAAACACCTCAACCACACCTTTACCTTTGCTCAAAAAATTTCTAATCTGTGCCAAATGCTGTGTGAGGTCTGTATATTTGGGAATCAGCACAACATCAAAATCAAAAGAAAAAAGCTCATCTATGCTGTTCACACCTATAACTTCGAATGTCACATCCTGACCATTTATATCAAAACCGGGTTTCAAGGCATTTTCAATTGCATTCTTCTCATCTTCGTCGCACAGACACCCTGTTTTTATTTTTGGTTTTATGACATTTTTCAAAACGACTGAATACATGATATTGCTTGGTAGGAGTTTTTCCAGTTCGCGCTCTATGCTTGTCCTGTTAAACCAGTCAACGCCCTTCAAATTCAACACCTTCAACACATCATCCCCGAGAATTCCTAATTTTATTCTTGACCATTCAATTTGATTTGTGGGTATAGATGAGAACTGCGTGAAAACAAAAAATAGAAGCAGAACGATAAGTATGATTTCCACCACGTGCATGAAACCCTTTTTCATGATTTATAATTGAAATATCATATTATAAATTATGAATTTCAAAGCGGTTCTGCATTATCTCGGATTAGTTCTTACTATAATATCTGTGTTAATGCTTTTGCCTGTTGTTGTCAGCTATATTTTCAACGAAGATGTCTATGTGCCTTTCATATTCGGCTTTGTAGTAACGATGAGCTTCGGAATTGCATTGAGGAAGAAGTTTCCACGCGGAAATCTTACCTTAGGCTCTGCAATGGTTTTGGCTAGTCTTACATTCGTTCTGATGTCCGCATTCGGTTCTCTTGTATACCTTGACCATCTGGACCTACTTGATGCATTTTTTGAATCTGTCTCTGGTTTCACAACAACAGGGCTAACAGTTATTGAACCAGAGACTTTTCCATACTCTCTGCTCTTCTGGCGCGCGATGACACAATGGATAGGTGGAATAGGGATTTTGGTCATATTCCTCCTTATGCTTTCGTCTCCCGGTATGTCCTCATATTATATATACAGGGCAGAAGGTCATCCGGAAAGAATAGAGGCGAGTGTTTATCATACGGTTAAGAGAATATTCTTAATATACATAACTTACACCATAGCAGGTATTTTTTTGCTATGCTTTTTTGGTATGCCTGTGTTTGATGCTGTTGTGCATGCTTTTACGTCAGTTTCTACGGGCGGTTTTTCTATAAAAAACGGGTCAGTGGGAAGTTACAATACACCTGCGATTTACGCGGTCATGGTTGTTTTGATGACATTGGGAGGGACATCGTTTTTCATACACAACAGTATGTTCAAAAGGAACTTTAAAGAGTATTTCAAAAATGGTGAAACGCAGCTCTTTTGGGCTATAATATTAACGTTTTCTGTTCTTCTTTCAGTAGCTTTTGTTTCAGCATCGAGGCCTTTTGCCGACGGAATTTTTTACACATTCTCAGCTTTAACTACAACAGGATTTTCGATAGCAGGCATACATTCCGAGTTTTCGAAATTCTTAATAATCATACTTATGATAGTTGGAGGATTTGCAGGCTCAACAGCAGGTGGACTCAAACTGGTTCGCATTGGTATACTTGGCAAGGCAGTTGTGTGGGTCAGTAAAAAAATATCTTATCCGTTATCCGCTGTTGTGCCTTTCAAATTTTACGGCAAGCTTATAAGAGATGACGAATTGACAATAATATCGCTCTTTTCGTTTATTTATCTGGCAATACTTGTTATTTCCACAACAATAATAAGCCTTTTGGGGTATTCGCCAATTGACTCATTTTTTGTTTCCGCATCCGCTGAAGGGACAGTTGGTCTATCAACAGTTGACATATCCTCGATGAACCCAGCGGGTAAAATAGTTCTTATAATTGATATGTTGCTTGGAAGACTTGAGATACTCCCATTTTTTGTTTTGTTCAACTCCATCTGGGTTGCCATGAGAAAAAGATAAAACTTTTAAATGTTCGCTGTCCATATAAATTCATTCGAAGAACGGGTTAGCGAAGCTGACCCGTATCGAGGTGAGAATATCGCACGGATGTATTCGAGGAAAAAGGGAAAGTCAGGTTCGCATAAACCACTTGTAAAGATAGCGAAATGGGTCGAGTATAAACCAGAGGAAGTCGAAGAGCTTGTTGTTAAATACGCAAAGCAGGGCTTGTCGTCAGCGCAGATAGGTTTGATTTTGAGAGATCAATACGGAATCCCTTCTGTTAAGGTCGTTGCAAAGAAGGCAGTTACACAAATACTGAAAGAGCATGACCTTTATCCAAAAATACCAGAAGAGCTCATGAACCTTTTGAAAAAGGCAGTTCAGATAATGTCACACCTTGAGAAAAACAAGAAGGATTATCAGGCGAAAAGAGGACTTGAGCTGACCGAATCGAAGATACGCAGACTTGCAAAATACTACATTCGAAAGGGCAAGCTTCCGAAAGATTGGAAATATGACCCAGAGCAGGCGAAGCTTCTGGTCAGATAGGTTACCAGAAAAGGGTTGTTGGTTGCAGCTGCAGATGCCATCATATTTTGATATATGATAAAAGAGAGGAACTGCAGATGGTTTTGAGTCTGCTTTGTGGTAAATTTGTCAAATCTTCATATAAACACATGCTGGCGTAAATAATTTTTATCTATACTTTCTTATGTATTCTTCTATTTTGTTGAAAGCCTCTTCAAGGATATCGAGAGGCGGAAGAAACACGATACGGAAGTGGTCAGGCTTTGGGTAGCCGAAGCCCGTCCCGAAGACAGTCAAGACATATTTCTCTCTCAAAAGTCCGAGAACAAATTCTTTGTCATCCTTGACATCAACTTCTATTTTTGGAAACGCATAGAAAGCGCCTCTGGGCTTTACACATGATATTCCGTCTATCTCGTTCAGTCTTTTGTGAAGAAGGTCTCTCCTTGCCTGAAGTTTTTCTACAGCTTCTTTTAAATGCTCTTGCGAACCTTCAAGGGCAGGTTTTATCGCGTATTGGAACGGTCCGGGCGAAGATAAACGGGCTCTGGCGAGCTGAAAAACTGCATTTTTCAATCCGCCTATATATTTTTCGTTGCCGCTGAATATTAGCCAGCCAATACGCCATCCAGGGACAAGGTAATTTTTGGACAGTCCACCCATTGTTATGACAGGAACATCATCTGCCAAAGACGCGGTGGAGCAATGAGTGATATTGTCAAAAACCAGTTTGTCGTATATTTCGTCCGATATTATCACAAGGTTATGTTCATTGGCTATGTCCACTATTTCCTGAAGCGTTTTTCTGCTGTAAAGTGCTCCTGTCGGATTGTTTGGGTTTATCAAAACTATACCTCTTGTTTTTTCGTTTATTTTTCTTCTGATGTCATCGAGATCTGGCTGCCATTCTTCCCCTTCGTTTTTCTCGTATTGATTTAGAACAGCGCCGAGTTTGTTGATTACTGCGATATAAAGTGGGTAGCCGGGATTTGGTGTTAGGACATTTTCTTTTGGATTGATGAGTGCATTCAAAATAAGTTCAATACCCTCGCTTAATCCAGTCGTGATTAAAATATCATCTTCCTCAACGCTTTTTATACCCTTTCTATGGGCTTCTCTTGCTATTACCTCTCTTGCTTCCGAAACACCTATCGAATCGGCGTAACCGTTTTTGTTTTCAAGCATGGCTTTATACGTGGCTTCTATCATGTGTTTTGGTGTAAAAAAATCGAAGACATTGGGGTCACCTATGTTAAGGTGCAGTATTTTTTTACCCTGTCTTTTCAACTTCTTGGCCTCAACTACAACATCTCTTATGGCGTAGGTCACGTTTTTCACACGTTCAGCGGGCAGAATTGTTTTCATATACTTTTCTTTGCCTTTATGCTTTTATATATTTGGTGATTTTATTTCGTCAAAGAGCGAATTATTCCCATATGAACTCAAAATCTCTGACCTGTTTTTTTCTTTCATCCCTGACCTTCCACAAAAACATCAACGCCAGACCCGTTAAGATACCACCAACATGCCCGAAATTCGCTATTCCAGGTTGCGCGCCCATTAGTCCGTAGAACGATTCCTCTATCAGAAGCAATACAATAAGCAGGGCTGCTGGAAGGGGGAACAAACCAAAAATATAAACCCACGATCTAGGGAATTTGAAGGCATACGCCGCCAAGACACCAAAAACCGCACCAGATGCTCCTATCAATGCGTAATCCGTGCCTGTGAACAAGATGTAAATTATGGCTGACCCTACACCTGAGATAAAATACAGGAGAGTGAATCGCTTTTTGCCTATTACAAGTTCTAGTGGAAAACCAAAAATTGCCAAAACAAACATGTTTATGGTTATGTGGAACACTCCACCATGAAGAAACATATATGTTATGAATTGCCACCACATGCCTGAAAGCGCATAATCCGGTTTCAATTCAAAAATATATGTGAACCATGGTATAAATAGTTGAATAATGAAAAATATTATATTGACAGCTATAAGATAAAACGTCATGGATTTCGTGAATTTATACCCTGTCCTCCTGTAATACATGTTTTCGCCTTTAACCCATTCGTTTGCTGCGATGAAAATCGCATATATCGTTTAACGGACAAATACCACATTTTGGATTATGTGTCCTGCATATTTCCTTACCAAAATTTACAAACCCTACATTAACCAGAAACCTTTCCTTTTCAGATACAAGGGATTCCAGAGTTTTTCTTATTTCTTCGTATTTCGCGTTTTGGTCGACGAGACCTAGTCTTTTTGAACACACTTCGACATGCACATCGACAGGTATATTAGGGACACCGAAGCCATAGGAAAGAACGACATCAGCTGTTTTTGGCCCTACACCGGGAAGACTCATCAGTTCTTTTCTCGTTCTGGGGGACTTGCCATTATATTTTTCAACCACGATTTTTGATATTTGTTTTATGCGTTTCGCCTTTTCTCTATACGTTCCAGAAGGCTTTATGAGGTTTTCAAGCGTTTTATCTTCCATCCTGATTATCTCCTCTGGGCATGTCACAACAGAAAAAAGTCTTTCGCTCGCCATTGCGGTGTTTTCATCTTTTGTTCTTTGTGAGAGGACAGTTGTTATGAGCAGCTCGAATGGGTCTATGTTTCGCTCAAGAAATTCGTTTATGCGTTTTCCGTATCTGCTCCTGATAAACTTAATTATTATTTTCATCTTTTCTTTTTTTGATAATCCCATAACAGAATTTTCAATTATAAATTATAAAAGTCTTTGAGTTTTTTCTGTCGAAGAATTTTGCTGCGCTTTAAAAACTCGTGTATATCAATTCTTAATCGCGTCCCTATGTTATTTAACGCATCTTTCAGCGATGAGAATTTTTTCGGTGGCGATTTGAATGCGTTTCTCGCTGTTTCGCGTACAAGCCACACGCCAAGCGGTATGGTGTAACCTTCACGAACCTCACGGAAACCTACCACAGTTGCCTGTTTTCTGATTTTGTGCAAATACTCGACAACAGCAAGTCTGCTCGCGTAGTACCCACCTGCTTGGAGATTCGCATATTTCGTCCTTCCCTGAAAGGATTCGTATTCTTCAAGTATTTCCGTTCGTTTCAGATTGAATGACCAGGTCGTCCCAGGGGACCACGCCTCGAAATTCTCGAACTCCCATCTTCCAGGTATGAACAAAAATTCGAAGTGGTTATCAAGATATTCGCTTGAAAAGACGAGGTATTCGTTTATCTGGTTGTATGTTTTTATATTGCTGATTAACTTCTTTGCTATCATGTCATCGACAGCTGTTATTGACCAGCGCGTGGGGACAAGTTTTTTCCTTCCCTCGTAACCGAGAATACCAGAAGAAAGCACCACTGAAAGTTTATATACATCTATTCCATTTTTGTAAAGCATGAATCCTGCTTCTTCTGCTTTGAGTTCGTCTGTGAGGACTTTTTCTATTTTTCGTGGTATTTTGGGGTTCTCTGTTACCTTGAGATATTTGAGAATACCAGAAGGTCCCATGGGTTGTATGATATCAGAAAATTCAAAATTGATGGCGGGCTTTCTCCTGAATTTAATTTCGACATCCAGCGGTTTGATGGATAACGCAATCTCTTGATTTTTTTCTATGAGTTTCGAATGTGAATATATGTTCTCCCTGCTTTTTGCCCTCATGACAAAAGACCGCATTTCTATTATTTCTCCGTATGGTTTGCCAAACCATTTGACCGGGTGGTCGATTATGCCTAACTTTTCTTCGTTAAGTGTGGTGAGAGGACCGACATAGACGTTCGGATAGAAGTTATGACCGATGAATATGGATGTGCTTGGGCCGAAAAAATCTTCTTTAAGTCTGGTTTTTATCGCAGGGATTGACTTCTCCCTGTAGTAAAGTGGGCATATCTTCCATCCACAAAGATGCCGTGAGCCTTTGCACACAAGACACAATCTGGCAGGACTGACCATGATGAAGAATTATTTTTTATAGATATAAGATTAAAATTATCCTATGAAGACGCGAAGGCAGAGCTTGTTCATTTCCATATTCATAGCGATTACAATGGTTGGCTCTATGATAGGATTCGCAACAATGAGGGCTATGCCTGAAGGCGGGAAGCGGATAGAGTTGCCTGTGGTTGTGAATAAGATTTTAACTCCGCAAGAGAAGATAGCTGCTCTTAAATCAGGGAAGGTTATCATAGAGTTTATATATCCTGAAAATTGCACAACCTGTGCAGGAAAGCTTGATATGTATGAAAAGTTTGTAAATTCCAAAGAATTCAAGGGCTATGTCATACTATCTTACTCAACATCTGAAAATGAAACAGCAGACTGGATGCTCAATCTCAACGGAGACCAAATAAATTTGAGCAGTATAAATGATACGCAGAGCCTGAAAAAAATGTTCTGCAAAAAAGCAATAATAAAACCTGATGTATGTATACTGGAAGAAGTGTGAAAATCACTAAAACTAGATTATAAATGCCAGTGTCAATCCGATTATGAAACTGCCAACAATACCGCTGATTATATCAACAACAAGCAGTTTACTGGAGAATGTTGTCATCATCCATCTTATTGAAAGTTCTGGTATGAGTAAACAAAAGCGTACAACAAACAATGAACCAGAATCAACAAATACATCAAAACAAGGAAAAGTTTTTCGTTTTCCCACTTTTTCATCCCCAGCGATTTTTCAAATTTTTTATGGAGTTTGGCGACATAAGGATTCACATAGAAAATTCCACGATAATAAATCACACAATTGATGCTGCCAAACCTCCAAAGATTGTTTGTAAAAAATTCAATGCTGTGATTGTATGTAAATTTAATTATTTAAAAATCTTGTTCGCGAAAAATTTGCGACTTACGACGCTGTTAAGATAAGCCCCTAAACCAATTATAAATCACCGCAAAGCTTGTATCCATTCTTCCAGTCCTTTTATTCCCGAATCAAAACTCTTCACATTAATAT